>JAEEKL010000119.1 GCA_016282395.1 Bacteroidales bacterium
GATGAAAATCTTCCAGAATCCTTTGCCGAGGGCGAAGCTGATGGCGATGACGAGTAGCAGGGTAGGGATGGACCACACCACGTTGATGAGGAAGGTGAGCACGTCATCGACCTTGCCGCGGTAGTAGCCGGCGGTGGCGCCCACGAGGGTGCCGATGAACAGGGCGATGAAGATCGAGAGGAATCCCACGGAAAGGCTCACGCGCGCGCCGATCATCAGCTGGCTGAGGACGTCGCGACCGTAGAGGTCGGTGCAGAGCAGGAACCGCTGTATCTTGACCATGCGTGGGGAAAGGTCGGCCTTGGCGTACGATTCGTAGTACTCCTGTTGGAACAGTTTCACGGTAACGGAATCACCGTTATGCTGAATAGATTCTATGGGAACGGTCTTGTACTCAGCGGGTTGTCCGAACAGCATCTTCTTGACGAAGTTGACGTGCGGAACAGCCTGTTCGGGTTTGAGTTCCAGGAGCTGCACGGTGAAACCGGGCTTTTGGAGGGCGATTTCGAGTTGTTGGTGGTTGCAGAAGGGGGTGGGATCGGGGGTGATGAGATAGCCGAGGATGGCGACGATGATGACAAGCCCGATGTAGGCCAGCGACACGATGGCCTGGCGTTCCTTCTTGAAACGCTGCCAGGTGAGCGCCGACAGCGAGACGGCGCGCTCCTCCTCCTTCTTGCGTGTGAACCACTTTTTCATTGCGGCGGCAAAAGTACACAAATTACGAATACATACGGGATTTGTCTGTTCGATAAAAAAAATGTGTACATTTGCTGCCTAAAAAATAAACGTTATGTTAGGAAATTTCACATTTGAAAACCCCACTCGCCTGCATTTCGGTGAGAACAGTTTGGAACATTTGAAAGAAGAACTCGCCCTTTACGGCAAGACCGTCATGCTCTCCTACGGCGGTGGTTCCATTAAGCGCACAGGGCTATATGATCAGGTCGTCAATGTCCTGCACGAGGCTGGCAAAACCATCGTGGAGGATTCCGGCGTGATGCCGAACCCGACGGTGGAGAAGCTCTACGAAGGTTGTAAACTCGCCCGCGAGAACAACGTCGATCTCATCCTTGCGGTGGGCGGCGGTTCCGTATGCGACTATGCCAAAGGTGTGGCCGCTTCTGCATGGCTCGATGGCGACCCATGGCAGACGTACTACCTTGATTACAAGGACCCTGAACCCAGTCTTCGGCTCCTGCCCGTGGGCTGCATCCTCACCATGGTGGGCACAGGTTCTGAGATGAACGGTGGTTCCGTCATTACCAACCACAAACAGAACCTTAAGATTGGCAAGGTCTTCGACAGCCGTCTGATGCCGAAGTTCACAATACTGAACCCGAAGCTCACCTATACGGTACCGCAGTATCAGATGGTTGCCGGCTTCTTCGACATCATGTCGCACCTCATGGAGCAGTATTTCAGCAATGAGGACGACAGTACCAGTGACTACCTCAACGAAGGTCTTATGCGTTCGCTCATCCACAGTAGCCGCATCGCCGTGAAAAAACCGCAGGACTATGAGGCGCGCAGCAACATCATGTGGACAGCCACGTGGGCTCTCAACACTCTCGTTGGCAAGGGAAAACGGCAGGACTGGATGGTTCACATGATCGGGCAGGCTATCGGTGCGGTGACGGATGCCACGCACGGAATGACTCTCGCTGCCGTTACCATTCCATACTACAAGTACATCATGCACTGCGGTTTGCACCAGTTCGTGCGCTTCGCGAAAAATGTCTGGAACGTTTGTCCCGATGGCAAAACCGACGAGCAAGTTGCTTTGGAGGGTTTGAATGCATTGGAGGGCTGGATGAAGGAGATTGGTGTGGCGATGAATGCCGCTGAAGTGGGTGTGACTCCCGAAAACATCGGACAAGTGGCCGATGCGACTATCCTTGGAGGTGGATTCATGCAACTCACTCGTGATGACATTGTGGAGATTTTGCGGAGGGCGTTGTAAGGAGAATTCAACATGATCCCGCTGTGAGTTTCTGAAATCAGCTGCTTTTCAGCGAATAAGGATAGTTCGTTACAAAAAAAGGAGGAAAATCTCGTTATTTTCCTCCTTTTTTTGATAATAAGTAAATTATCTTACAATATCTTCGCGGTGAGTTTCACCGTGCGAACCGAATTAGAGGGATCGTTGGTGATGATGTCCAACGTGGCGTTTTGGGCACTGGCACGACCCGGAGCCTTAAACGTGACGGTGATTTCAGCTGACTCTCCTACAGGGATGGTCATCATATTGGCAGATGCGCTGAACATCGGAACGCTTGTCTCAAGACTTCTGATAATAAGCGGGGATTTTCCGTTGTTCGTCACACGCAACTTTTCAGATCTAGTGGTGTTTTTCTGGAAGTTCCCCATGCCAATGGAATCTGTGGAAATCACACAGGCAGGAGCATTTTTCAGTTGTTTTGCAGTCAGTTTTGAGAAATCCTCACGGATGTTGTTTGCATAATGGATATGCTTCACGGGTTCGATGGAGTCGTTGGTCAGGAAGGTGACACCGTCTTTCAACTGGCCAAAGCTGTTACGTTTGGAGGCATCATATTTCAAAACGAAGAATCCCTCCTGGCCGGGCATCAGCTCCGCACCGAAATTGCGGTAAATCTCGGAAATGAAATCGTGGGTTTTCTCAAGAGTGAAAGTGACGGGCTTGGTCCAGAAGTTGCGGACATAGAATGTGTCGATGGAAACTTGTGTGTTCAGCAGGTTGTGGGCGACATCAGGTTCTTTGATGCGCACCATGCCGGCAGATTTGGTGTATCCCGCCTTCTCAAACTCTGTCGGGGGGCGTTTGATGACCTCGCCTTTGATGAAAATCATGTGAGGCGTTGCTTTGTCGTTTTCCGTAAAACGGGGTTCGTTGGTCGTCACTCGGATGTTTTTGTTGAAAACACCAGGTCTGTTGTACGGGTTGTATGTGGCCTCGATATAGCCCTGTTCGCCGGGAGCGATGGCTCCTTTGGTGTAGTTCGCCGCTGTGCAACCGCATCCAGGACGCACGTTGGTCAACTCCAGAGGCTCGTTTCCAACGTTGGTGAAGATGAACTTGCCGGTCACCTTGCCACCCTCCTCTTTGATTTTACCAAAATCGTAGGTGGTGTTTTCAAATTTGATTTCCGGTTGTGCAAGACATACCAGACAGGTCAAAACCGCTAACAATAATAAACCTAACTTTTTCATTGTCAATTGTTTTTGTTGTTTGTTCTTTATTTATTTTTGAATTTTCCTTCTCTTTTTTTAAGCCGGCAAAAGTACAATTTTTTCTCCGAACTCGTTCAAATTTATTCCATCAAAATTGCCGGAGGACATCAGGAGCAGTACTGAATGATGCCAATCCATATTTAAGAGACTGTTTTTCAATTCGTTGGAGTCGTTAAAAATTAGCAAATCCTCGCGTTGGAATGCCTTAAAAATCATATCGGGGGAGATTGGCGGCAGCTTTTTGTGCTGGACGGCGGCGGGAGAGTAATACACAATGGCTGTATCTGCTTCATCCATAGCGTGTTTATACTGTTGCAGGAATTCTTCGGTGAGGCTGCTGAAGGTGTGTAACTCCATACAGGCCACCAATTTACGATTCGGGTATTGTTCTCGCACGGCATTGATGGTGGCTTTCAATTTGGAAGGGGAATGCGCGAAATCTTTATACACGGCGCACTCGGCATTCTTCGCGACCAATTCTAATCGTTTCGAAGCGCCCTTGAAAGTGGCTATGGCTTCATAGAACTGCGTATCATTCAGCCCCAAAGCATTGCAGGCGAGGCGTGCGGCGTTGATGTTCATCAGGTTGTGCTTGCCGAAAATCTGCAATGGAACAGGTTGACTGTCTGTTTTAAGGTAGGTTACCCCATCGTCAATAAAGTATGGATGGATGCCATAAGGCATGCAGGTTGTGTTTGTGATCTTTTCGCCAAGTTTCCGAAGCTCTGTATCCTCTTGACAATAAATCAGTTGCCCATCCTGCGGAATCATTTTGGCGAAAATCTCGAATTGCTGCACATAGTTTTCGAATGTGGGGAAGACGTTGATGTGGTCCCACGCAATACCGCTGATGATTCCGATGGTCGGCTGATAGACGTGGAACTTCGGACGTCGGTCGATAGGGGATGTGAGGTACTCGTCGCCTTCAATGATCATCATTTTGGCCGTGTCGGACAGACGAACCATAACCTCGAAACCCTCTAACTGCGCTCCAACCATGTAGTCGCAGTCGATGTGGTGGTGTTGTAGCACGTGGATGATCATGGAAGTGATGGTGGTTTTACCGTGGCTACCGCCGACAACTACTCGGATTTTGTCCTTGCTCTGCTCGTATAGGTATTCGGGATAGGAGTATATCTTTAGATTTAACTCCTTGGCTTTCAAAAGTTCAGGATTGTCTTCGCGTGCATGCATACCTAAAATGACCGCGTCCAAATCCGATGTGATTTTTTCCGGATGCCAACCGATATCTTGTGGTAGGATTCCATATTTGGCCAGACGTCCTTTTGCAGGGTCAAAAATCTCATCATCTGATCCGGTGACATTGAAACCTTTGATTTTCAATGCGATGGCGAGGTTGTGCATCGCGCTCCCGCCTATGGCGATAAAATGTACTTTCATGTTTTTTTGAATTGCTTTTGTCAGACTTGCCAATAACGAAAAAGTTGAATTTTTGTTACATTTTTTCTTTGATGCTTCTACATTAATTGATAAACAATCACAATTCTCCATTGCTTAGTGATTAATTAAATGTTTCATGCAATAAATCATATTAAGTTTTTTTGTGCCGTTTTTTTTGTAATTTTGCGCGGTTGAGTAATGAATTTTTAAGTTGTTGATTTTTAAATATATATGTTTGGTATTTCTATGCGAGTTGAACAAATTGGACATAAAGTTATGCGATTGGGTGTAGCCAGTTTGCTGTTGACCGGGGTTATTCTGTTTTCGGCAGGATGCGGGAAGAAACATCGGAAAAACACGGCGAATGGTGTCTTTGAGGCTACGGAAATTATTGTTTCCTCTGAAAGTAATGGGAAAATGTTGAATTTCGACATTGAAGAGGGGCAGACGTATGAGGCAGGTACTCTGCTGGGCTGTATCGACACCTTCCAGACATATCTTCAAATAAGGCAATTGGAATCTTCCATTAATGCGACTCTTGCCCGCCGTCCGAACATGCCATCGCAGATGCGGGTTTTGGAAGACAAATTGGCAACCCTCGGCAAAGAAGAACGCCGTGTCCAGAATCTGTTGAAGGCCGATGCCGCAAGTACTAAACAACTGGAGGACATCCAAGCGGAAATCAACATCACTCAAAGCCAACTTGCCGCACAGAAATCCGCCCTCTCCATTCAAGATCAGTCCATCTTGGAAGAAGTGGAGGCTATGCGCTTCCAACTGCAGCAGCTGGAACATGCCATGGAAAACTGTAAGATTAAAGCCCCGATTACCGGCACTATTATTAATAAGTACATAGAAACCAACGAGTTGGCATACGCCGGAAAACCGCTGTTCAAAATAGCCGACATCACCAATATGTTCATCAAAGTCTATGTGACGGAGGACATGTTGGCATCCATCAAACTGAATCAGGATGTCCTCGTGCATCTTGACAGCTACTCCCAAGACAATGACAGCAAGAAAAAAGAAAAAAAATCAAATGGGATGACGTTTAATGGTAAAGTCACCTGGATTTCCCCAAAGGCTGAGTTTACTCCAAAAATGATTCAGACCAAAGAGGATCGTACGAATCTTGTGTATGCGGTCAAAGTGAATTTCCTCAATGACGGCTCCGCTAAAATCGGTATGCCAGGAGATGTCGAGTTCAAGTAGAATCTTGCGAAAAACCGCATCACGATGACCAATGCAATCAGCATAGAGTCTGTCTGCAAAACCTACGATGGGGACGTTCGCGCACTCCAGCATGTTTCCTTTGATGTTTTTGAGAATGAAGTGTTCGGGTTGGTCGGGCCCGACGGTGCCGGCAAGTCCACCCTTTTTAACATCCTTACCTCTTTGATTTTGCCTGATGAGGGCAAAATCTCCATGTTAGGCTATGATGTGGTGAAGGACTACAAGGAAATCCGGCGCATGATCGGCTATTTGCCGGGAACGTTTTCCCTATATCCGGATCTCACCGTTCAGGAGAACTTAGAGTTCTTCGCCGTGATGTACGAAAGCAGCATTCGCGCTAACATGCGCTTGATCAGCCCGATATGGA
>JAEEKL010000120.1 GCA_016282395.1 Bacteroidales bacterium
AACCGTCCCGAAACATGGTGGCGCACCACTTGTCGGAGATACTCCCCGAGTCCAAGTTGCATACGTTCTTTTTCATTGTCAGTCAGCAACATATCGTAACGGATGCCGCTGCCGATAGTGATATGTTTCACCCCGTTGGTGGTCATCACTTTCTGATAGAGAGCCGTGACGGCGTGGTGGTCGGCGACCAGATTCGGACATTTTTTCGGCACAAGGCAGGAAGCGCGCGCACACTTCTCGCACTGCGACAAATCTTTGCCATGCATCTTGTACATATTGGCGGATGGGCCGCCCAAGTCACTGATATGTCCCTTGAAATAAGGGCGTTGCACCAAATCCTCCACTTCTCGCATAACGGATTCCACGGAGCGGGAGGCAATGGCCTTGCCCTGGTGCGCGGCAATGGCACAGAAACTGCATCCACCAAAACACCCCCGATGAATCGTGATGGAGTTCTTGATCATCTCAAAAGCGGGTATGTCACCGCGTTTCAGATACTTGGGATGCGGCGCGTTCTTCATCCGATCGAAGAGCGCGAAACTGTCCATTTCCTCTTCCGTAGCCACGGGGAACGGCGGCCGCACCACCACATACTTATCCGTATAGGGCTGGATCAACGTGCGTTGCACCCGTTTGTTCGACTCCTTCTCCATCGCCACAAAGTTCTCTCCGTACTTACGCTTATCTTTCAGCTCTTCAGCATAATCATGAAGCAGAACCGGATTTTCGGACTTATAGCGGTCAACACTATTATCTATATAGGCAATTTGGGAACATTCGGAAAGATGGTCACGCCAATCGGGGCGTTGCATCAGCTTGGCTAACTGAACAATAGGCCGCTCGCCCATGCCATAGACCAGCACATCTGCCTGACTGTCAATGAGTATGGACGGCTTGAGAGTGTCGCTCCAATAGTCGTAATGGGAGAGCCGCCGCATGGAAGCTTCCACACCTCCGAGCACAATGGGGGTGTCAGGAAAAAGCTGCCGCAGGATACGGGAATAGACGGTGGTGGCATAATCGGGGCGGAAACCGGCCTTGCCACCAGCGGTGTAGGCGTCATCGCTACGCAGCCGTTTGTTGGCGGTGTAATGGTTGACCATGGAGTCCATGTTGCCGGAGGTGACCCCGAAGAAAAGGCGCGGAGTTCCCAGCTTCTTGAAGTCGCGGAGGTCGTCCTGCCAGTTAGGCTGCGGCAGGATGGCCACGCGCAGCCCTTCGCGCTCGAGCACACGCCCGATGACCGCCGCACCGAAAGACGGATGGTCCACGTAAGCGTCACCGTTCACGATGATGACATCCACGTAATCCCAACCCAAATAGTCGAGTTCCTTCTTGGTAATCGGTAGAAAATGCGACGCGCCGGCCATTGTTCTTTGTCTTTTCAAACGGCAAAAATACATTTTTAATGGTTATGGGTTATGGGTTATGGGTTATTGAGGCGTTGGACTTCAAGCATTATCTATTAGCCAAGAGCCAGTAAATGAAGACAATAAACAAAAAAACATAACATGTTAAAAAAAAGTGTATTTTTGCCGCCTGAAATTTGACAGTGTAGAGACGCGCCATGGCACGTCTCTACTGTCGGGTCCCATAGCTCAGTTGGTTAGAGCATCTGACTCATAATCAGAGGGTCCAAGGTTCGAGCCCTTGTGGGACCACCTCGGAACGCAACCCTTACGCATACCTCCGTAAGGGTTGCGTTTTTTTATGCCCTTTTCGGGGCGTGACGGGCTACGCCCACCGAACTAATTCATTTTGATTACAAAATTTTTTTATGATAATCCGCATAATATCTAAAAAATTTGTATTTTTGCACCTTGGAAAAAAATAGTGATCGCCTGGCAGGTTAATGGGCTCTGCCTGTCGGAATGATCCAAAATCATAAAACAGAACCCGCCTAAAAGCTTATGAATAAAAAAGTATTTTTCGGTAGTTTTTCTGCTGGCAATGGTCGGTGGCTTGAAATCGCAGAATGTCATCACCATTGAAGGCAACCAAAGCGACACAACACTCAATGCTCCCTTTAACACTTGGTACAGATACAACTATGTGCAGATGGCTTACACTAATGGCGAAATGGGTAGCGAATGCGACATCTACGGCATTGGCTTCCATATCCAATCTGCGACTACTCAGACCCGTTACGTGCAGATTTGGCTGGCTCCACGCACAAGTACAACAGCAAGTACAGGTTCCCTCACCTCATGGCAGTCTCTAACTTCGAATAATGCCAAATTGGTGTATAGCGGTCCTTTCACCGTGAGCTCCAATACCTGGTCGAACGTCACGTTCAATTCTCCTTTCCATCACAACACAGGCGAGGGCGTGCTGGTGGTTGTGAATGATGTCACAGGGGATTATGAAGGTCATACTGGGTTCTATGCTAATAATAATACAGGTGACGCAAGTGCCATTTATCTGCATAATGATAGCTATTATTATGTACCTTACTCAACTGGTTCCAGTACATCCCATTATAATACAGCGCGTCCCGATGTGAAGTTCTATACCTCCGGTCCCGTCAGCAATGATTATGCAACGGTGACGGCTCCTTTCACCGAGGATTTCGAGGGGACACCCCGCGAAATCGATGCCCTTTGGCGTTCAGTGAACGACTATGCTGCCTATTGGATGATGGAAGATGGAACTGTCGGTCCAAGCGCTCTGAGTAATGGGAATAGCTCTCGCATTGCCAAGTTTTTCCGCTTATCATCCACGAATTGCGTGGGTTCCCTTATTTCGCCTTTAGTGCAATCGAACGGCGGCTTTCTTCGCCTCTCGTTCTCCTATATTTGTCCCCAATATGCAAGCGACCGAGACACGTTGAGGGTTTACTACCGTACTTCAACCACTGGCACTTGGCATCAGCTGATGAATACTGCCGGTAATATTGTCAACTCGTGGACAAATAGCTCTTTCGACATCCCGTCTAACAGCGCCCAAGTGAGATTCGAAGCCAGTACGCATTATGGCTACGGCATAGGCATCGACAATGTGTCTTTTGAAGTGCGTCCGCTGTCTGAGAGTATTAGTATTAACGCTCCTTCCTCTGGAGCTATGGGCACCCCCATAACCTTCACGGCTGTCGGCCCGGAGAATGCTACCTATCAATGGACCTTCCCGAATGCCACTCCTGCCTCGGCTACCGGTCAGACAGTGAATGCCACCTGGAATAATACGGGCGAATATACTGTTTTGTTGGTCGCCACGCTCGGCACAGATGCAGGCTCAGCCTCAAAGACCGTGACCATACTGGACTGCAGCACCGTCACGGAATTTCCTTTCGAGGAGGGCTTTGAGAACGGCCTTGGCTGCTGGACAACCATCGATGCCGATGGCGATGGTAACAATTGGGAGTGTTACACTGCGTATGACTTCTCCCATGCCGGATATACTTCCATTAGATCCCTTGGAGATGGATTGACTGACAACTGGCTTATCAGCCCGAAATTCCACCTGCCTAACTTGAGTGCCCAAATCTCATGGTGGGATAGATCTTTTGATGGCCATGAGCATTACGGTCTTTACATCTCCACCACCGGTACCAATCCCGAGAATTTCACCCTCCTTTGGGAAGGCGAACCCCAGTCATATACATCATATACCCAGCGTTCGATGCTGCTCAACCCCTACTGCGGACAGGATGTTTACCTTGCTTTCCGCCATTTCGTCTCCAATAACCAGTGGGCACTCCTCCTTGATGACATTGTCGTTGACGGTACAGTGGGTGTCGAAGATCACGAGATGATGCAGGTGTCTGTGTGGCCCAACCCGACCACTGGTCTGGTGAATATCTTATCTGCCGAACCTGTGAAGACGGTGGAGGTCTATAATGTCCAAGGTGCCCTGGTGAAGAGTGTCAGCGGTGAGAGCACCCTCGACCTCCGCAACCAGCCCGTGGGTGTCTATATGGTGCGTGTCACCACCGAAAGCACCACCAGTGTGCAGCGCGTGGTGTTGCGTTAGGCACACGCATTATAATATAGTAAGACGGTTTTTCCTAACCGTTAGCTCAAAAAAACGCTTTTTCATCGACATGATGAAAAAGCGTTTTTATTTGTTCCGATTCGTAGAGACGATGCACACAGAGCCTGCAGAAAAAGTCCATAAGCGTGCCCCTGCACACCAATAAACACAAGGTGTATTGGTTAGCATAACAATGTCTATTTCTCGTTTCGGTGCATTTTTTGGGGAAAATTGCACGGGGTGTAAATCTAAAAGGCTACGCTTTTTTTTGTATTTTTGCGCCTTAATAATTTTCTGAAAAATATGAAAAGAGCGATTATCAGCGTGAGCAATAAGGAGGGCGTAGTGCCTTTCGCTCAAGAACTTACAAAATTAGGATACGAGATTATTTCTACAGGCGGAACGCGCAAGGCGCTCGAAGCCGCAGGTGTGAAAACCATCGGCATCAGCGATGTGACGGGTTTTCCCGAAATCATGGACGGGCGCGTGAAGACGTTGCATCCCAAAGTTCATGGCGGTCTCCTCTCCGTGCGCACCAACCCCGAGCACGTCAAGGAGATGGAAACCAACGGCATCGCCCCCATCGACATGGTGGTGGTGAACCTTTATCCGTTTAAGCAAACCATTGAGAAAGAGGGAACTACGTTTGAGGATGCCATCGAAAACATCGACATCGGCGGGCCTTCCATGCTGCGCAGCGCGGCCAAAAACCACGCTTTCGTGACCGTGGTGGTCGATAATGCCGACTATGCCACGGTGCTCGACGAACTTAAAACCCACGGTGACACCACCCTGGAGACCCGTCGTCGTCTGGCCGCCAAGGTTTTCCGTCACACCGCCGCCTACGACACCTATATCTCCACTTACCTGACGGAGAAGACCGGTGAGGAATATCCTGAGAATCTGACGCTTACCTTTACCAAAAAGCAGTCGTTGCGCTATGGTGAAAACCCGCATCAGGAGGCCGCCTTCTATGCCGGCAAGAAACAGGGCTTCTCGATGGCATGGGCGGAACAGCTGCATGGCAAAGAACTGTCATACAACAACATACAAGATGCAGATGCCGCTTTGCAGATATTGCGCGAGTTCGATGGCCCGACGATGGTGGCTGTGAAGCACAAGAATCCATGCGGCGTGGGACTCGGCAGTACTGCTTTGGAGGCTTGGACCCGCGCTTACGAGGCCGACAGCGTCTCCATTTTCGGCGGCATCGTGGCTTCCAACCGCGAAATCGACCTGCCGACGGCCGAGGCGATGAAGCCCGTCTTCCTCGAAATCATTCTCGCGCCTTCGTTCACGAAAGAGGCCTTTGACCATCTTTCCACCAAGAAAAACATCCGGCTGATGACCTTCAGCACCGACAAGGCTAATGCCGATGAGCGGATGTACGTCAGTGTCGCGGGTGGCCTGCTATGCCAGTCGCTCGACCGCAAACGTTTTGAGGATTACGAACTTAACGTGGTGACAGAGAAAGCCCCCTCAGCTGCCGAGATGGAGAACTTGAAGCTCGCGATGACGATTTGCAAGCATGTGCGTTCCAACGCCATCACGGTGGCCTGCAACGGTTGCATTGCCGGGGTGGGCGCAGGGCAGATGAACCGCGTGGGTGCCGCCCATATCGCCTTGGAAGAGGCTAAAGCAAAGGGACTTACAGCAAATCTCTGTCTCGCCAGTGATGCCTTCTTCCCCTTCGATGATGTGGTGAAGATGGCCAAGGAGTACGGCGTCACCGCCATCATCCAACCTGGCGGCAGCGTACGTGACGAAGACTCTATCAAGGCCTGCAACGAAGCGGGGATAGCCATGGTGTTTACAGGGGTTCGCCACTTCAAACACTGACAGTTGACTTCCTAATTGCCGAATTCCCAACCTACTTTAACATGTAAATAAAACCCACACTGTAAGCCATTTTTTTCAGAAACAGCAACAAATCCAAAGAATTTGTATTTTTGCAGGTTTTATTTGAGAAAAGTTATGAAGAAAAGATTTTGGATTCTTGTTTTAGTATGTACATGTCTGTTGATAGGCTCCTGCCAAAACAGCATGAAGAAAAACACCCCCGAAGCAGTCACCGAAACGTTCCTGAAAGCGTTTTACACCGCTGACTTCACCCACATGTTCCAGGTTACGACAAAAAAATCACATTTGGTGATCAAACAGCTTCAAGAAGGGATGAAGGACAGGCCTGAACAGCTTGAGACGATGCGTAACCGTAAAATCGAATTCACGGAAACCAAAATCGTCACCCAGACAGATTCCACCGCCGTCTGTGCCAGCACGTTCAAAGTGGATGGCAAAGACACTCAGGCCGAATGGGAACTCCTGAAAGAGAATGACGAATGGAAGGTGACGATGGTGATTCCGTGATGAAACCGTTCAAAGAAAGCTTCAATAACCTATAACCCATAACCCATAACCATTACAAAGATGAATTTTGTAGAAGAATTAAGATGGCGTGGCATGCTGCATGACATCATGCCCGGAACCGAAGAGTTGTTTAACAAAGAAGTGTGTTCCGTCTATCTGGGCATTGACCCGACGGCGGATTCACTGCATATAGGCCACTTGGTGGGCATCATGATGTTGTCGCACCTGCAGCGTTGCGGTCACCGGCCCATCGCTCTGCTCGGCGGTGCCACCGGCATGATTGGCGACCCCTCTGGCAAGAGCCAAGAACGTAACCTTTTGGATGAGGCCACGTTACGCCATAACCAAGAGTGTATCAAGAAGCAGCTGAGCAAATTCCTTGATTTCGACAGCAAGGAGCCCAATGCCGCTTTACTGGTCAACAATTACGACTGGATGAGCAAATTCTCCTTCTTAGAGTTTATTCGCGACATCGGCAAGCATTTGACCGTCAATTACATGATGGCGAAGGATTCCGTGAAGAAGCGCTTCAACGGCGAGGGCGATGGCATGTCGTTCACCGAATTTTCCTACCAGTTGGTGCAGGGCTACGATTTCCTGCATCTCTACCAGACGCAGAACTGCAAGGTGCAGATGGGCGGCTCCGACCAGTGGGGCAACATCACCACTGGCACGGAACTCATTCGCCGTATGCTCAACGGCGAAGCTTACG
This sequence comes from Bacteroidales bacterium, assembly GCA_016282395.1. Lineage (GTDB taxonomy): Bacteria > Bacteroidota > Bacteroidia > Bacteroidales > WCHB1-69 > F23-D06. The sequence continues at coordinate 7,049 of JAEEKL010000120.1, forward strand.
CACTTACCTGTCCGCTC
>JAEEKL010000121.1 GCA_016282395.1 Bacteroidales bacterium
GTATTTGACCGTTCGCTTCATTATGCTGTTGTGGTTTATAGTCAATGTATTTCAGGAGGAACTGTCGTGCTTAAGAAAGTGAAAAATAAATGGACATTTGATCATGATTATGATTATTGGATCGAATAATTGGTTGTGATTGTTTTTCCCACGGCCTCTTGCGAAGACATGCTACTATTCCGAAAAAAGACTATCTTTGCCATCCGAAAGGAACTTCTATGTCAACGAACCCCGAATCAGACACTAATGAACTCGACGGCCGTACACAAAGGGCGAAGTAGTAATATAAAATATCAGAATCCCTTGTGAAAATATTTCATGTTTTTGAAGCACGATATATAACAATTATAATGAAAAAGACACTTGGTATTTTATCATTTTTTTACATGATCGGTTTGCACGTTTATGCGCAGACTATAATTCCGCATGTGTCAATCGAAGTGATCCAGACAACACCCTATATGATTACGTTTCAATATCATCCGAATGATGCCTGTCACCATTTTTATACCTTTAAAGATATGGGAAACGAAGTGACATTGTGGTCGAATATTTTTGGGATGACGGCAGATGATGTGGTAACTACTTGGGGTGAACGGATTGATACAGTTTCGTCATGGGATACATATTGGACTCATCTTACTCCGAACAGCCAACACAAAATCTATATTGTGCCTTGTGACTCTATGGGACATCAGTATTCATGTGAGGAAACTCGATTCACGACTCTTCCCAAAGGAGGACCGGGACGCTCAACTATTAAGATATCAAGCAGCTATATTACAGACACCTCAGCATATATACTCTGTGAACCTAATGAAGAAACTTGTGGATATTACAATGGCATTATTCCTGCCGACTGGTTCGACAAATTGGGATTGGACTCTGTTTGTCATCTTGTGAAGAATTCCTCAATGTTATATGAAACAGATCGCTGGGGACATCTTTTTTTGAATCGTGGTACCCGGTATGGGGTGATTGCTTTTGGACAAAACGGGAATGGCGAATTTGGAGACACTACTCTCCATTGGTTTACCACTTTGGGTGAGAAACAGATTGTAGAACAGGACACAGCTCCGGTTATTTTTTATTCGAAAGATGGTTTTGCTTATTTCATTCCAGAAGACCAATGGGGTAATTATATTGTTCGGGCATATGTGGCTGACAAATCTAAAACAAAACAAGAAGTAGTTTTGAATGATGGTAACATCGTTATTGCTACATTACCTATTAGCGACTATTACGTAGATATTGTACGGAAAAGAGATGGGAAGGAGATGAAAGAGGAACGATTATGCATCAGAAAAGAAGAGGTGAAAAAGATGTATATTCAAGAGGAAGATGGTTTTACGTGGATGAAGCTCCGTCAAGACTATACATACGCTATCGGTGATGCCAACGGCACGGCTCTCACGCCTTATATTTTTACGAAATTGTATTATGCTGGTGGCTATTTTATCGGTAAAACTCACTTAGGCAATAAGTTATATGAAGTTTTGTTAACTCCACAAGGCAAATATGTCTTCGGAACGGACAGACATTACGACAAAATCATGTATAATCCTTCTGCTGCAAACCTATATGTATCAAAATCCGGGAAAGTTGGGGTGTGCGATTTGCGCGGAAAAGAGATCGTAAAACCCTTATATGATGATATTTTGGATATGGAAACATATTATAAAGTAGAACAAAATAGTCTATGGGGTTGTGTTGACGCTTCGGGCAAGATCATTTTTTCTCCCAAATACCAAGATTTTGAGAAAACTGATACTGGTTACACTGTGATGAGCGACGGTGTTGAGCTCTATTTGGACTTTTATGGAAAGGAGATTAAATACTAATTTCGGAGAAGACTATTTTTGCCACTGTTAAAGAAACGCTATGACAAAAGATTACGAATTTGACGGCCGCACCAAACTGCTGAGCAGCCGTCCAGAAGTGGATAACATTCTGGTGTTCGGGATAGCAACGCTTATCGGGTTGTTTTTCTGTTTTATGGCGTTTTATTTCGTGATTTCCGAGATGATTGAAATCGGATGGCAGGGGTTAGACGGTTTTTGGTCGTTTTTAAACATTCTCATTCAGGCATTCATTATTTGTGGTGTACCAGTCGCTTACGTGCTCATGGTATTAGACTTGCTGATTTGGCAGATCAAGGGGAAGGAGCTTGTCACCTATTCGGACGAAGATTTGCTTATCCAGCATAAGAGTCTGTTCAGCAAAGAGTGGCGGATTCCGTGGGACTGCATCCTGAAAGTGGAACCCTTTTCTTATCCGTGGTACAAATTTAAAGGGCGAGATGGGGACGAAACACTCTGTCTGACCTATAAAAACGCGAAAGGCAAGACCAAAAAGGTGCGGTTCGGTCTGCTGCTCAACGAAGACCAGCAGGAGATTGTCATAAAGCGCATTAAGGAGCTGTGTGTTCAAAAATATTGTAAATAGGGATTATTATTAAAAACGGTTTTTATAAACTATAGATTATAAATCGTTATAATTCTTAATTTTTATAAAGTATAAATTACAAATTTTATTTGCTGCACGATTCATTTACAAAAATGATGAAAAAGACATCCACTATCAAAATCATATATGTTGCTTTTTGGGCAATGAACCTGCTAAGCATTATTTGGATGCCGATTCCTGCCTTCGCCCAAGCAAACAAACAACGGGATCTCTTGGAGCGGGCTTACGATACAAAATCGTACGACCTTCTGGAACAGTTCTTCGACAACTGGCAGAAGGAATATGCTGATAATGAGGCGGAAGCACCCGACAAATGGGTTGCGGAGGCGCACAAGGTGTTCACCGCCATCTGTAGCCTGGAATTCGCATCACATAATGGATTAGACATTCAAGATTCCATTCTTGTTGTACAATCCACGTTGGATAAGATCGGTTATGTAAAAGGGAATTCTAAGTATTTCCAATATGGCAAGCTGAATGAGACAAGATACGTTATGGTGGATTCCGCTTTGGCTTTCCGACCGAATCCACATCTTGAAAATCATTCAATTGTTTATCTGACAGAGGATTATAGAGCATTGCTAAAAGATTATGTTTTGACATTTTCGCCACTACAGATTGAGGAGACGTTTGATGATTGGGAATTGACCGAATCGGATAGTATATTGACTATAATAGGCAATGAAGAAGAACCTTACGATGAATTTAAAGATCGACTTGATTCGCAACTGGATAGAGCATTTTTTTTGAGACATTATGCAGATGCTACCTGCCTCCATTTTTTGTCGTCCAATTACACAATCGTTCCTTTTATTATTGTTGAGGAAATAACCTTTGACGGATCTCTTCAATTTGCCGTGGTGAAATACAGTGAATGTATTAGCGGACGAACCGTAGTGCTTCGAAAAAAAGGAAATAAATGGCTCTTTGATCATGTAAAAGAAATGTGGGTTGAATAATCCGTTTTAATAACTGATTTGGTAGATTAAAAGACCCCAAGTGAAACATAAAATTTTATGCGACATTCTATATTAAATCGCCGATTTATGATTTAAGTCTAAGTCTATGTTTAAGTCCAATAAGAATCCCCCTTTGCCAATGAACAATCCCCTCTCCCTCCACACCCTCCGCAACCCCCGCGGCCTCCGGGCCACTATCACCAACCTCGGCGGACGCGTCGTGTCGTTGTTCGTGCCCGACAAAAACGGCATCTTGCGCGATGTCGTGCTCGGGTTCGAAAACGTGGAAGATTACCTCCCCGAAAACCACCGTTCCGACTTCGGGGCGGTCATCGGACGGTACGCCAACCGGCTGAGCAACGGGCAGATAACCATCGACGGGCAAACGTACCAGTTGCCACAGAACGACGGCAAGAACTGCCTCCACGGCGGGCCCGACGGCTGGCAGTACTGGTTGTTCAACGTGGAATCTGTGAGCAACCACCGGCTCGTGCTGAGCTTGGTCAGTGAGGATGGCGAAAGCGGGTTCCCGGGCAATGTGTGTGCCCGCGTCACCTACATGCTGACGGACGACAATGCGCTGGATATTCAGTATGAGGCGGTTACGGACGAGCCGACGGTCATCAACATGACCAACCACAGCTACTTCAACCTCAACGGCGACGCCTCCACCGACATCCTCAACCATCTGCTGACCATCGACGCCGACCGCTACACCCCGATTGGCGAGACCTTCATCCCCACGGGCGAGTTGGCATCCGTGGAGGGCACCCCGATGGATTTCCGGCAGCCCAAGCCGATTGGCTGCGACATTGCCGCCGACTTCGAGCAGCTGCGCATCGGGCGTGGCTACGACCACAACTGGGTGCTGAACACGAAGGGCGACGACACCCGCCCGTGCGCCCGTTTGGAGAGTCCCGTAACGGGCATTGCCTTAGAGGTTTACACCACCGAACCGGGAATGCAGGTCTATACCGGCAACTTCCTCGACGGCACGGTGACAGGCAAGTACGGAAACGTCTATCAGCAGCGGGCCGCCGTCTGCCTCGAAACACAAAAATTTCCCGATTCGCCGAACCAGCATTGGCCGGAGTCGAACGCGATTTTGCGGCCGGGGGAGGTTTATCGGAGTCATACGATGTTTCGGTTCTCGAAACAGTAGAGACGCGCCATGGCACGTCTCTACAAAAAAACACCCGCCCCTATTAGGTATAGAGACAGGTGGTTTTTGTGGTGTAGAGACGCAAAATTTTGCGTCTCTACCATAGTGTTTTCGCGACAGAATCGCCTATTTTTTGAACATTTTCCCCAATAGGCCACCAAGCACTTTGCCGGCATTGGAGCTGCTGCTGGAGCTGCTTGCGCCGCCTAACAGTCCACCGAGGATGTTGCCGATGTTGCCTGTGCCGGCACCTTTGCCCAAAACGGAAAGGAGGTTCGGGGCAATGGAGGCCAAGATGTTGGAAACCTGATCGTTGGTGGTGTTGGTCTGACCGCTCAAGTTGGAAACCACGGAACCCAGATTGCCGCCGAAGACTTTTTGCAGAATCTTCATGCCGTCTTCGATGTTAATGCCCATACCCTGACCTGCATGGTTGCCCAAGGCTTGGGTCAATGCGGCTGCGCCAGCGGCAGTTCCAGCGTTTTTCTGCATCGAACTCAAGAATTTAGGGATAGCGGCTTTGATAACTTCGATGATTTTGTTCGGGTCAATGTTGAACTTTTTGGCAATTTCTCCGATGAGGTTGTTGCCCGTGAGCGAGGAAATGATACTGTTTAGATCCATAATGATTAATTTTTAAGTTTTAATTATACGAGGGCAAAAGTACATTTTA
>JAEEKL010000122.1 GCA_016282395.1 Bacteroidales bacterium
TCGGCTTCGGCAATCTCCTCCAAAACAGGGGTCAAGGCATCCTTGAACTTGCAGATGTTCGAGGCTTTGCCTTTGAGCTTGCAGGCCATGCACGACATGCAACCTTTGTAGTCCATGTCATAGAGGCGCACAAGTTTCACTTCTGCCCCACCCTCTTTGGCACCGTTGGCGAAGGATTCCAGCATGGCGGCGGTGTTCATGTTACGGCGCGGACCGCCGTCGATAATCATTATTTTCTTCATATTATTCGTTGTTTTATTGTTAATCAATTCATTTGCTGTAGCCACGGCGGGATGCTCCAGCAGGCTGGTTGCCGCCATTGCCGCCATCCCGAGGGCCGCCTTCTTCAAAAATTCGCGTCTGTCCATTCGCTGTTTAAATTCAGGGTGCAAAGTTATAACTTTTTAGCTAACCGAATGCACAAGAGTTATTTTATGTGTCAAAATTAAAAAAATAGTAATTTCGCAGTCCAAAAAACCTTTGTCCAAAAATCTGTCATTATGAACAAAAAGGCTTCTCTTTTCTGCATAGTCACCCTGTTTGCGGTTTGTGGTTTCGCGCAGACCGTCACACTCACCTTCACGGGACGGGATGCAGCCAACCACCATGTGCAGGCCGAACTCTTTCGAGTGGCCAACCTTTCAAAGAACTGGCAGGAGTATCTTTACTGGCCCGACACGGTGCTGACCCTACAAAAGGGATCTGGCATTCAAAATCCTGAGATGTCACAGCTACCGTCACTGGAACTCTCGCCAAACAGTCCGAATCCGTTTCATGGCATCACGGACATCCACTTGACCTTGGCGGATGCAGGCGAGGTGACGTTGGATATTGCGGATGTTGGCGGACGGCTCGTATGGGCGGAGGACATCTCGTTGAAACCCGGTTCCCACCAGTTTCGCATCACCCTTGCCCATGCGGGCACATACGTGATGAGCGCCCGCCTTAAGGGGGAACTGTCATCGGTCAAGATGGTGTGCGACGAAAGTGGAGGTGCCTATGCTCTCGAATATGTGGGCCACACAGGGACGGAAAGTCGTAATGTTCCATCGGTCAAGTCCCATACCCGTGGCACAGTCATCCATCCTTACGATCTCGGCGACCAGATGGAATATTCGGCGTATGCCACCATCAACGGCCAAGGTGAGGAAAGCCCGCACATCGAACAGCCCCTTGCGGATTCGCAGACGGTCGTACTGCATTTTTCAAGTGTACAGCTACGCCTTCCAACCGTCGTTACCGCAAATGTCACGAATATTACCGGCACTTCCGCTGTATGTGGCGGCATTGTGACCGATGATGGCGGTGACAGTGTAACGGCCCGAGGCGTTTGCGTAAGCATTTCGCCCAATCCGACGCTTGTCGGGCTGCATACGTCCGACGGGAGCGGCTTGGGAGTCTTCACGAGCCAATTGACCGGACTGATGTCCAACCTTGTTTACTATGTGCGGGCATACGCCACCAACGCGGCTGGCACAGCATATGGCGAGGAGCAGAGTTTCGTTATTCCCGTCAATTCCGACGGCGATACTTGGTCGTGTCCGGGTACACCGTTTGTCGTGGATATAGACGGGAACATGTATAACACGGTACAAGTTGGCCAGCAATGCTGGATGCGCGAGAACCTTCGTACAACAAGGTACGCCGACGGCACCCTCATTCCGAAAGGGGAGACTTATTCTCTCACAACGGCATATTGGTATTTCCCGATGAACGAATCTGGCAACAAAGACAATTACGGACTGCTATACAACTGGGCGGCGGTGATGCACAATGCCAACGCCTCCAATTCCAATCCGAGCGGAGTGCAGGGTATTTGTCCTGACGGCTGGCATGTTCCGAGCAATGCCGAATGGGAACAGCTCCACACCTATGTGAAAAACCATGGCCCAAATGTATGCGGCGGCATTGAGGATCAGATTGGCAAGTCGCTGGCCGCCACGATGGGTTGGGATATGAGTGGCGGTGACCCCTGCGAAGTGGGCAATGCAAACCCAGCCACCAACAATGCTACCGGTTTCAGTGCACTGCCGGCAGGGTATTATCAAGGAGGTAATTACAGCACACCAGGTTTTGCTAATTATGGCGGGCTTGGCTATAACACCTTCTTCTGGACGTCCACCAAGAAAATCGACTCTTATGGCTACAGCAACACCTATTACTGGGGACTACACATGAACTACGCCTCCGTAATCCACAACAACTTCTATGACACCGACGGTGACGCCAATTCGGTGCGCTGTGTGAAAGACTGAATCAGGCCATTCAGAACCGGAGAACATCATAGCTGATATCATTGTCGGTGACATCAGAGTCCTCAAACTTTTTGATTCTGTTGATAAAAAAGTAGATGACCACCGAGAGGAAATCAATTTCGTAGGCGGTCTTCAGTACGAGTTGCCCGGATCCGATTATTTGACAATTACCCTTTTTGTATAATCACCTTGCGGTTTTTCGCGGGGTGAAAACCTTAATCCTTTCACACCTCTTCCCCGCACACCTAACGGCGTGCGTCTTTCCCCGTGCTCGCCCCATTCCACCAAGCCCTGCACCCCTAACGGGGTGCCTTTTCACGCTAAGATTCCTGTTCACTGATCACTATTCACTGTTCACTGCCAGCCGTCAAGCCACCAGCTCATACCGGGCCCCACAGTATCACGCATGGCAGCATTGTGGAACGAATAAGCCAGCACCGGACGCACGCGGTCATCAGCTGCTACAATCACGAAGCCCTTGTCTTCGGCCGGAGCGAAAATGTAAAATGCGTCCCAACGGATGTCAAGTCGGTGCATAGGGCTGTACAGTTCTGCCACATCCTTGTCGTGGTGAAGGTTCCAGAAAGTGCGGGCTACCTGCTCGGCGGTCTGCGGAGTCACCTCAGCGGCTTGTCCCGCCAGAGGGAACGTCACCAAGAAAGCAACGACAGCCACAAATAGCTTAATTACTGTTCTTTTCATTGTTCTTATTATCTTTTTGTCAATAATTCACATGACTTAACCACGGTTTCGCAAACTTGTTGCTATTACAATACACGAATCCCCTACTCTCCTTTTCCGAAAACCTCATCAACCAATCGCACAAATTCCTTATACGCGAAGGTGTCGCGCAGCTCGCTCAAGGAAGCGGCTAATCCTCGGTAGTGCCACTCGTGCGAGGCTTTGTTCGTGACATGGAAGATCTTCCACAGTTCGTCGCCTTTCTCCTGGTAATCGCGCCAGATGGCACGCATGTTGCTCAACTTGTCGCCCATCGCCACAACCTTCGCGTCATGGGATGCCGATGCCAAACGGTCAATGGCGGCCTGCTTGCGGTCGTGCCAACTGTCTTCTTCGCTCACTCCCTCGGTGAACCGGTCGCTCTCGGCAAACACGAGTTCCGCGACGCGGTCGCCGAACTCCGCACGGAGCTGCTCCACCGTCACTTCGGTGTCCTCAACCGTGTCGTGCAACACCGCTGCCGACAACAGTTCCTGGTCGGAGGTGATGGTCGCGACAATCTCAACGGCTTCCATAGGATGGACGATATACGGAAACCCCTTTCCGCGCCGCTCGGTGTTGTGATGCGCTTTAACCGCAAACACAATCGCCCGGTCGAGCAAATCAGTGTCTATGAAATTATTTGCCATTTTTTGTTAATTCTATTTAACCGACAACTATAATGATTCGTTTCA
>JAEEKL010000123.1 GCA_016282395.1 Bacteroidales bacterium
TAGGAATTGTTCAAGTTTGGCGAATGACTCGAACCGTTTGAGGGATTTCTTTTCGTTGTCGGTTTTGTGGATTAGCGCAGTCATATCGCGGGAGTCGGCCAAAATTCCTTCTTGGCGCATCAGACTCACCGCTTGGATAACTTCGGCTTTGGTCATGCCCAACATGTCTGCCAAATAGTCCACGCGGGATTCGGCTTCCACTGAGCCCGCATTCGCCTTGTATTTGTTGGAAATCAGGGATTTGATGATGCGGATAGCTTGGGCCTGTTCATCAAGTGAGAACAGCGAAGAGTGTTCGATGCGCTGGCGGGCTTCCTCCATGTTTTTGACCATGATGCCCGTGGCAAAAACGCGAGGCACGTTGTTGCCGCGACTGACGTAGCCGGCCTCCTCTAACGCTGCAACTGCAGTGCGCACGCGGGTTTCGATGTCTGCCACCTCATCGTTCCAACCCGCCTGGCGTGCAATTTCCAATGCGGAGCAACTCACCGACTTCCGCTGTCGTGTGAGGTCTTTGATGGCTTTCCAAACTTGCTGTATTTCGCTGATACTCAGTTTTGTCTGGTTTAATAGGATGAAGTGCTTGTCCAAGTCGTGGTCGCTGAACAGAATGTAGCATTGGGCGTTGAGTTGCGGGTCACGTCCGGCGCGTCCGGCCTCCTGCACGTAATTCTCCAACGAGTCGGAAATGTCGTAGTGGATCACCATGCCCACGTCCTTTTTATCTACTCCCATGCCGAACGCGGATGTCGCCACGATGGCCCGCACCTGGTTGTCCATGAAGGCGTTCTGGTTGGCGATTTTGTCGTTGGGGTCCATTTTACCGTTGAAGGGCAGCGCGGGAAAGCCGTCGCTGGTTAGCTTTTCGGCAATATCTTTCGTCTTACGTGTGCGGGAAACGTAGATGATGGTCGGTGAATCGTTGGCAGTCAGCAGGTTGCGCAGATAGTCGTATTTCTCTTCTTCCGTTTCTGCATGGATGACGGAATAGCGCAGATTGGTTCTCGCCGCTGTGGATGCGAACAACTCAAGATCCAATCCCAATTTCCGCTGGAAATAGTCGCGGATGTCGGAAATGACTTTTTGTTTGGCGGTGGCGGTGAAGCAGGAAACCGGAATGGTTACGTGGTTGCCCTTTACTTCCTGCAATTTCCGGATGAAGTCGCCGATGTAGAGGTAGTCCACGCGGAAATCGTGGCCCCATGCGGAGAAGCAATGCGCCTCGTCGATGACGAAACGCACCACATTGCGGGAAAGGAGCAGCTTCTCAAGGGTTTTGGAACGAAGCATTTCCGGTGCGATATAGAGTATGGATGCACTGCCGTCGGCGACCCTTTCGAAAGCGTTCGTGCGGGAGATGGGATCCAGCAGTCCGTTGATGGTGACCGCTTCGGTGATTCCCTTCTCTGCGAGGTTGTCCACTTGGTCTTTCATCAGCGACTGCAGCGGCGAGATGACCACGGTGAGGCCGTGTTCGTTCCGTCCCGCCATGATGGCCGGTAGCTGGAAGGTCAGCGACTTGCCACCGCCGGTAGGGAAGATGGTGAGCAGCGATTTACCGTCCACCGCTGCCTGTACCGCTTTTTCCTGCATCGGCTCGCCGTCGAAGGTGCGGAACTCGTTATATCCGAAAACGGATTGTAGGTTCTTGTGGATGTCTAAACGTTCCTCACAGTAGGAACACGATTGGTGGCATGGGGTGTCACAAAGCAGTTTCAAGACATGCTCGACGATCGGGAATTGGTGAAGCACCCACGGTGGCGTGATGGAGAATGTGTCGCCGCAGTGGATAAGGGCGAGGGAGTAGGCAAACTCTGTCGGGTGTTCTGTGATATGATGCAAGATGTCCGCGTGGTCGCAAATCAATCCTTTGAATTGCGTCTGAATCAATTCAGCCAAGTTGTTTGATGCCTCATTGAAGCCGATATAGTCGAAAAATCCCTTGAACTCATCTCGTTTGTGCAAAAGATTGTAATAGATAGACTTCAATTCTTTGGACAGGTTGTTGAATGTGGAGATTTCATCGTAGAAAAGGTCGCGTGCTTTCAGACTGTCATTGAGCGGGTTGTTCATCTCCTCCACCTGCAATTTCTCGTCTTTCACAAGTCTGTGATAAGGTCGGCGCGGGAAAAGGAGAGGGGAAAGGTACAGGGTGTCGATGGCCTTCTTGCGCCTGAGGCCGGGAATGTCAGTAAGGAATTTGAGGTCGTGGTGCAGGATGTTGTGGCCGCAGAGGTATTCGGCATTGCGGATGAACTTCGCGAATTCATCCTTTGAGGCCGCGTGGAATTTCTCTTCCGGTTCAATGAACGCCCCGAAATCATAGACTTTACGACCGTCAGCGGAGACTTCTGTGTCGATGAAGGCGACAACGTGATCCTTCTTCGCCGATGGCGAGAAAGAATTGCGTATTCTGTTCAGGTATTCTTGAATGCTGGGCATGAACTTCTGCGCACAAAATCATTTTAAGGCGCAAAAGTAGCATTTTTAACAATTGATTCTTAAAAAATGTGCGTACCTCTCCGTATCCACGTCCATTTCTTTTCTTCTATTTCTCCGTGAATACAAGGTAGTAAGCGTCGGCGGGGTTGCCGACACCCACGCTCGGGGTGTACAGGTAAACGGCTACCTTCTTAGATGAATTCCCATAATAATGCTGGAACTCCTTCTGTCGGGAGACACTTTGCCAGATATACTGCAAATCCCTCTCGTCGGTGACAGTCTCGTAGTGCCCACCATCGTTGATGAAAGAAATGCGGCTTTGCCCAGGGTAGGGGAGTCCGTCGTCCATCGGCAGACCGGCGCGGAAGTTGTTCGGGAAGTTCAACTCGCCACAACCCATCCAGATGATGGTGCCGTCCATCAACAGATTGCCGGTGTTGCGGTAGAACAGCTTGATGTATCCGAAATCGCCCGGCGCTTGATATTGCGAAACAAATGGGATTTCGTTGCCAGTGTTGAGTTTGTTGGTGACATTCAGTGCATAGAATCCTTTATAACGGAAGGTCAGATAGTCCACCTTGGAAATCAGGATATGCTTCTGAAGATCAGATTGTTGCAGGTCACTTTCGGTAAAGTCGTCGGAGGGCTGTCCTGCAAGGTGGTTGGTGATTTGCATGTAAACGCCGTTGAGATCGGGCATCAGCACCAAACTGTATCGGTTAGCGTAGAAGTCGTTTCCATAGAAGCCGGCGGTTAGGCCATCAGCAAGAGGGACGGGTGCGAGGGCATTGAGGAGTGCTTCGGGACTGTCGAAGTGTTGGTTCCCGTTTCCCCATCCAGTACAGAGACTGAAAGATTTTCGGACTAAATTTGTGTATGATACTGAGTTCCGTATCTCGTTCATCCATTGCACGAAACCTGGTTTCAAAATGTCGAAGTCACTGTCTTTGAGGGTCAGTGCGACATTTCCCATGGAGTAGATTTTCGCCTCCTTGGTGACACCGTTCTCCGTTTTCAGGAACTTGTTGCCATCTCCGGCGACGAAACCGTGTTCGGTCAGCAGCGCAGTGGCTTCTGTCAGCGATTTGCCGATGCAAGCTTTGAGCAGGGTGAAGTCGTTGGTGA
>JAEEKL010000124.1 GCA_016282395.1 Bacteroidales bacterium
CATGCGGAGGATGACGACACGTTAGAAACCATCGAAACGAAAATCCACCAGCTGGAACACCAGTATTTCCCGCTGACAATCAATGAAGTAATCAACCGGTAGTTCCTTCTACCTGAACCGGCGGTGATTCAGGAAACGGTTTTCCTTTTCAATCTCCACCATTTGCTCCCGCGTTTCCTGAGAGAAAAAGGCCTCCGCCAATTTCTCCTCCAAGTAACTGACCGCCATATCGTTAGGGTGGCATAGATCCTTGGCGTAAAAACGATAGTCCCGCAAATCGTCCATCAAATACTCGTAAGCGGGGAAATAAAAAGTAGTTTCATTATCCACCAACTTATCGACAGCCAAAAGGAGCTCAGACTTGCTCAACGCATTTTCGTGCGCACCATCGCCAAGATGACGAACCGGACTGATTGTAAAGATCACTTTCATCTCCGGTACCGCTTCTTTCAACAGATTAAGCGTGCTATTCCATTGGGACACAATCTTTTTCTGATCCAAACGTATCCGCTCAAACTGATGGTTCGGAATCTTATGGCAATTGGAGACAATCAAATCCCGGGGAATGAACTTATAGCAAAACGCCGTTCCGAAAGTGACAAACAAATAGCGGGTTTTATGCAGAAAATCGGAACATTCCTGCAAACTACGGTCAATTTCAGCCTCAAAATCCTCGTAATTCTCCTTTGAAAAACGACCATGATGGGCAAAGCTCACCCACAAATCCCGATACTTGTAAAAATAGCGGTTCTTGTCAAAAAGGTCGGGCTGAAGCATAAAACGCAACGCCCTGTCTATGGAAATCGGATTGAAAAGCACCCCGAACGGATTGGAACAGGCATCAAAACGATGCACGTCAAAATAGTGTCCCATATTGTCGGAAAAACAGGAACCCACAAGCATCACCGTGTCGTTTGGCGTGATTTCAAAAGGATATTGCGGGGCTGGTATGATGGTTCTGAATTGCATACTTTCTTATTTTGGAATCAATAATTTAGCGAATTTAAGGACTAAGGTTTTGCTGCCTACAGTATCGAAGATAACCACAGCACGGGCATCGGGGCCATTGCCGGAAACAGAATCCACCCGACCGAAACCGAATTTCGTGTGATAGACTCGCACGCCGGGCTGTACGGACTCCGGTGCCGCCAACTCACCGATCTGGTCGAGCTGCACATCTTGTTTGGTTTTCACCACGGGCTTTGTGACAACCGGCTGTTTCAGCACCTCTCGCGTATAGCCAGAAGATGACGGACGAGATTCGGACTTAAAGCGGAATCTTCCAGTTTCCGACTCGGAATAAGACTTTCCGAACATACCACTGCCCTCCGACGCCTTCTGAATCACTTTCATGTAACGGTCAGGAATTTCGTCCAAAAACCGGCTGCATTCACACGGCCGACGCTGGCCATACTGGAACCGCGAGAGTGCCATGGAGAGGAAAACCTGTTTGCGGGCACGGGTCAGCGCGACATAGAACAGACGACGTTCTTCCTCCAAAGCAGCGCGGGAATCCAAACTCATGGACGACGGGAACAGATTTTCCTCCATCCCCGACACAAACACATAGTCGAATTCCAATCCTTTGGCGGAATGTATGGTCATCAGCCGCACCACGTTGCTCTGTTTCTCCTCATCCTCCTTGTTCAAATCACGGTCATCCAACAGCGACACAGACTGCATATACTGGTCCAGCGACGGAAAATAGGTTTCTAACATTTCGCCAGTGTCTTCATTGAGGATATTCTCGGGTTCGCGGCCCACAAAGCTTTGGATGGCATTGAATAGTTCCGTCACATGATCCACACGTTCTTTTTCTTCAACATTCTCGTTCAAAGCTTTGGCGACTCCGGATTTGACCAGAATCTGCATTCCCAACTCGTAAGCGTCCTTTGTCGTCAGCTGCGCGGAGAACCCTTTGATGAGATCGGCAAAATCATGCAAACGAGCCATCACACTGCCGTTTAATTCCGTGGCATAGTTTTCTGGACGTTCTACCACATCCCATAACGGCACCCCAGCAGCTTGTGCGGCAGTGGCCAAACGAGCCAGCGTAGTGTCGCCGATGCCGCGCATGGGATAGTTGATTACTCGGCGGAGCGACTCCTCATCGTAATGGTTAATCACCAACCGGAAATAGGCCAAAACTGTCTTAATTTCCTTGCGGTTATAGAAGGATATGCTACCCAATATCTTGTAAGGAATATGCCGCTTTACCATGGCCTCTTCCAGCGCACGCGACTGCGTGTTTGTACGATAAAGAATGGCGAATTGCCGGTTTTCAACATGTTCGTTCATCTGACACTCGAAAATCTTGTTGGCAATCTCGTTCGCCTCCTCCATATCAGATGACGCCCGTATCAACTCTATTTTCGGTCCTTCTACGTTATCCGTCCACACTTTCTTGGGCATCCTGTCTTTGTTGTGGCGGATTACCTCATTGGCCGCATTCACGATGTTCTGCGTGGAACGGTAGTTCTGCTCCAACTTGAAAATCCGCGTATTCGGGTAATCGCGCTTGAAGTTCAGGATATTCTGAATATCCGCACCCCGGAAGCCATAGATACTTTGCGAATCGTCACCTACCACGCAAATATTCTGGTTCAACGCCGCCAATCGCTTGATAATCAAATACTGCGCATAATTCGTGTCTTGATACTCATCCACCAAGATGTATTGGAAACGATTCTGGTACTTGAAAAGCGCCTCGGGCGAATCGCGCAACAGGACATTCATGTAATAAAGCAGATCATCAAAATCCATGGCATTGGCTTTGTGAAGCCTGTCATTGTATTTGAAGAAAATCTGCGCAATCATCGGCTTGTTGGACATACGGTCAGCGGCTGCGATTTCCGGGTTGTCCGCATACTCCTGGGCCGAGAGCAGACTCGATTTGGCCATGGAAATTCGGTTCAGAATAAAGCCGGGCGTATATTGCTTGGGGTCTAATCCCATTTCCTTGACGATACTCTTAATCAAAGATTTGGCATCATCAGTATCGTATATAGTGATATTCGGTCCATAACCGATTTTTTCAGCCTCTATACGCAGAATCTTGTAAAACACCGAATGGAAGGTTCCCATGGTCACTGCCTTTGCCGTCTCACCGCCCACAAGCTGGATGATACGTTCACGCATCTCCGCAGCGGCCTTGTTGGTGAACGTCAGCGCCAAAATCCGAAACGGACTGATGTTGTTCACGGCCAACATGTAAGCTATCCGATAAGTCAAAACACGTGTTTTTCCGGAGCCGGCACCCGCCAGCACCATCACTGGCCCTTCCGTTTGAGAAACTGCAACCCGCTGTTGCTCATTGAGTTCCGATAAAATTTTCTCTTCTTTCGTCATGGTTTTTCAATTAGGTTAATGTGTTTTATTTTAGCTGTTAATTGTAAATAAAAATTTATAAAAAATATTTTTATAAATTAAATTTTGAAAGAATTTTTTTATATCTTTGCTCGCTGAAAAATGATAACAAACAGGCGACCGGTAAGTCCCACCTATAAAATACATTATCATTTTAGTCCCACCTTAAAAATTGGCAATTACTCACAAAAATCCGGCCGCCTGTTTTACTCATTATCACCCTCCGCACTTCCCAACACCTGTTCAACTTGTCTATACAAATCCTGGAAATCGCCGTTGTTCATAAAGACATAATCGGCCATTTGCATGCATTTGCCTATATTCTGGTGATTCGGGTCGGTGGAGGACATTTCACGCTGTTCGTTTTCAATAAACGTATCGAAACTGATTTGGTCTGTTTCGGAAGCACGGTTGACCACACGCTCATAACGGATTTCGGGATCGGCATCCACACCGAACAACAGGAACTGCTCGTGTTTGCGCAACGACTCCACCTCTCCCGGGGTCCTGACACTTTCAATGACGGCATTGTCACCGTTCTCAGCAGCTTGTAGATAGAGCTGGTCTGTGATGTACGAGGGACCATGCTTAGCACGCAAATCATTGGCAACCACAACGTAAGTGTCACGATTCAATTCCATTCCACGCCGTTTTGCTTCCTCTATAAGGTAGCCTCGAACGGAGTAATGCTTAAACCCATAATGGTGGATGAGATAATCCACAATGGTGCCTTTTCCTGCACCCAAAGTACCTGTTATTCCTATAATCTTCATAATACAAGAGAAAAAAAAGGTGGCATCGTAATTGTGCCACCTTGTTGTTTGACTATTTTTTAAATGGCGGCAGAAATCTTGGCGGCGATGTCCGCGAACTCCTCTTTGGAGAGTTGCACCCGAGGGGCTTTGAAATCCAAATCCCCTACCCCGTTGATGGGGACGAGATGGATGTGGTTATGCGGAACGTCAATGCCAATGACAGCCACGCCGATGCGTTTGCACGGTATGGCCTTTTCAATGCCTTTAGCGATCTTTTTGGCAAAAACCATCATATCGCCCAACATCTTATCATCCAAATCGAAAATGTAATCGTTTTGCAACTTGGTGATAACCAAAGTGTGACCCTTTGCCAAAGGTGAAATGTCAAGGAAGGCAAAGAAACGGTCGTCTTCAGCAATTTTATAGCAAGGGATCTCCCCCTTCACGATCTTAGTGAAAATTGTCTCTTCCATATTGTTTTAATTAACGGGAAACATCTAAAATTTCAAAATCCATAACGCCGGCAGGAGCCTGCACGCTGACCACATCACCTGTGGAATTGCCGATTAGGGCTTTTGCTATGGGGCTGGAGACCGAGATTTTACCGCCTTTCAAATCCGCCTCGGATTCAGGCACGATGGTGTAGGTCATCTCCATATTGTTTTTCAAGTTCTTAATCTTGACGATAGAATATATCAACACTTTGGAAACATCAATCTTCGACTCATCCAGAACACGAGCTTTCGCTATCAAGTTTTTAAGATTGGCAATTTTCAGTTCTAGCATGCCTTGGGCTTCCTTGGCTGCATCATACTCCGCATTTTCAGAAAGGTCTCCCTTGTCACGCGCATCGGCAATGGCCTGCGAAATTTTAGGCCGTTCCACCGCTTCCAATTGGTTCAATTCACGTTTAAGTGCATCCAAACCTTCTTGAGAATAATATTTTACATCTTCCATAATATGTTTAATAAAATTACACAAATAGAAGAGACCGTTAAGTCTCTTCTATCGTGATAAACAATAAAACTTTTAAATATTTTTACAAAGTGATTTTGATACCCATATAGTGATTGCCTTTCCACTTGTTGGTGAATCTATATCCATAATCGAAATAGATTCTGGGGCCGATGGCATGTTTCACACGCTCTTTGGTAAGGGGTGCGCAAATGGTAGCACCAACAGCAGGACCGGTGAAGAATGAGTCACTGTTCAAGAGAATAGCTGCTTTCTCGTCCACAGTGGACGTAGCGCCTTTACCAATATTTTCAAGACCATAACCGGCACGAATCATAAAGATATTTCTAAAACCGTATTCAATACCGATTGAGAAAACATCTCTCGTGTAAGAATTAGCGGTGAAAGTGCCGGCAAAAGTGAGTCTGTGATCTGCATCGTCACGGGTAAGGCCCTCTTCTGCGAGTTGCTCCTTGGTCATCTCGGCATATTCGCCGCCAAAGAACAAGAGGTCGTAGGAGATACCGATAGACAACAATGAAGGCATCTCAAATTCAGCGGAACGCATCTGCAGGGTCTGGTCAAATTCCTGACTCGTGATACGTGAGCGGATGGAGAGACCATCACCGGAATAATGCATCGGAAGACCGATATTCTTCAACGTAACACCGATTTTGAAATTTTCATACTTACCGGTCACATACTGGACACCAGCGTCAATGGCAAAACCAGTGGCTTTGGAGTCGGAGATACGTTCGTTAATGATTTTTAAAGAGATACCACCTTTGATAAAGTTGTTGAAAGATTTGGCATAATGCAGTCCGATGTAAGTCAATGTGGGACTGAACGTACCAAGTCCGCCTTCAGGCTGGTCTGTAGTAGTAATCATGATGTCTCCAAAACCCTGTGAGAAGAAAGAGACGGAAAGGACACCAAAATCTTTCTTCTTTCCTAACTTTTGAGCAATGGCGATTGAATTGATGCTGACTCCAGCACCAGAACCGACAAGATACTGTGTTCTGTTGAATGCCAGTTCGGTTTTTCGGACGGCCGTAAGACCTGCCACATTGGAGAAAACGGATTCCAAACCACGAATTTCAGCAACGCCTGCGCCAGCCATACCACTTGTACGAGCCCATGGATCGATGAGCAGGTGTGAAGCACCCGCCTGACCAGAACGGTCTCTGTTTCCTGCAAACACCGTAGAGGCACTTGCACACAAGAGAGCGATAATTGTGCAAATTATTAATGATTTATATAGATTTTTCATATTCTCTGTTTTTTAAGATTAATAATTTTAGAAACCATTCAAGTCTGTAGGACGCATATTGCAGAAGAATTTCAACGTACGCTCGCCAATACCAGGAGCATTCACATGGATAATGTAAACACCGCTGGCAATAGGAATGTTAGCGTGGTTCTTCAAATCCCATTGCACGAAAGAATCGGCATCGGAGCCGTGAGTGAGAGTCCTGATCAGCGTACCATTGACCGTATAGATGGAAATCGTACATTTAGCAGGAAGGTTCACGATGCGGACGTAGTTCTCCAGTGCGGAATGTTCATAGTTGGAGAAACCGTAATACGGATTCGGTACAATATTGATGTCTTGCAACAGTTGTTCAACATCCGCCACTTGTTCAACCTTCGTGGGAGCAATGTTCTTTGTAGTGAACTGATACATCGGATAACCGTTGTTCAAATCAGCGTTGGGTGACTGTGAAGGATTGCTATACCAACGAGAAGAATATCTCATATAAGGACGAGAAACACGCAACTTAATAGTGGCATTGGATGACAACCATTGGTCTTCAAACATCTGGTTGGGCATCGGGATGCTGGTCCACATCACATTATTGAACACCTGCATTTTCTTCGCCTTACGAGCATTTGAAGAATAAGTAGATTCAGTAATTGTGTTGAACTTTTCTCTCAACCATTTTCCCTCATCGTAAACACCGCAATCATAGTACGGATAACTATTTCCATCAGAGCCAGTAAATGTACCACCATGAGAGGTACCTGATGCTGTAACAGTCTGATCATCGTCGTTGAAATTTCTTTTTCTATTTAGACGATAGTAGGTATTAGCCGTGTTTCCGGAACTGCCCACCACATAGACGTAGTGACGACCACCGTTCAACGGCTCTCCAAACGACAAACCATATACATCTCTATAGGAATTGTATCCTGCTTCGGAAAGAGTAACCAAATTACCCTCTTCATCTAAAATAAGAGTGTCAGCCCTAACATCCCTCAAATAAGAATAGACAGGTGTGGGATTAAACAGCATGTCATTACCGTTGTTCAACTCATCGGCAGAGTTTTCTGCGAACATAATGTTCAAGCGTTCACCAGTTTCCACATTGATAGCATAACCCGGGAACCAACTCATACCAGTGGTGCCGCTATTGTCCGGATTTCCGTCTTTGTCAACAGAAGGGCATTTTTTCGGTTCCATACGCACATTCTGGTAGGTCTGACCGTTAAAATTCTGCGTGATAAGATAGTCATCGTTCAAACCTGCGGAACCAGACTCCAAAACAACCGCACGTGTCCAAAGGTTCTTGTCCGGTGTGAGAACAATATCCACAGAATAAAGGTTGGTGAGCGTCTGGTTATAACTAGCGAGGTTAGGAATGGAGGTAAGAGCGGTGAAATCAAATTCAGAAAGTTGAGGAGGATTTTCACTCTCTACTATATCCTGAACCAAGAATTTGGCTTTAGGGCCGCCGTCGTACGGAGATGTCATAACGTACGGTGCCCACATACCATTCACAAAGCCTTCGAACTGCTGGTTAGGATCCATAAATCCACGAACCTTTTCGGTTTGATCATTGCCATCGACAAAGTCAAACAAGTTGAAGAAGTCCTCTGCACGCCATTTCATGTAATCGCACTGAGCCTGATCCGGTTGGACAGAGTTACATTCCCATTTGTTGGAAGCTGTCTGCTGACCTGAACGAATCCAGTTGGCGGGATAGTCGCCTTCCTGATCTATAACACCACTGAGCCACGGAATATCTCCGTCAAAGGAAATGTCAGAACCCACGGCATCAGGTTGTGCATAACGTGTCAAGTTGGCGTATGTATATCCACCATTCTCCAAGACATAATCCTTAAGGCTTTGCTGATATATTTTAAAGTTGGCATTCTTAATAGAAATGGAAATACCCATTTCCAAGAACAGCTGTTCGTTGGTCATACTGATAGGCATCGCAGCTGTAGTGACACGGGAAGGCACCGTATCGTTATCTACAATTGTGTACATATTGTTATCTATCAACTCACGGTCGGAAACTTCATCGGAGATAATCAACTGCCACATGGTGCTGTCATTGACATCTTCGCTGATATCGTTAGGCAGGAATTTGATAGTATAGTCGTACGGTTTAACCTTCAGCGGATCCACCACCTGAATGTTAAGGGGACCATAGTTATTCTTGTATTGGACATTGTTATAGACATTGTTCGCCAAAACTTTCTCGCGGGATTCGTCAGTCATGTCAAGGAAACTACCGCCATTGCCCTGGCCCTCGATGCGAGTGATCATAGGCACATCTCCATATTTGGAGTTCAGGATGCTCTCAACAGGTTTATGAGGGATACCTACTGTGGTCTTAATGTTTCTACGACCTGCCAAATATGTGGTCGGCTGACCGTCAAGATAATCCGCATCCAAAGCGAAACGTTTGTATTCGTTGTAACCGTATGCCAGCACCAGGAAGTAGTATTCCTTATGGTTGACGAGATTCTTGTTCGTACCAGTGGCGAATTTGTCCTCTGTAATTCTGAACGAGTGCGCAATACCCTGATCTGTTCCATTCACCATTTCGGTGGCAACGGAAGTACCAATCGCATCGTTATAAATCCAGTTAACTAACTGGCCAACACCGTTCTGAATGTCACATTGGGCAATAAGCAATGCCTTATTAGCATCGTCAAGGTCGGTAACACTGACTGATGAATTCTTCAATTGATAAATCTGATAACCTTCGAACACGTATGAACGTTGTTCATGTGTTAACGTGTCAATAGTCTCAACAGGAACTGTGGACACATGGACAATAGTATCAGGTTCACCAGTGGCTGTATAAGCAAACGTGGTGTCATATTGGTTGACATAGGATACAGTAGCCACCGTTTTCGGAATTTGCGGATCAAGTTCAGTATAAGACTCGTGGAAGTTGTTCGCTTGAGGATTATTGTTGGAAATATAAAGGATCAGTTCATTTTCAAGTTCACGGATGGTAACATCCGGAGCATCCGGACCATCAAGAGTCTTGAAGCAGTTCTCGAAGAGAGACTGGCATTTGTCGTCGGCACGTTTCAACAAGTCAACAGAAGCCTGGGCGCCACCTTGTGCGGCACGTGCCCACGGAATACCGACCGTGATGTAGTTGACAGAACCGGGTTTCAAGGTGAAAGGACCAGCAGACTGCATAAAACGACGGTCGTAGGGAGCATTACCTACATTGGCCTCTGTCCAGCCGTCAGCACCGTACTGGGAAGGAATAGGATCAACACCCTTGGTACCCCAGTTACACAAATCGGTCATAGCGGGGAACATAAAGTCACACTCTGGACCATTACCACCATTAGAGGCATGGGCGTTGCCACCATAACGCATCTTGGAGTTATCCTTCCAAATACCGCGCAACATGTTGTAATACTCACTGGCAACATCCGGGTCACCCGTGACACTATTGTTGTTATTGTGATACACAAACCGTCTCATACCGAAACGTTCGTTATCCTCAATGCTATCGCCGAAGTTTACACCGTTAATAGCCATCTGGTCAAATTCATAGGCACTCTTGAGGAACTTATCACAATAGCCAATCACAGAAGCACTGTCAGCATAGAATTTCGGGTTATCGCGTCCATCGGGATCCATGTAAGGACCTTGGAAGAAGTCAACACCTACGGCAGGCGGTTGGTCGCCATAAGCCCAGTTCTGACCGGAACCGTCCACGTTAGAACCGTTGTAACAGTAGCCCAAACCACGTCCGACATCACAACCGACATAGTCATCGTACGCATAGCCCAAATCCGGGTCAACCCACTGTGAGAAATAGGTTTCCGTCAGAGTATAGGTGGAACGGTTGATGATTTCGTAGGAGTAGAACGTCATGTTGTTGAGTTCATCGTTGGTGGCAAATCCGAAACACTGTCCGCGGATTTCAAGACCGATATTAGCACCCTGGGATTCCGTGTGCGGACCACCGTTATCATTGAAAATCCAGAATAACGTTTCATCGCCTTTCAGGACGTGGTCTGCGTAAATCATACCATTGGAGTTGTGCCAGTCATCACCGTAATAGAGCAGATCCTCAGGGGTTCTGGGGAGAGCGTGCTGGGCGGCAAGTGCGATGTTGTCCTCTGTCCACGGACAGAGATCGTTGTTCACATCATAATACGGATAATCACCGTTTTCGGGGTCATAGACACCGTTTGCATTCACATCCTTGAAAGGAGCAAGATAGTAAGAATACAGAGCATCACCATGTGCAGGCCAGTTAGCAATACTGGCGGGCATCACATAACCAGAAGTGTTGTAGCCATTGATGTGCTCGTCAACTTCGGCACGGGTGATTTTGAAATGCTTATCAAACTTGATACACATGTCTTTTGTTGTACCTGCACCGACAAGTTTCAACGGACCAGTCCAATAGTCCTCACCGACCTGTCTGAAACGGACTGCTGCCAATTTCAACTGACCGTTTGAGTCTTTACCACCGATCCACAATGCGGCACAGAACATGGAAGTTTTGCCCGAGCCTCTCGGCACCTCATATTCGGCAACTTCCTTGAACCACATTGTACCACCAGTTTCGATATAGGCACGTACATTGTTCACCGTCAACTCATTGGAGCTGCTTGCAGGAAGGCAGGTAGCCGATTCCGCTTTCGGTGAGGAAGAACTTCTAACCACTTCTTTAACTTTTTCGGCTCGCAATGTGCCAGACATCACAAGCACCATAAGAAGTGTCAAGCAGAAAATTTGTCTAATATTTTTCATATATCCTATTATTTTTTTCTATTGATTAAAAGCCGAATTGAATACCTAAGCTTGCACGGATAGGACGACTGTAGTTATACGGGTTCTGCACTCTCATCAAGTAATAATCAATGTAAGAAGGAACATAGACCTGGGAGTTAATCTGCTGTTGATATGCAGCTGCTGACAGATAACCATCGTCATCGGCATTTCCGGTGTAGTCATAAACAGATATGATGTTTTTGAAATTGAATAAGTTCTCAATGTCAATATAAACATTGATGTAACCGATCTTGGCAGCTTTTGCCTTGCCGTTCTCATCTTTCTTGTTCTTGTTGAAATTGAACATGAACGTCTTGTCGATACGCAAGTCGCACTGGAACTGCCAAGGCATGTTGGAACCGTTAATTGTACCGGACAACGTGGAGGTAGTACCGGAAACGATGTTGGAGTAAGGAGTGCTGGAACGAGTGTAAGGTGTACCGGAGGCTGCGGAGAACAGCAATGCAAATCCGGTGTTGGCCAGCCATTCGATAGTCTTAACAGTCTCCTTGCCGTCAACAATGACTGCCTTTTCGCTTGTCGGACCGTCATAGTTCACACCGCTCTCGAAACGGTAGTCAAAGTTGACACCGATTCTGTGGCGCTGGTCGAATGAAAGGTTTGTCAGAGTTCTCAAGTTAGGTTGACCAGCTTGCAGGATGGCCAACTGTGATTGGCTGCTGGAACCGGTACCTTTTGCGAACTGCAACGTGTAGTTGGCGGAAAGGGTGACGTTCTTGGTTCTGTTCATTCTGTAAGAGAAGGTGAAACCTTGAACGGTACCGAAGTCGATGTTCTGATATGAATAATACGTGTTCGGATATGCACCAGAGAAACGGAAAGCCTGGATCTGGTTACGTTTTTCTGAATAATAAGCACTGATACTGATAGCGGACTTGACGCCAATCTTCTGACGGAAACCGATCTCATAGTCGATACTCTGTTGCGGTTTCATGTTCGGATTGTAGATAATATCGCCAGCTGAATTGCGTTTGGAAATAAACAGATAGTCAACCGGAGAAATCTGCAGGTTGGTGGGACGGGAGGTGATGATGTTGTAGTGTGCATAGAACAGGGAGTTATCGTTCACGGGGAAGGAGAAGGATATACGGGGCATCACCGACCATTGGGCCTTGTAATCTGTGAAAGCGCCTGATTCCACCTTGGTGATAGAGTTGGTCTGGTCAATCTCATTTTTAAGGATAGGACCGTTCACATTCAAGGAAAGGGCGTCTTCGGGGTCAACCACCTCGGCACCGGAAGCGTCATACCATGTGTCTTTATAACGGTAACCCACAATAGACTGAGAGTTAAACTCACCGCCGCTAATGTCAGCCTCGCTCATATATACATCGTTGCCTGAATAATAAACCACCCACTCATCCGTGGCATTACCCACGAATTTCAGATTGTTGTTCAGTTGTCTCAAATCACCAACGGTGTAAGCCTCACGGAACAGATAGGGGTCTTTCAAAACGGACTGGTTGGCATCGAAGCGGTCAACACGCAAACCAACGTTGAAGAGGAGCGAGTTGATGGCGAACTTATCCTGAATATAGAAAGCCATGTAAATAGGCTCGTATGCGCCGATGTTATAGGTCTTCTGACCGTTCTCCATATTGTTGAAGAAGTCATCGATAGTGGTTTTCTTGTTATTTTTCTTGCCAGTATAGTCATAACCATAGTAGCTGACCAACGGACTTGTACCAGCAGACGTACCCAACAGCAACTCTTCTGCAGAGAACATATCCACACTAAAGGTGCTAGGAGCAAGGTTGTCAATGTCAATCCATTCATCACCATCGGGATTCAAGCCGAGATGTGTACGCAAATTCCTGTCAAACACGGTTTGGGCGTCAAGATTGACATAGCGATCATAATCCACATAGATGTATTCATCGCCGTAAGTGATAATAGGATTATCCTTGTTCAACTCGGTGATATGGGAGTTCGTCTCATTACGCATCAGCGTCCACAAAGAAATAGGGGCGATACCATATCCGCGATAAGTCAGCTTCTCGAAATCATAACCGAACTTCAGCTCGTGATCTTTGATATTCATAGAGATACTGGCTTTCAACCCTATCTGATCCATGGTAGACTTGCTGTAACCACCCAACACGGTGCCGGGGGAATAATACATGGAGTAAATCAAGTCGGGACTGTCGCCGTTTCTCAAGGCGCCCAGCGACTGATAGAGGTTCAAGTCGTATGGGAGGGAACCGAGATACTCTCTGATGCTCTCAATGGGGAATTCCTCAAGAAAGTTCAAGGTATATTGGGACAAAATCGGGTTCACATTGTAGTCAGGATTGACGCGGAAGGTGACCACGGAGTCATACCAGCCGTTAAATTCATAAACGCCGTGAAGTTCGATGGAATCATTCAGAATCAGTTCATCATAATAGTCATAACCTTTTGCCTTGTTGGTAGTGAACTGACCCACATAACCGTACTCGAAGAGGCGGTCTTTGTGGTGGGCTGCGTAAGATGTGCTTCCGACATGAGTGTAAGATGCGTTGATGTCATACATTAAGTTTTTGAGAGTCGCTGTACCAGTGGTGTCAGAGACGACACGGTGGTTGAAGCGAGCGCTCACACGGGTGTTGCT
Organism: Bacteroidales bacterium; assembly: GCA_016282395.1. Classification (GTDB taxonomy): domain Bacteria; phylum Bacteroidota; class Bacteroidia; order Bacteroidales; family WCHB1-69; genus F23-D06. The sequence continues at coordinate 13,730 of JAEEKL010000124.1, forward strand.
GGAGGTAGAAATCGGGTTGTTGTCACCGTCAAACAGCGCGTATGTGGAACCCCAGGATTTCCCTTTGCTGTACTCGTAAGAACCGCTGAGGGAGAGTTTCATGTTATGGCGTTTACCCATGATGAAATCAAATTTCAGCTGTCCGAGATAATCCCATCCGCCAGCATTTTTTCTGACTCTCTCCTTATGGAAAGACTCACTGGTGAGGTAGCAACCTTCCTGATAATAGACACCATATTCAGAGGGGCTATAGCGGAGCGGTTTGGCAATGAGGGCTTCCAAGGTCTCATCGTTGGCCACCCATGTGCCGCCGCGGGCAGGGGCGCCGTCGTGGGTGTAGGAAATCTCACCGCTGAACAGGAAACCTATGCGCGTCGGGTCGTTCTTGGTCTTGCCTTTCAACAGGGGACCGGTAATGGTTGCTGCCACCAGGAAGTTGTTGTAACCGTCGATGGATCCGCGCAATTCGAGAGAACCGTGGAAATCCTTCGGTGCTTGCTTTGTGGTAATCACCGTGAAGGAAGTACCATCACCGTATTCCGCAGGAACACCGCCCTGAATCAGCTGCACCTCTTCGATGGAGGACATGGAGACACCGCTGCTACCACGGACGCGCATACCATCAACGATGGTCTGTTGACCGTCGGAACGGTTACCACGGACGCTGGTCATGGCGCCATCCACGGAGGAGACACCCTCAAGGTTTGCCAATGCGCTGGTCACTGAACGACCGGGCGTGGTTCGGATGTTGTCACCGGACATGCGGCTGGACGATGTCGTGTTATCCTGAGAGAACACAGGCGGTTCCCAGGTAATCACAACCTCTTCCACATCTGTTGTGAGATCGATTTCAAAATCGATGAACACGACCTGATTTGACGGCACTATGACGTTTGACTTCGTCATCGTCTTGTTGACCATCACAGCGTCAGCCACCAGATCATACGTTCCGGCATCAATGTTGAACATTGCATAATCACCCTTGTCATCGGCGGTTGCCATGTTCACCACACGGTCTCCGACTTTCAAAAACACCCTGGTATAAGCCAATGGCGATTTTGTCTGGTCGGTCACTTTACCTTTAATCTGGCTCTGTGAGAATGCCGCACTAACGAACAGGATGATTACTCCTAAAGTTGCGAGTAATTTTTTAATCATAGCCATTAATTTATATTAAACATAAAACTATTATCCACTCTATAATTAGCTTGCAAAAATATAAAATTTTTCAATACGGATTTCTCCTTACGATTATTTATTAAAAAAAAAGCTGATACAATATTACTATATATACATTATATAATGATTTCGCATCATACATCATCAGCACTCATTGACAATGTATGATGCGAGACTTAAGACCTTGGTGAAATTGTACCGCTAAAAGGCAAAAGCTAATTGAAAATGCGCAGACGAACGCCGTCGTAACGGGTGTTGTACTGGTAGAGCGGCCAAATAGCAGGACCGGAAATGACGTTTCCGTCCAAAATATTATACGTGGAACCACAGACAGAATCAATCAGCATGATGCCATTCGGGTGAACCCAAATCCAGGAAGTGTTATCCTCCCAATCAAACGAACAAGAACGGTCGTATGCCATAAAAGTCCATTCATCCAACCGATAGACCACAATTCCACTCACCCCACCGGTGAAATATTCATACCCACCGTATGTGTTCAACCTGTAATACATCACATCGTTGGGATAGATAGTAAAATCCACCTTTCTGTAGGGTATCGTAGGATGGTAGGAGTTATGGCAGCCCGTAAGAAAAACCGCCAACAACATTGTGATTATGATTGCCTTACGTGTCATCATCAGTTCTTAGGGGTGGTGGATTTCTTCTTTATACGTTTAATGGCTTCATTACCAAACGAATAGGTGACACCCACAATGGCATTGATGCCGAAATTGTTGAAACCGTAATAGTTGGTCGCATACTGGCAACCTATATTGTTAATATTCGCAAACGCCGTGAATTGCTTGTTAATCAAATATTCGAAACCTATTCCGAAGTTCAGTACAGGCTTGACCGTTCCAGTCTCGACATCAAAGTGGCGGATGTCATTCTCCAATGTATATTCCATCTGATGAACTGCATTGCCATCCAAATCTTGCACCGGGTCACCGAAATCATCCAGCACTGGCATACATCTGGGCACCACCACCCAACGATTGAAGCCCACTTTTGCGTTGGCAGTGAAGATGAAACGGTTCTTTAGGATATATTTGCCTTCAAATCCGATTTCCCAGCGCGGAACATAGAGCGGTTTGCCCCCTGTGATAACATCAGATTCAAACCAGTTGTAATCCTCGAGAAAGAAGAAATCATGGTAGCGGGCATTCAAGGAAAGGTACAGATGGTTAATGGCCTCCCAGCTCAAATTGGCGTTCACATCCAACTCTGTACCCTTTTTAGCATACACCACGTCAAACTGGTTCTTGAGCAGACTGGCCGTATCCAACATAAAGAACGGCAAGTCACGACGATAGGAGTATCTGGCCGACACATGGTAGTTCAACTTGTCGGTGATTTTTCCCTTGACACCGCCATAGATGCTGATCTGCGACTTGGTGAAGCGTAACGTGTCAATGTTCGGTTTCACATAAGGGTTTTCATACAGCAGCTCCTTCAGCGAAGTGTAAGAGCTTCGGCCGTCCACGCCGACATACAAGTTCAAAATGCCACGAATCAGACCCATTTGGATCTCTGCAATCGGATAAACAGGACATTGCGTCTTGTTGAATTGGTTGAGAATCGGCACGCCGACGCCCAATGTCAAGTGATATTCGCGAATACTGAAACTCATGGTCGGTTTCAGCTCAAACATTAAGCTGTTGCTAACACGGCGTCTCAACAGGCTGCTGTCAGTACCCATTGGCATACTGTCACTCCAGACATTATTGTAATAGTCCATACCTATATCCAACTGATAATGTTGGTAGCCTGATATTTTCAAAAATTTGGCATCGTATGCCAACATTCCCTTCAATCCGACCCCATGTTCCATGTTTTTCCAATAGGTGTGGATGAAATCATAATTTACACGAACATCCTCTTTCAGCCGTTTATCCTCCGCCGTGTAATTGGAGCGAAATCCTATTTCAGCGCGCACATGGTTGAAATTATTTTTTATGCTGTCACGGTATTCCTTGCTGTAATAATGTTCAGGGTTCAGAAACAACTCCTTTCGCACCCAGTCTTGGGAAAAGCCATAGAGATTGGCCATCTCATGGTTGTACCCGACAGAAGAATAAAAAGTGTGGTTCTTGAAAATCCTGTTAAAGAACAAGTGTACGCGTGTATCGCTGGTGGGCGCATACGCGAACTTCTTCTGCTCCTTGCCTATCGGCTCCGCCCACGAGGAGAAATGATGGAAGTTCAACCCGTAAGAGTATTTCGGATTCTGGCAATTGTGCATCGAAAGCTCTGCCAGCGGTGTGATCGGGTATCCGAAGCCAATTTTGATGTAGTTGCGGTAATAGCGCTCCTTTACCTCAGGGTTGAGCTTGCCCACCTGCATATCGCCCGGCGCGAAATCAAAATCCGGCTTATTTGGAGCAATAACATAGTTGAACTCCACCTGCTCGCTCACCACCGTGTCTTTCAGCATAGCCTGCTGGTTGATTTTGTTGGAGTTGGTCAGCTTCGGCACATATTTAATCAGCAGCTGCGCCGAATCCACCACCTGCGCCTGCAAACTACCGGCACATAAAAACATAAAAAACAATATCGTTATCTTTTTCATCTTTCTGTATCTATTTTCAATTACTAACTGCTAACTACTAACTGCTAACTACTAACTGCTAACTACTAATTGTCCAGCGCATCCACCTCCGCAATCTTATCCCGAGCCACCTTCACCAGATCCTCGCCGTTATAGTTATCCACGATGCTCTGGTAAGTGTGGCGGGCCTGGAAATAGTTGCCCTTGGCCTTGTAGAGGTCTCCGTAAAGAATGAACGTTTTGGCATACCAATACTCGGAGGAGTAGTCACTGCCGAGGATTGCTTTGATTCGGGTTTCGCAATCCTCGAGGTTTTTGTCGTAGTTGAGAGCGATCTCAGCCAAATGGTAAGCTGCCTCAGCGCAAAGATCATTGCTGCCTTTCGGCACAAGTCTGCCATAATAGTTTTTGGCCGTCTCTGTCTCCTTGAGTTCCAAGGCGGAATTACCGGCAATCAGCAATGCTTCCGACAACAGATCCTGATCGGGTTGGTTGGAGCGGATGATGTTCTCGGCGCTCGTAAGCGCGGAACGGTAATCTTTCAGAAAATAGGCACAGCGCATGGCTCCGTTGTTTGCGTAAACAACCTCTTCCTCCGCAGTCGTGTTCTCCATCAGTTTGTTGAAATAAGTCAACGCTTTCGAATACTTCTTGTCATTATATAATATAGATGCGGCCTTGTGCAAGGCTGTCACATTGTATTCCGTCTTGTACTTTTTGATGATAGCCTCATAATCGGCCAACGCGTCATCATAGCGGCGCATTCCGTATTCGCATTCTCCTTTGTAGAAATGTGCTTTGGCCACGAAAGATCCGTTCGGGAACTGACGGATATAATCCTGACAAGCAGCTATAGAGGCCTCGCAGTCACCACGGTTATATTTCGTCTCCGCCGCCTTGAAAGCGATGGAATCCTGACGGTCGGCGGAGATGTTCATGTTCTTGGAACGCACATAGTCGAAAAACTCGCTTGTGTTTCCGTTCTCCGTATAGATGGTCTCCAAATTGGCAAGTGCGTCCTTGGCTTCCTGCGACCCGGGATAGGTTTCCACCACATACTTATACGTGGAAATAGCCATCTGTTGATTGTCGCTGTTCAAATAGGCCTGTGCCAAACGCGTGTGCGCCTGACGGATATACTGGCTCTTTGGATGGTTCTTGATGAAACTCTTGTAGGCGGAGATGGCACTCGAAAAGTCATTCTGCGTATGGTAGGTCACCGCGAGGTCAAATTCTGCATCATCTTTGTAACTTGATGACGAATAAGAATTTAACAATCGCTCCAGGGTCTGGATCTTCTTATTGTTGTTCTTTTGGTAACCATAACATTTGGCCAGTTGATAGACTGCATAGTCGGCGTTCGACTGCCCCAGACGCTCGCACTGGTCATAATATTTTATGGCATTCGGAAGGTCGAGCTGCATGAAATAGCAGTCAGCCAAACGTGCAGATGCATCCGCTTGGATATCAATATCCTCCGATTTTGTTGTCTTGTTGAGATAGGTCTTAAAGTGATTGCCGGCATCCCTATAGCGTTTCAACTTCAATGCCGCATAACCCAATGAATAATAAGAGTTTACATAATAATCATTGGTGGAAGCCCTGTCGGAATTCTGATAAGTCTGGAAAGAATAGTAGGCGTCTTTGTACTGTTCGTTACGGTACTGTGCCTCAGCTTTCCAATACAGCGCATCTTGATGGATCTGCTTGTCCGATGGGCTGGAGAGCGTTTTGTTCAACAAGGCAATAGCCTCCTTATAATTTTGATTATTAATCTGTTCAAGAGCGCGGTTGAAGGTACAACGCTGATAGGCCTTCAAGATGGACGGGTTCTTGCTTTTCATCTTCTCAATAGAGTTGATGGCCGCCTGGTAATTCTTGGTGGAGAGATAGATGCGCGACAGATAGTCAGAGGCCTCCTCGCTGTGTTGGGAATGAGGATACTGGTTCAGATAGTCTTGCAACGCTTCGATACCATTGTTGAACGGGCTCGTGGAGGTTTCGCACTGCAGCTTGGCATAATTGAAAAGGGATTCCTCTTTGATAGTGGGATCGAAATTGTACTTTGAAGCCTCCTTGAAACTCTGCGCCGCGAGAGTGCGCTGGGCATTCTTCATGTAGCAGTCTGCGATGAGAAAATAGCACTGCTGGGTCATCGCATCGGGGTTCTTGTCATTAGCGGCGCGGGAGAATGCGGTGATGGCATCGCTGTATTTCTGCACCCGGTAATCGGTGAAACCTTTCGCAAACCAGTCATTGCGGTCAAAGGTTATCAGACTGTTATCCTTTATTTTGTCGAAAGATTCCGCTGCTTCCTCATACTGGTTCAACTTATAGTTGGAAAGAGCCACGCAGCGGGCAACCTGCGCCAGATTTTTGTCTTTCACAATTTCCGTTTCCGGGGCTACCTGCAGCACCTTCTCGTACTGTTCCTCCTTGAAATAGATCTGGGTGAGGAAATAGGGAACCTCGCTTCTGAGGTCGGGATTGTCCTTCAGGATGAGGAAATCTTCCAGGGCGGCATCGTACTGTCCAGCCTGATACGCCATAAAAGCAAGGTAATAGACGCTGCGGTCCTTGTAGGGACCCTCTTCCTCACGAGCCTTGAGGAACATCATCTTGGCGTTGTCGTAATCCTCCGTCATGAAATAGGAATACCCTTTCTTGAAATGGTATTCCTGAACGTTTTCGGGCTGGATTTCCGACTCGTAGATTTCATCAAACTGCTCAATCGTTTTCTTGTAATTCTTGCGGGCGAAATAGAAACGGCCTAGATAATAGTGCGCTTCAGGCACTGAGGTGTGTACCGGATAACGGTCGATGAACGATTGCAACAGGTAGCCGGCATCTTGGTTGTCGAGCTTGGCCGCACACACACCCTGATAGAAGAGCGAGTTCGTCTTCAAGTCGTGTTGCTTGTCATCGGTGCTCTCATACACATATTTAAAATATTGTTGCGCCGAACCATACTTCTCTTTGTTGAACAAATCCACCGCTGTCTGGTACTCGTATTGGGGGGATTTGAAATTCTCCGTACGCTGTGCAAAGGCCGGCAATATGCCGAATAACCCTGTCATTATAAACAACAGGCTGGTCTTGATATATTTCATACAGTTCACTGATTATAACCTATTTTACAAACGAACAAAGATACAACTTTCAAAGTTGCAAATTATTGTGGTAAAAATTACTTATAAACAGTGGATTTTTAATTATATAATACGATTTTTTGCAAGAAAGACGGTTATTTCAACATGGCCTTTACAGACAGCAATTTCTCCTTAATCTGTGTCAGTGTGTCCACGATGGCGGCAGTTTCGGCCTCCTTCATGAAGTTGGTTTTGATGGCGGTCTTTGCGCCCTGAATCGTAAAACCTTTCACCTTGGTGAGATACTGGATGGTGCGCAGGATGGCGATGTCGTTTTTGGAGTAGAAACGGTCGCCTTTTTTGTTCTTACGGGGCTTAATCAGATCGAACTCCTTCTCCCAAAAACGCAAGGTGGAGGCCGAAACACCCAGAGCCTCAGCGGTTTCGCCGATACCGTACCAGATTTTCTCCTGCTCCGCGATGGACTCGGGCAACGTGTCAGTGATGGGCAGATTCTCTTCCATTGTCGTTTATTCTTCGTCAGAGCCGCGACGGCGTTGGTCGCGCTCCTTGATGGTTTCGCGTTTGTCGTACATTTTCTTACCTTTGGCTAAAGAGATATCTAATTTGGCATAGCCGTTCTCATTGATCCACAGCAAAGTGGGGATGATGGTGAAACCGCGCTCGTTGAGCTTGGTCATCAGTTTGCGCATCTCCTTGCGTTGAAGCAACAGCTTGCGGTCGCGCTTGGGCTGATGGTTGTTGTAGCTGCCCTGCGCATACTCGCTGACGTGCATGTTATGAACCCATAACTCGTTGTTAATGAACGAACAATAGGCATCGGTGATATTGGCGCGCCCCGCCCGGATGGATTTGATCTCCGTGCCTGTCAGCACAATACCCGCCGTGTAGGAAGTATGCAGATAGTAGAGGAATTCCGCCTTCCTGTTCTTGATCGCGATCTGAGTGTCCTGTTTTCTCTTGCCCATGACTTCTAATTCGGCGGCAAAGGTACATTTTTTTAGACAACAGACAATAGTTTCATTTTTCCCGTAGAGACGTTTCATGAAACGTCTCTACAATGGAGACATCTGCGTCTCGCAGATGCACAACACTTCGCCACTACCCTTTGATGACGGCGATGGGGTGCAGCTTGGTCAGGATTTTCACAAGGTCGGACTCCTGCGCCAGCACCTCGTCAATGTTTTTGTAGGCGGAAGGTGCCTCGTCAAGGTCGCTGCGGGTACGGATGCCGTGGACGATGTTCTGCGCGTCGAGGAAGGCGATTTCCGCCTGCAAGTCGATGGTGTTTTGCGCTTCTGTGCGGCTCATCAGTCGTCCGGCACCATGCGAACAGCTCAGGAAACTGTTTTCCTCACCCAAGCCTTCCACGATGTAAGAGCAAGTCCCCTGCGAACCGGGGATGATGCCCACCTCGCCAACGCGGGCGCGGGTGGCTCCCTTTCGATGCACAATCACATTCTCCCCGAAATGGTTCTCCCACGCGGCGTAGTTGTGCGCGATGTTGATCATCGGCTCGAACGTGATGTCCGGATAAGCATCTTGCAAAATTTCCATAATGCGCTGCATCATCAGCGAACGGTTGGCTAACGCG
>JAEEKL010000125.1 GCA_016282395.1 Bacteroidales bacterium
AATCGCCTTTCTCCTCCACGGAAATCGGGTTGTCGTCTCCGGTGGCTGTCATCACCGACACTTTCATTCGGGCCTCCACACGACCTTTCAGATCAATGTATTCGTCTAACGTCATATCTGGCCAGTAGTTCATCAGCTGGATTACCTCATTTTGGGACCCGATACGGTCAATACGTCCGAAGCGCTGGATGATGCGCACGGGATTCCAGTGGATGTCGTAGTTGATAAGGTAGTCGCAGTCCTGCAGGTTCTGACCTTCGGAAATGCAGTCGGTGGCAATGAGCACATCGATATTGTCCATGATGTTAGGGTAAACCACGTCACGTTCTTTGGAAATGGGAGAAAACAGGGTCAAGATCTTGTTGAAATCCATTTTGTCATCCCGCTTGAGTGTGGTTTTCTCACTTCCCGTACCTGTCACCAGTGCGACGTTTAAACCCTGGTTGCCTTTAATGCGTGGAGCCAACTCCTTGTATAGATATTCCGCCGTGTCTGCAAAAGCGGTGAAAATGATTGCTTTTTTGTTGTCGTTGTTGATGGGATTGGCAAATTTGTGCCGTAAATCTTCTATCAATTGTTGCAATTTGGCATCATGCTCGGGAGTAATGTCTTCCAACATCATGATTAGCAGGTCTAATGTCTCCATATCCTGCTTCAAATATCCTTTCCAAGAAATGTAATCCAGATCTTCCAACAGAATTTTATTCTTCTTGTTACCAATGAAAATGTCGGTGTCCTCACTGTCCAAGTCGTATTGGTAGTCAGCATCAAGATCTTCCACATAAGTGGCTTTGTTTTTATCAAAGTGGTCAATGGTCTCGATTGTACTTCGTACTAGCTCTTTCACATGGCGCAAGGAGAGTCGGAACGAATTGACAGAACTTTCCAGACGTTTCAACAGATTGATGCTCATCAGGCGGCGGATACCCATTTCGCGGCTATGGATGGAAAGCCGGTTGGATTTCTCCCCGTCCTCATCCAACTCCATGTATTTCATCGCCGCACTGGGAAGGATGAAGTCGGAAGGGGTGTAAACAGCGAGGTTCAACTTTTGAATCAGGTCGAAAATTTCATTGTAGTTGATGGCAGAATCCAAATCGGTGAGGCTGGGACGTCGGGAAAGAGGAGGTAGTCGGGTGGGGAACTTTCCGATTTCGGTGGTGTCATAATAGCGTTCCACATGTTTGCGGCTGCGGGCTATGGTCACCGAATCCAGCAATTCAAAGAAGTCGAAGCTGAGCATTTCGAGCAGCCGTTTGGTGGTGCGTTCCGCTGGAGACATTTTAGCCCAATGGTTGTAAGCGGCCTGGGCTTGTTTGAATATCTGCTCAATGCTGGTGTTGGTGTCCAAAAGCGCGTCCATTTTCTCCGATTCCCCTTCGTATGCCAGCTGGATCTGGTTTTTCAGATCGTTAAAACGGTTGTTGACCGGCGTGGCCGAAAGCATCAGCACTTTGGTCTTTACCCCGGCGCGTATAACTGTGTTCATTAGTCTTAAGTAGCGGTTTTCACGTGGGTTGTCATCATCGTCGGAAGTGACTTTCCCGCCATTCCTGAAGTTGTGTGATTCATCGATGACCACCAAATCATAGTTTCCCCAGTTGATGTGGTTCAGGTCGTAGCCGTTGGAATATCCGCCCCGACGGGAAAGGTCGGAATGGAAGAAAACATCATATCGGAGCCTGTCCTTGGCTATGGGATTGTTCAAGTAGTTGCTTCGATAGGTCATCCAGTTGTCATTCAGCTTTTTAGGACACAGCACGAGTACAGATTTATTACGGTTCTCATAGTATTTGATGACCGCCAATGCTGTGAATGTCTTGCCAAGTCCCACGCTGTCTGCCAGAATGCAGCCATTGTATTTCTCCAACTTATTGATGATGGCTAATGTGGCATCCTTTTGGAAATTGTAAAGTTTGTTCCATATCAAGCTGGATTTGAAGCCTGTGGCTTCGTTGGGCAGCACATCTTCGGAAATATCTTCCAAAAATTCGTTGAAAATATTGTATAAAGTGACGAAATACAAGAAATCAGGAGCATTTTCCTTATATGCGTTGGTGATATTGTCCAACACTTCCTCTGTGACCACCTGCATCCGTTTGGAATCGTTCCAAAGTTGGTCAAAAAGGGTGAGAAAACTGCTTGATTCGGGATATTCGAGTCGAGAAATCATGGTATATGCATTGTTGCCGCGTTCACAGCCTAAATCTACAGTGGTGAAACCGTTGACAGGCATATACGTCGTATTATCTACATTGACAAACCCCATCATGTTTTCATTGGTTCGGTTCGACTTGAAGCAAGCTTTTTTCCTGATCCATTCCGCACACTCACGGGCAATCGCTTTTTGCGACAGCTCGTTACGGAGTTTCACTTCAAATTCCGTTCCCCAAAGATTCCGCTCCCGGTTCAATCTCGGAATATAAAACTCCCGTTGTTGTTTGGTCGCTTTCTCGGTAACGAATGTTGGTGATGTGAATATAAAGCGAAGATTATCAATGTCTTTCAATTGACTTTTCAGCTCTTGGAATGCGTAAATTGAAAAGCAGGAAGCGGCAATGGACAGCTTGCCTCCCTCTTTTATTTCTGCCACAAAATCCTCTTTAAGAGTGTGGGTGACGTTGTCGATTAGTTTCATACTATTTTTAGCAATTAATGCGGCAAAAATAGCAAAAATAAATCAAGAAAGTGTCATCTATGTTTCGCCCCTCTACTTTTTCTCACCACGCCAAACACTCTTGTTCCGCCAACTGCTAACTGCTAACTCCTAACTACTAACGGCTTGCTCCATCTTCCCCAGCCAGTGATACGCCGCCTTGAACGTCGGGATGTTGTGGATGCTGCAGACCAGCTTGTGGTTGGCCTCCTTGAGCTGCACCACCGGGTGGTTCGCCTGCATGAACAGCAGGAACTTGCCGAATTCGTCGGACTGGAAGTACCGCGACTGCGAGTTGCCGGTGAAGTAGCCGTGGAAGGTCCGCTTCTTGAGGATGATCTTCTC
>JAEEKL010000126.1 GCA_016282395.1 Bacteroidales bacterium
ATTAGTCTTGCTCAACGCTAACAATTTCGAAGCGCAAACCATCGGACAGCAGAGCTTGAGCAGTCCGTTGACCTCCATGGTTTATTCCCCGCTGACGTTTAGCGGCACCATCACCGTAGCCGCCGGCACCTACCAGATGGCGCTCTACTACCAAGCAACCGGCGAAAGCACTTGGACCCTCGTGGGTAACGACTTCGGGGTTGATAATCCCGTCTCAGTAACCGTCACCGGCGGCTCCACACCACCTGTGAACAATGTTGACCTCAACATGTACACAGACTTTTTATACACACCCAACCCGTTGCGTCAGAATACCGTGGCGTATATTTCCGCAAGCGTCATTAACATGGGGAACACGGCATTCACCGGAAGTCTGAGGTTGGCACTTGAGACCAGCAACGACGAATATGTGCAGACCATCCAGCAAATACCCGTCAACACTCCTTTGGCTCCCAACGGCAACGCCCAATTCAATTTCAGTGGAAACATCACCGCCGAACCAGGATTCTACAATCTGATACTCTATTACAAACCCGATGGAGCTTCCAATTGGATTGCCGTAGGCAGCAATTATAACGCTTCCTACCAAAATCCGAAATCCGTCATGGTGACTTACCCGGACGGCATCAGTGACCACAATCTTGATGCTGTCAAACTCCGTCCCAATCCTGCGTCAGAACATTTCTGCCTTGATGTGTCCGACCAAACCATTGATAATATTGAAATATTCACTTCGACAGGACAGATTGTCCATACGCAGAAAAATGTCATGTCCGGTGAAAACATCGACATATCCTTCTTGAAAAGTGGGGTTTATTTCGTGCGATTTGAGGCATCCGGACGTGTCGGCACACAGAAACTCATCGTGCAATAAACGGTAGAGCCGTAAAATCATAAATCGTAAATCAAAAAGAGTCGTCACGGGGTGGCGGCTCTTTTTCACGTATGACTATTCCGTCTCTTCCGTCCTCCTGAAAATCTTATACCCCACAACCACCACCGTGGCGGAGTCTTCAGTGGAGCGGCTCAGCAGCCGGCCTTCGAACCTATCTCCTTGTATAGCTGCTTGTAGATGTTTCCCGTCAGCACGATGCTGAGGTACTGGTCGCCATCCGTTAGAGAACCGTCGAAAGCGGCAGCGCAGAAAATGGTGAACACCGTGCGTGGCATTCCCTTTATGCCATAGTAAATCATAGTCGGCATCACCCCATTCTTCATCCAATGGTCGGAAATGGTGCCGATAAGAAAAAAATGCGAATGGCAGGTGGCTCCGAAATGTTGTGTGGGAAGTGCCGCATACGCCTGCTTGAAACCAACATGAAATCAATATTAGCCAAAAATGAAGACTACAGGTCGGCAAAGAGGTGGGATTTTGCGAGGTGCCATTTCTGTAGCCGGAATTGGAGGGAGGTCTGCAGCACTCCGAGTCCGTAGCGGCAGCTGCGCCTGAAGTTGATGGAGGAGGCGTCCGGGAAATATTTGGTTGGGCAGGTGATTTCGCCGATATCATAATCCGCGTAGATGATTTGCGCGAGCATCTGGTTGTCGAACACGAAATCGTCGGAGTTGCGCATGAAGGGGATCTTTTCCAACACATCACGTGAGAAAGCGCGGTAGCCGGTGTGGTACTCCGACAGCTTCTGACCGGTCATGACATTCTGGAACCAGGTCAGGCATCGGTTGAAGAAATATTTGTAGCGAGGCATCCCTCCTTTCAGCGCACCGTTGCCGAGGATGCGCGATCCGAGGACTACGGGGTAGAGCCCGTTGACAATCATGTACGAGATGGATTCTATCAGCTTCGGCGTGTATTGGTAGTCGGGGTGCAGCATGATGACCACGTCCGCGCCGAGTTCCAGCGCCTTTTGATAGCAGGTCTTCTGATTTCCGCCGTAGCCCTTGTTCCTCTCATGGCTTATGACATGCTTGATGCCAATGGCCTTGGCCGTCTCAACCGTTTCGTCGGAAGATTTGTCATCCACCAGAATCACCTCGTCCACAATTTCCATGGGTATTTCGCTGTACGTCTTCTTCAGTGTAAGTGCCGCATTATACGCCGGCATCACGACCACAATCTTTTTGTTTTTCAGCATAATAACCGTTTGAGATTTATTAAGCCGCAAAAATACACTTTTTAATGGTTATTGGTTATGGGTTATTGGTTATAGAAGCTATTGATTTAAAACGTATTTTTGCCGCTTGAAAAACCCGTAACCGTTATGAAAAAAATCCACCGTCTCATCATCACCGTCCTTGTCATCCTGTGCTATGCCAACACCCCCATGCTGCATTTCGCCCTTGACGACCGGATGGTCATTCTCGAGAGCAAATACACCATCCAAGGCGGATGGGAATCCATAAAGGGCATCTTCACGGAGGACACTTTCACGGGCTATTTCGGCAGTGACCACTCCATTGTGGCCGGAGGCCGATACCGCCCCATGTCGCAGCTGACCTATATGATTGAGTGTCAGTTGTTCGGAAAGCATATCAAAGAGAAAATCGGCGATATGGACGACTACTATAACCTTCACAATGCCGCCCATGAGAAATTCTTCTATGAAACCCCGTTCCCGATTGTCAGCCACGTGATGAATGTGCTGTATTACATACTCTTATGCCTGCTGCTCTATGAGGTGCTGGCCAAAATCTTCCCGCAGCACGAAGGGAAAAAGTGGTTCCAGTCGCTGCCGCTCCTTGCTGTGGTGCTGTTTGCGGTACACCCCATACATACCGAAGTGGTGGCCAACGTGAAAGGACGTGATGAAATCTTCGCCATGCTCGGCGCCTTTGCCGCTGTGTGGTGTTCGCTCAAATACATCGATACCCGAAAATGGTATTGGCTGGTTTTGAGCTTTTTAGCTTTCACTTTCGGCATCTTCTCGAAAGAGAACACGGTCACTTTCCTCGCGGTGCTGCCGCTCTCCCTCTTCTATTACAACAACGAAAACAAACGCACTGCCGACTATTTCATCACCTTGATACCCATGGTGTTAGGCAGTGTTTTCTTTATCGGGGTGCGCTATAAAGTGTTGGGAAGCATGATGCCGCCCGACATGACCGGCAACATCCTCAACAATCCCTACGTTAACTCCACGCGGGCGCAACAGATTGCCACTGTGCTGATTACATGGGGTATCTATCTCAAGCTATTGTTCATCCCGCACCCGCTCACCCACGACTACTACCCGCACACGATTGCCATCACCGACTTCAGTAATCCGTTAGTGTGGCTGATTTTGGCCGGATGCGTTGCCGTGGCGGCGTATGGGATTTGGAAGCTGAAACAGAAAACGGTGCCCGCTTTTGGCATTCTCTATTTCATCATCACGTTCTCCATCGTGTCGAACCTGCTTTTCAACGTGGGCACGTTCATGAACGAGCGGTTCGTGTTCATGTCGTCCATTGGTTTCACGCTGATTGTGGGCTGGTGGCTCTACCGGCTATCTACCGCCTCCATACCCGCGTTGCAGAAGACCGCCGTCGGTATCGCTGGAGTGGTCTGCCTGCTCTTCGGCATCAAGACCTTCACGCGCAACTTCACCTGGAAGGACGATTTCACGCTCTTCCTCACCGATGTGAATACCTCCGACAACAGCATCAAATGCAACGTCTCGGCGGGCGGAAGCTGCCTGCAAATCTGGAAGAAGAGCCACAAGGATCGCGACAAGCGCAACGCCTACAAATATCTGGAGAAAGCCCTGCAGTTGGACAACAACGCCCTGAATGCTTACCTGTTGCTCAGCGAACTGGCCTATCTGGACGAGAATCCTGATTTGGCGATGCAGGCCGCCCGCAACGCCACTCTGATAGACCCGGAAAATCCCCAAGCCAAAAACCTGCTGGCCATGTCTGCACAGTCTCAGAAAGCCCACGAACTCGACCCTGTGAACAAGCTCCTCGATGAGGGCAAAGTGGATGACGCCTGGCGGGAGGTCAACAAAATTTTGGACAAAGACCCGAATAATATTGTGGCAAAAAACGTGAAAGGCAATGTGTTAGGTCGTGGATATGGCCGACTGGACGAGGCTGTCAAAATCTTTGAGGAAATTGTTGCCGAGGATCCGAACTTCACCAGCGCGTGGGAGAACATGGGCATCTGTTATGCCATCAAGCGCGACTTCACCAACGCCGAACGTTGCCTGCTCCACGCTTACGAACTCACCCCCGATAACGAAAATATCCGACTTAATCTATATTATATGTATAAGGATAAGGGGGATGAGGCGGAAGCTGCCAAGTATAGGTCAGAAAGTTAAGCGGTTAAGAGCGTAGGGGAAGTTTGTGGATCAAATGTAAATGTCGTGGGGAGTAGGATACCATATTCGGGCATGAGTTTTTGTGATGTTGAAATGTCACATTCCTTTAATAGTCTTCTCGGCGCAGTAAACTGCTGGTAATCGTCCTGTTGCTTTCCACAGGAAACCGCAGGTGTGCGTAGTTGGCCTCCGCGACGGACATCTTCTGGTGTAGCTTCCGGCATAGCTTGCGTTGGCGGAACTCTTTAACCGCCGCCTCGGATTCGTAGAACAGATATTGCAGGAAATCAAGGACTTGCTTGCTTTTTTTCTGGCTCTCCGCAATGAGCTGCGGGGTGTTTTGACACAACACCTTGATATTCGGAATCAGGGGCAGCTGTTCGGTGTAGTCGGTGATGTCCGCCTGCTTGTCGGCGGAGAGCAGCAAGAGGTAGTCGGCTTGGGGCGGGGTGAAGTCTATCTTCTTGAGACCTTGGCTGTTGAACAGGTAATAATCATCCTCAAAGAGCAGACCTCCTAACAACGGATTCTGTTTTGCAGTGGAAAGATCCATCGGAGCCGTGACATGGTTTGCGAGTACCACCACGGTGGCGTCATAATCCTGGTTGAAGGTTGCGAAATACATCGGAAACGCCAGTTTCGGATGGACATCGTCGAGGGTGATGTCCCCGATATAGGCGCAGGGAAGTCCCAAATGCTGTTGCAGCCTGTTGGCGAAAGAGAGGTGTGACAAAGGAGAGGACACCCAGCAGATCCAGTAGTTCTTGGCGCTGCCGAAAGCATCCAGGGAGATGACTTGAGCCGGGGCTTTTTTCCTTGCGGGCATGGACAGACTATTGCAATGCGTCCGTATAACGGGCCTCAATGACGGACCAGTCAAGGAGCTTGCCGAGGTCTTTGAGCTGGTCGGCACGACGGTTCTGGTAGTCCAGGTAGTAGGCGTGCTCCCACACGTCAAAGGTCAGCAGAGGGTGCAGCCCGTGCTGAATAGGGTTGCCGGCGTTGGACTCCTGAGTGATCTGGAGGTTCCCGTCGTTGTCGGCGGCCAGCCACACCCAGCCGGAGCCGAACAGCGTAACGCCTTTCTGGACAAACTCGGTCATGAAATTCTCAAAAGAGCCGAAAGTGCGGTCAATGGCGGCGGCCAGTTCGCCCGTGGGTGCGGTTTTCGCTGGGGTGGGGGAGAACTGCAGGAAATAGAGGTTGTGGTTCAGGGTCTGTCCGGCGTTGTTGCGCATTCCGCCCTCCGATTTCACGACCACTTCCTCTAAGGGCAGCCCTTCTAACGGGCTTCCCGCCAGTGCGGCGTTGAGGTTGTTGACGTAGGCCTGCAGGTGCTTGCCGTGGTGGAAGCGGATGGTTTCCGCAGAGATGACAGGCGCCAGCGCATCTTCCGCGTATGGGAGTGCAATCAGCTCGAATTTTCCGTTGATAGGCTTGGTTTTCATTGTTTTAGCATTTAATTGTTAAAAATGCAAAAATACATATTTTCCATATATGGACTGACATTCTTCGCGCATTATTCTACGGCATACGCATCGTTTTTTTTATTTGGGCGCCCCGGCGCGGCTTCACCACCATCCACCATCATTGTTTCGATCCCCTGTCAATGTCAATGTCAATGCCTGAAATAGGTTGACCGTTTTAAAGACCAAAGTCACCAAATCAAAAACGGATCAACAATGGAAAAATTAACAAATGAGGAAAGAAAAAGAAGAAGATTCAGCGAGAGCTTCAAGCGGAAAAAAGTTCA
>JAEEKL010000127.1 GCA_016282395.1 Bacteroidales bacterium
AGCAGTTCCGCCAGCTCTGACTGCATGAGCGGATGGCTTTGCCCCATAATGTTCTTGGCAATGTCGAAACGATGACGCAAATTGTCGTAGATGTCGTTCAGAGTGCATTCCACCCCCGTGTTGCGCCGGCGGTCGCGGACGAAATCGTCGCAGATTTCATAAAAGAGGGTTCTGTCCTCAATGTCGAGCGAAAGTTTCCGCAACTCTTTCACTAATTTGATGTGGGGGTTGGCTTCCTCCTCCCTTTCAACCTGGATGAAAAGCTCACGCGTGTCAAAGTCCTCGTTGCTGCGGCACTCGATAAGTCCGGAGACGAGGTTGCAGAACTGGAACTGGTCCATCTCCTGTGCTTTCATCCGTTTCACCGGTTTGTTTAGAAGGAGCGAGTGCTCCACGGTGTCGGCCACGATATAGTCGTTGGTGCTGCGCCGGCGGTTCACCACGCGGATCAGGCGTTTTTTCAGCAGTGAATGCAGCACGGGCTTCAGCGGCAGGAAGTCCAGCCCGTTGATGTCGAGGTAGCGGCTGATGTCGCGGGTGTCGACGCTGTTGTTGCTGATCAGCTGGATGGCGAAGACCGCCACGAAGAGCAGGGTTTCCAGCGGGGTGGTTTTCAGGAAGCGGCCGAGCTGGTCCACCTGTTCGCGCAGTTGCGGTTCCATCGCGCTGATGAGCTGGTTGTCCGGTTTCCGTCTGGAGCGCTCGTCGGCATTCCCGGAAGCCGTGAACTCGGGATCGTAAAGCCGGATCATCCTGTCGGTGGAGCTCTCCATAAGTTTGGCGACCTCGGTCAAGGTCTTGAGGGCGTTAAAGGTTTTGGTGTTTTTTTTCATATTGATTTTTATTAGTGATTAGTGATCAGTGATTGGTGATTGGTGATTGGTGACTTGTGATTGGTGATTTGAAAGTTGAGATTGGTGATTTGAGAGTTGAGACGTTGGGGGAGACGTTTGAGGAGACCTTAGCCAATAGCCCACTGAAGTTTAGCAAGCTCCGATTATGTAGTTTTCGGGAAGGTTGTTGTTGAACGGAGGAGGTTCCGCCAGTTCTTGGCAAGTACTCTGGCGAGGTGGAGGTTCCGCGGCCTCCTGGCGTCGGCCGCGGAATGGTGCATCGCACACGAGGTCAAAAGGGGGAAAAAGCTTACGAAGCTTGAACAGCCAATAGTCACAAATCCTAGTCAAAGAACGACGCGGCAAAGGTCGGAAATCAACGGACAGGGGGTTGATTTCTGCTAGTAGCAAACGAAGGATGTCTGGGGAAAAGCGGATTTAACTTTCGAATGTGGTTGTTCGGGATGATGTACTAATGCGATGCTTTTCGGCAATAGGGAATATAAGAATAATACAAGTTTCGCAAGCGCTTATCAACCCGCTTGCAGTAGGAATTTCAGATTTACCTCTTTTGTAAACGTTTGATTTTCAGCAATCAAATTTGACATCACGTTTTCCTCTTCCAGCGAAAACAGTCCACCAAAGTACTGACTATTTGGCAACTTTAAACCCATTGCCGTTCGTTGAGGGTCAGTACAAGCACGTCTGCTTCGGTGACGCGAAACAGGGCGTCTAAGTGTTGGCAGGCCGTTAGGTCTGCCGGGCTTGGTAGGAATGGCCGGTCGCGAAGGGAGACGCACGCCGTCAGGTGTGCGGGGAAGGTTTCGCGTTAGACAACCCCAACGGCATCCATGTTCATTACAACACGCAGGCTCTAATGGTTTCACGTTTTTTTGCCCGCAGGCCTGACGGCCTGCGAAACCCGCACATGGAATCCCCATTTGCTACCGAGCCCTTCAGCCCTAACGGGCTGGTTCGCGAACGGATTGGCCTCTCATATCCGCACACAGCAGGGATAATCCCCGATTCTACTTGAAAAAGTGCTTATTGCAAAAAACAAACATGCGAAACTTGAATAAGAATAATAAAAACGGACTTTGTAAGGCTACAAAATCCGTGTATTCGAGTTTTATTTTGTCGGAGGAACTTCGTGCTTGTTTTCAAAGGGCTCACTCTCTTTCCGTGCGAAGTCCCGAGAAGGCGCGGAAAGATGTTTAAGAAATCTATATTAAAATATTGTTGTATATGTTGTGCTCACTAATTTTAGCGTACGTAATTTTAAAACCATCAACAAGCGCACACATTTGCTCGATAACTTTAGGAGATTGCAATTTACGCAACACATAATCTCTTTCTGTGTCATTCTTGAAAGAAGATAGGACATAAATGGCCGAAGATAGCATGAATTCCCCCGTGGCAACGACAATTTTATCTTTTTCTGGCAACAATGATGATATAAGAATGTCTCCCTTTTTGCAAAACCGCGAGCTTTGTTTGTTTTTGGATGGTATTTGGGTCGATAGATTGCCTATTTCTAGATATTGATATGGGGGCGTGGTAAAATCTGTTATTTTCCAATCGTTAATTTTACAATAGTGGCTTAAAGGCGTTCCTTTACAGGATATTCGTTTAGGATAGATGTCCCCACAATAGTCGGGAGAGACATTTAGGGTAACATCAGACAATTTAACAATCTTTGAATGTAGTGGATCCAAGGTCGTTTTTTTAATTGCGCCAGTACAAATAAATTCTTTTGTGACAGGTATTAGCCGCTCTAAAACCGAATTTGGTATAAAGGTAATACCAGATTTGTTTTTGTTACTGCTAAATTCATATCCTAAGAAACGAGTTTCCGACTCTTTTAATTTTGCTCCTTTGGGATTAGTATATTTAGGTGATTGATGTATTAGAACCTCATAATCATTGAGAATCTTCTCTTTTCTTAAAAATAAAACAACAGGGCTTGTTGTTGTTCCCAAGAATGTGATATCCGCAGTTAGTAGCATGGACATTATTCTGAAATGTTCCTTAATAAAGGTTCGTAAAGAATTATATTTTTCTCCAGACAAAATAGATTGTGGTAAAATGATTGCAGCAATCCCGTTGTCCTTTAACAATTGCTCTGCTCGTTCTACGAAAAAGACCTCTATTCTACCATCTTTAGGATTAATACTATCTAGTAAAGTGAATGTAGAAGAATGTTCTGTTATTCCATTTTTTCTGAAATTCTGCATAAATCCCTCCACGGAAAAAGGAGGATTAGATATGACATAGTCAAATGTTTCAAGTTTAGTGGATTTTGAAGCCAAAATGGTTCCATTATAGTCATCACTATCAAAACGATTAATCCCATCTCCAGCAATGATTTGTGCTTCTCCATCACCATTAAGGAAAGTGGCAATTTTTGTCGTTTTAGCCAGTCGGTAATCTTTTTCTATTCCTACTACATGTAACACGTCAGCCCAAGAATACGGATTCGTTCGATAAGTATCTATCCTTTTAGCTTGATCTGTTGTAATTGGTTTAGTGGTAGACAACACATCTTGAATGGCCCGCATTGAACTAATGAGGAAATGACCGGCTCCACATGCATAATCTATCACTTTGGGAACAAAATCAAGGTTTCGCTTCTGTAAATTAAGTGTGATGCGGTTTTCTATATCCAATGAATTAACCATATAGTCAACTAATGGATACGGAGTGAAAAATTGCCCTTCTTCTTGTTTTAAACTCGTATTTAGCAAATCCTCAAAGAAATCACCTAAAAATTGATGTTTCGTGTCATATTTGAATTTGAAGTTTTGTAGCAACTTTACGATTTCTTTGACTACCACATAGTTTTCTATAAAAGTACTATCATCATATACTTCAATGAATGAGAAACTGTTGTTCTTTTTCAAACGTAGATCGTCAAGTATTTTCATTAACACAGTGGTATTCCCTTTTGAGATCAACGGCTTTAATTCAGAGTCAGAATAATCAATCACATTCTTGTTTAGGTATTTTTTCATACCTGTTTTGTACAACTCGTTTAAGCGTTTCAAAAAGGATTCAGGACTTTCATCATCAATATATTGAAAACGTAATCCAAAGTGCGAAAAGATGTTTCCGTTATTGTCATACGAAATAAAATCATCATCTTGAATGAACTCATCTGAAAGCTTTGCCAAGAACAGATTAATCATTTTCATGAATGCAGTAGGCTTATCAGAAATTGAGTTTAGCCTTAAAATGGTTAGGAATTGTTTGAATAGAATTTTAGTGTCGGCATCATTGATTTCCCTTAAATTGCCATATCGCAACACATATTTTTGAATATTGAACGGTTGATTGAATGATATATAATCCGTATGATCGAACAACTTATGCCATCTGTCATAAAAGTCATCTGTGTTTAATGAGGCTTGTCGCAAATCAGCGCAAAAGATATTAGAGAAACAATGTTGTTCATTATCAAAATCATACGAATAAAAAGAGGCGATTTTTGTTGTTAGTTCTTGCATAGCGTATGAACAAAGTTGTTTCACTTTTGATTCATTATCGGGATTAGTATATTTGAGATACTCATCATATTTTTTCACCTCAATCATATAAATATCATCTGTAGATGGATTTTTCAACATGACATCTAACCAAATGGGATCATGTCCTGTCTGCCATTTCTTTTCTATTGTGATTGATGAAAATGCATAACCGCGTTCCAATATGTTTATCAAAAGCATTGCAACACAATGATTTTCAGGTTTTGTAAGATCCATGCTCGTGTCACGATCAGCCTTAATGGGATTCCCGTTTTCCGTTAGTGAAAATTTATTAGATGAAATGTCAAAGGAAAACACAACATTTTCATTCATCGTGTACTTCCATTGGTCTCCTTGTTGGGTTAATTTCAATCCCTTGTTGATTTGTAGATAATCAACAAACTCTTTTGCTGTGCGAAACAATTTCATACTCATTTGCTTTTTGAGCATTTACTGATCATTCAGCTTGCGAGCAGTTCAGGGCACAAAAAAACGTGGACTTTATCTTATCCACGCTTCGAGGCCCTGAGAAAGCCCGCATCATTGATAAGCCGCCGTCCACGCATCGCGGACGTTCGCAGACGTATTCGTAATGATGCATTTCAAAATTTCTCAGGTTTCGAAGCAGTGCCGAATAAATAGCAAACGCTATGATTTATACTATGTTAATTACTCTATTTCTCTATTATTTACAGTTTTTCGTTAAAATCTCATTTGAACGTGCAAAAATAGCAAAAATCGGGAAATAACATGCAGGTATGATGAAGATTTATGCACTGACGGGGTGGTCACCCTCACGTTTCTTCCCGCCCTGGCGAGCAGGAGGTTCCGTTTTGCATCCCTGCCCTCGCGGGGCAACACCTGCATTGACGGATAACAATTGCACTGGCGATTCACCGACACCCGTTTTCGGCAAAACGGAATGACGGTGGGCTTGCCGTTGGCGCAGGGGATGACGATAATGGCAAATTCGCTAATTAACCATCAGCTCAAAATGTAACGAAATATGGGCAAACGCGCAAGCGCAGGAATTGCCGATCAGCGCACCTCCATTCCGTTTGGCCAGACTACACTGGCATGAAAAAGACCGCATTTCCGAAAACCAACACATTTGCAGATAAGCGAAGCATTGCCCAGCCAAACGGAATCTCGTACCCGCAAGGGCACTTGAGCAGCGATGGTGCTTCCACCGCAACCTTACACCATCCCGTCGTACGGCCACCCCAGCTCAATGTCGTCAGGGTCGAACCGGATGCATGTAAACTATCCCCTGCCAAAACACGCCCCCGCCCCGTAAAGCGGGACATTCGTCATCCGCTCCTGTTCTGATGCAGATGCCGATTTTTAACTTTAGAAAGTGAAAAACATTCGCGATTTTTGATTCTGCAAAGTAAAAAATCTTATTTTTGCCGGAAATTAAATTCTTGAGAAATGGACAGATTATTCAAGGCATACGGTCGCCTGCTGGCAGGAACAGATATGAGGTTTATCCGCTATATTTATGACAAAATCAACTGGGACAACCGATTGATTGTAATCAAAGGGGCGAAAGGAGTGGGTAAGACAACCATGCTTTTGCAGCACATCAAACGCTGTTTTCCCAATGCAGAGAAAGCGTTGTACGCCTCGCTTGACCATTTGTGGTTCTCCACGCACACCATTCTGGAATTAGCGGAGTACCACTACACGCATGGAGGCACTCATCTGTTTCTGGATGAGGTGCACAAGTACAAGGGCTGGCAGCAGGAAATCAAGAACATTTATGATTCTTACCCAAAACTTCACGTCGTGGTGACGGGATCCTCGATGTTGAAGATTGAAGAGTCATTGGTGGCAGATCTTTCGCGCCGTCATCGCCTGTACACGATGGAAGGACTTTCGTTTAGGGAATACTTGCAGTTGGAACAGGTGGCGGAGCTGCCAGTCGTTCCGATAGAGGAAATCTTGCACAACCATTTCACTCTGGCCTCGCAAATCACCTCGGAGGTAAAGGTATTGCACCATTTCGAGAAATATGTCAAGTTCGGCTACTATCCGTTTTATCGGGAAGAGGGCGATGGTTTTTTCGACCGGTTACAGCAGGTGATAGACACCATTGTCACAAGCGAAATCCCTGCGGTAAGCAATATCGAATATGATTCGGTATATAAAGCCAAACAGTTGCTGGCAGTACTCGCCGAACAGACACCTTATACACTGAACATTTCATCATTGTGCAACGCTTTGCAATCTTCGCGGAACAATGTTCTGAAGCTCCTTGATCTAATGGACAAGGCAGCTCTGATTCGTCGGCTTTATGCCTCGGCTGAAGGAATGAACACGTTGACAAAACCGGAGAAAATCCTCTTTTACAACACCAATCTGATGTATTGTCTGACTCCCAAGGCCGACACTGGCACTTCGCGCGAAACCTATCTCGCCTCCCAGCTTGGAGTGGCACACCAGCTTTCCATGCCCGCCAAGGGTGATATTGTGGCGGATGGTAGATGGCTTTTCGAGGTGGGCGGCAAAAAGAAAGGGTTCTCGCAAATCAAGGGTGTTGAAGAAAGCTTTGTGGTTGCAGATGACATGGAAATCGGCTACGGCAACAAGATTCCGCTGTGGTTGTTCGGGATGATGTACTAATGCGTGTATAGTTGAGGGATTGTTGGCAATGGCAAACCCTCAATTGCGGACATTTGCAACGACGAGGTTACTCTTTCAACCTTACACCATCCCGTCATACGGCCACCCCAACTCAATGTCGTCGGGGTCGAGCTGGATGCCGTAAAGACTCCTGCCCATCTTGTCTTCGTCCACAATCTCTATGGTGTAACACTTGGGCAGCAGACTGTTTACATCAAAAATGTCTTCGAAACAGTTGCGGATGGACCACAAGGCACTCGAGAAAGTGCCAGTGGTTTTGTCCCATACCGACTCGATACTGTGAATGTCAGCATCCCAGTTGGAACCGATATTCCTGTAAATGTACAACAAATCGTCTTTATAATCCACGAGATTCACTTGCGCAATATTCCTTGGCTGGCGGGCATCCTTTGCCGCACGCTTGATCTGAATCAGGTAGAAGACGTACAGCATCCTGGGAATGGCTCCCCGCCCAATTGACAACTTTTTCAACTCGTTTTTGGGAAACATCAGATAATAGATGTGCTTGCCTTCGACTTTAATCTTGCACGGTTCCTTCAATTTGCCCTTGTTGCGCAACTGTTTCCGCACCAAGTCCAAAACAGAGATTGCCACGTCGTTATCTTGGATGTTCCTGACAATCCAGTCCGATAATGCCTCGGAGTGACGCAACATATCATCGGTGATCTCCTGCTTGGACTTTTCCCGGACAATTAATTGCATTCCAAATCCCCCATATCCCGACCGGGATTCCCGAACAGAAGACGGAGGGGTGATATAGTCTTGGTAGGATTCACCGGTCAGACGATAGAAGTTTCGTTCGGCGGCCTTCTGGGCGAACCACGCAACTTTCCCTGCGGCCTTCTCAGGGGCGGTGAGATGGAATCCGGGGAAGGTGCAGACGGTGTTATCGTCCTCGAAAAAGTCGCCCCTGGAGAATGTCGGCAGACAGCGAGCCACCAGCGTGCCGCCCTGGCCGTCCGACAAACAACGACGGAAGTTGCCGACGGTCTCCTCCGCCAGCGTTTCGCCATATTCGGGAATCAGGGCCGTGCGAAGGGTTTCTACATCCAGATCGGACTGCGCAACATACTGCAGCCGAAACGGATAGGGCTGTATTTTTGCATCATCCAACAGCGTGATGTCTTGCTTCGCCAAATCGCGCATGGCTGCATTCAACGGCTCGTTTTCCGGACTTTCCACATAATAGATGACATTGCACGCCAACGGAATCTCGTTGTCGTAGCTGTTCAAAAACACATCGTTCTCGGGATCAGGGACATACGGCTTCACTCTCATATTCTTCGATTGTTTGGTTTTGAAAGTGCAAAATTAGCAAAAATCTGCAAAACTGTGTTCATGAACCATGCCTATATCCGTCCGAAACATCTCCCCGTTTCGCGGCGAACCAACCAATCCCCTCGCCCGGAAATTATCCCCGCGCCGCGAACCCCGCGACCCGGACCATCTCCCAAAAAAAACGGGAACGTCGTCCGCATCTGGCTACAGACATGCAACCGCTAACGCGGTTGAAAAGAGGACCCGCACAGTGTCACCAATCACCAACTCTAAACCCTAAACCTTTCAATGTCAATGCCTGAAATAGGTTGACCGTTTTAAAGACCAAAGTCACCAAATCAAAAACGGATCAACAATGGAAAAATTAACAAATGAGGAACGAAAAAGAAGAAGATTCAGCGAGAGCTTCAAGCGGAAAAAAGTTCA
>JAEEKL010000128.1 GCA_016282395.1 Bacteroidales bacterium
CCCACAACTTGACAAGCGTAGGTTCAGCGTTTGAATCTTTGGACACTCCAATCATCTCGTCAAAATAGTCAGTGAAGTTGATGTTGGTGGGTTGAAACGGCACATCCGTTTCTTTGATGCTCCGAATACGGTCGAGGGCATAGTTGGTCAAGGCTTCATAGTCCAAATTTCTTGCAATCAGGAACCACCGCTTGTTGTATTGCTTCAAGTAATAGGGATAGACCACGTATTCCTCCCCTTTGTCCTGCTTGAAACTTTTGTAGGTGATGCACAATGTCCGTTTTTCGCTGATGGCGTTGAACAGCGGCGTGAAGTGGTCCAGCCCTTCCAAATCCATGTTCTCGTCAAACCCGACCACCTCGTCCGTGGAAACCTCATCGATTTTCAACGAAGCACCCAAACGGTCGGAAATCTCGCTGATCCAGTCGAACTGCGGCATCCCTTTGAACCGTTTCAGCAAACAGAGTGTCTGGATGAGCTGCGCCGTCTCCTCAGGTTTCAGCAGCGGCCTGTAGATGGAGAAATCGGGATCGGCATAATGATAGCGAATGTTCCTGCCCTCTCTGAAGCTATCCACGTCTGCATTCGGAGCGTGTGTCCGTTGTATCTGTTCAATGTCGTTCCGAATGGTGTTCATGGCCGACACGGGCAGAAAATCGTGTAGTTCCAACTCTTTATTGCATAATTCCATCATCTCCGCCATCGAATACCTGCGGTTTTTATCACTCAGACAGCGGTCAATGACCTTGATGCGGAGATCTGCATTTTTGGAATTCGGCATAACACGATACTTTTATGGCAAACAAGGTTGCAAAAGTAGCATTTTTTGTGGAACATATTGACGACCGGTGAAAAGTAGTTCGTTTAATTGACCATTTAATTCGCCATTCCATTCCTGATCCAGAATTAGACGACAATCCAATTAAAGATTCTGTGCATATCGCCTAATATGTATTTTTTGTATTTTTGCAGGTTTGATAGAACTCTAAATTTGAAGAAATACAATAGTCGTTATGATACTATCATCTTTTAGTTACAAGACTTATGGTTGGGAATTGGAGGAGATGAACGCCTTGAATCTTACCAATCTGCTCGTCGGGAAAAATGCGGCGGGAAAGACTCGTACTATCAATGCATTGCAGAATGTGACCAGATTCATGCAAATGAATTCCATTGTTTTTGGATCAACCGATGGTTTTAAAACGAAAATGACTTTCATGAATCCTCAGGATGAGAATTGGAGAATGGATTATTCATTTGAAATAGACAAAAGTGAGGTTAAGGCAGAAAAACTACACTTAAATGGCAAAACGTTAATCAATCGGAAAGATGGAAAAGCTTCCTTTATGGGGGAGCCCATCAATCCACCTATTAAGAAATTAGTAGTACAGACACGTCGTGACAGAGAAGCGTACCCTGAAATTGAAGCTTTAATGGGATGGACGGAAGGGGTTGTCGCCGTTTCATGTTCAAATATTAATCCTTTTACGGTAATTTTAGGCAGCACTTCAACCATTGTCAATCCCCTTCCTTTTAGTACTTTGGTGGATTCGCTGAATGCGAGCATGAAGAGAAAAGTGCTTGAAAAGGCAAAACGGTTAGGGTATGATATTATAGACTTAAAAACCGTACAAACAGGTACAGAAATACAATTGGTGTCAGTTAAGGAACGAAATATAAAGCACGACATCATGGATTTCCAATTGTCCAGTGGTATGATAAGAGTTCTCTATTTGCTTTGTTTTTTGGAATTCCTGAAACGCGGGGAAATGGCAAGTATATTGCTCATTGATGATCTGGGAGAAGGCTTGGATTATCAAAGAGCTACACTTTTGGGAAAGGAATTGTTTGAAGTTTGCGAAAACGAAGGAATGCAAATGATAGCCAGCTCGAACGATTCGTTTTTGATGGATGTGGTCGAAATCTCAAAGTGGCAGATTTTAAGACGCAAGAACAGCAAGCTTTCCGCCTTGAACCAAGCAAACTCGCCTGAATTATTCAATTACTTCCGAATGACAGGATTGAGCAATTTCGATCTGTTCTCGTCTGACTTTATCGACACCTTCTTGGAAAGGAGCTCCAAATGAAGTATGCAGTGTATGTTGAAGGACAGTCGGAGATGCTGTTTGTTGCCTATGTACTGCAAGAATACTCCAACTACGACCCCGCCAAGTGTGGCTTTCTGTGCATCAATTTAACTGCTGATGATTATGAAAGAATAAGTTTCCCTAAACAAGGGGACATGAATTCAGGGGATTACTATCAAATTGTGAATGTAAACAACGACAACCTTGTGGTGTCGAAACTCAAAAAAGACATTCCTGGATTGATAGCCCAAGGTTTTAATGTAATTATTGGCCTTAAAGATGTGTTCGGGGATCTTTATGGGCAGTTGATGAAGCAAAAGCCAGAAATAAACCGTGAAAAGATAATGGAAATGCACGCGGCGCAGATGGGTGCCATCAACGCTGACGGTTTTGATTGCCGTTTGCATTTTGCCATTATGGAATATGAAGCATGGATGTTGGCTCTGATAGAGCAATATGTGGTTTCTAAGGAAAAGAATTTGAGAGATTTATGCCAACAACTGAATATCAATATAAATGCAGACCCAGAGACAGACATTTACCATCCTTATCCTTTAGTTCGAAAGATATTCCAAGCTTGCGACGAAGATTATCATAAGCATGGAAAAGAGTCATTATCATTTCTTTCAACACTTAAACGAGATGATTATGAAAGACTTAGACGATCTGAAAAATGTACTTCTTTTTCGAAATTCTTGGACAGTTTGTTGGGCGGTCAATGTCCCGTTTTGCCATAGAGATTATATTGTACGCTGTGTACCAGTCTCCGATTGGTTGCTGAAATATTCCTATCTTTGCCCCCTCAAAAGTACCCATAAAAAATGGTCATCCTCTTCAATAAACCCTACTGCGTGCTGAGCCAGTTCACCCCCGAGGCGGGACATCGGCCTTAACGAGTTCGGACTCCCCACCCTGCGGCTTATCCGCGTCCAAATCAGCGAGCCTAACCTGGGTGAACTTCAACCGGGAGAGGGGCGTTTTGTCAAATAGGAAGAACGGGGCGTATACGATACGCCTCAACAAATCACACACTAATCGAAGAACCCCAACCCGCTGATGGCACCCAGCATTTGGTCCACGTAATCCCACGTGGTGGGCGACCATTTGAAGCCCAGACGATAGAGCACCTGCGTGGTGTAAGCGTTGACAACAGGTACGCTGGAGGATTTCCTACCGTGGGCTGCATCCTTGTAGGCGAGCAGACTGGAAAGGGTTTTGGCCTTCTGCGGATCATTGCCCGCACTTTCCATCGCAGTGTTGTACTCCTCATCCTCCACGAAGCGGATGTCCGTGCCGATGTTGTTGAGGCCGCTGAGCACGTCGCCGAGGAACAGC
>JAEEKL010000014.1 GCA_016282395.1 Bacteroidales bacterium
CTTTTTCGTACTTTTGCGTCGTCATTATAAAACAGCGAAAATGCAGGGGAAACAGTTTTGTTCGCAGGCGTATCAGCGGAACATCTGTAAGATGGTCGGGGTGTGCTGCCGCTATGTGGGCGACCGCGCAGTGGCCGAGGACCTCGCGCACGAGGCGTTCCTCAAGGCCATCGAGAAGTCCGGAACCTACCGCCGCCTCGGCAGTTTCGACGGCTGGTTAATGCGCATCAACCTCAACACCACGATGGATTACCTTCGGCGGCAACCGCAATTTCTGTCGATGGATGACGATACCGTGGGGACGCAATTTATCGCGTCCGCATCCGACATTGTAGAGACGTGCCATGGCGCGTCTCTACAGGACGAATCCGATGAAACGTGCATCTCCGCATCCGACCTCACCGAATCCGAAATCCTCGACGCCATCTGCGCCCTGCCCGACAAACAACGGACCGTTTTTAACCTGTATGTTTTTGAAAACCAATCTCATGCGAAAATCGCGGAGTCATTGCAAATCGGGGTGCGCAGTTCCAAACGGTACCTCTCGGAGGCGCGGTCACAGCTGCAAATCGCCCTGAACAACCTTGTCCGCCACAAAAAATCTGGACTTATGATACTGCTCCCCTTTCTCCCCTGGAAAACGCACGCCATCGACCGTCTCTGTCGTGCGAAGCTGAAACACCTGGCGTTGTCGCCCGCCGCACCGTCGCCCTTGTCCGCCGTCAACTGGACCGCAGCCCCGAAGCCGGGTGTCTGGATGGCCGTCACCGCCGCAAAAGCCCCCGCCATCGCCACGGGCGTGGTCGCCACCGCCGTGACGGGTTCCGTCATTGCGTGGCAGGCGCAACCCGCACCCACAGACCCGACCCCGCAGGAAACGGCTGTAACCACGTGTGTTGCAACCGATTCCGCAACCGTCAATGCCGATACCGCCGTCGTAGAGACGTGCCATGGCGCGTCTCTACCGACCGATCCCATACCCGATGCCGATACGCGCCATGGCACGTCTCTACAGGAACCCCCATATCCTCAACAGCAAGTAAAAGGAACCGAATCATCTGTTTCACCATTGCCCGAAACGCCCGCATCCAACGTAGTAGAGACGTGCCATGGCGCGTCTCTACCTCCTCACCATAGCCTGAGAAAGTTCGAGCGCAACGGCTACTACGGTTTCCAAGACGAAAACGGAAACATCGTGGTATATCCGAAATACACGGACATACGGCCGTTTGACGAATACCGGACCGGCTGGGCAATGGTGGAGATATTCGGGTTCAAGGGGTTTGTGGATAGCGCTAGCAAAGAGGTCGTGCACCCGCAATACGACGAAATCGGCAAGTTCGGTCTCTACCGCGACGGTTGCGCTCTCGTGCGGAAAGGGAACTTTTACGGTTTCATTGACACTACAGGCAAGGAGGTGGTGCCCGTGACGCGCAAAAAGTCTGAATTAATTAAAATTCAACATAAATTACCATAAAAATCCACGAATTAATCAAAAATTATGATAAATTCATGGTCAATTCATGATAATTTATGTCTAAACAAAATCCAAATACAATGAAAAAATCAACATTAATCATTGCCATCTTATTGTCAATCAGCGTAATCTATGCGCAAGAACGTATCACCGCCAGCGGAGACATCGTCACAGAGGAATACAATTTGGATGCCTTCACCTCCGTGGACATCCGCTTCGTGGGGGATGTGATTATCCATCAGAGCCCTCACCACAAAACGAAGGTGACCGCTAACGAAAATGTGATCCAACATGTCCGTTTTCAGGTGGAAAATGGAAAGTTGTCTGTTTATGCAGATAAAAACTTCAACAATGTGAAAAAACTTGTGGTGAAGATTTATATGCCAACGCTGGAGGAACTCTCTATGCGCGGGCCGGGTGACGTGACGGTGGAAATGCGGAACGAGCCGCACCTGACGGTCATTAACACGGGTGCGGGCGACTGTACCCTCCAATGCCTGAAGATTGAAAAAACATTGGAATTGCACAGCAAAGGTCCTGGCGACATCATCGTCCCTGCCTCCGATGCCATCAAACAAGAGACTTTGCTCATCAACAACTCGGGCGCGGGCGATGTGAAAATCATGACCAGCTCCACCAGTAGTTCATTGGTTGTCAATAACATAGGACCGGGTGATGTTACGGTGAACCTGATGAGCATCCCTACCGAAGAACTGATTCTTCAGAATAGAGGCGCGGGGGACATCAAAATGCAAAATATCACGGCAAAAAGGATAGAGTTGCGGAACCAGGGCCCGGGCGATATGAAGCTGATGAACGGCAAGGCGGAAGAGATGACGCTGGAAAACACAGGTGCCGGCAACGTCAACTCGCAACTTCTGAAAGTCACTACCGCGCACATCACGCACGCCAGTGTCGGCAACATCATCGCCACTGTAACGGGTACTGCTTATCTTACCGACAAGTCCGAACTCGGGAAGGTTACCATTCATGGCGGCGGGAAAGTGGTGAGGGAGTGATGGTTTGTGGAGATGCAAAATAAAACAATTCGTTTGGTACGGTTTTACACGGGTACGGCGCGTGAGGCATCTTTGAAGACAGAACGTAAGCGATCGCCCCTACGGCAGTTTCCCTGTCAAATATTCAAAATCGCCCAAAGACAATTGCTCGGCTCGTTTCATGAACAGCGGCTCGGTTTCCACGAAAGCCTTGTCAAAAGGCAACGACTGTAAAGCGTTGCGGAGAGTTTTGCGACGGTAGTTGAAGGCAGTCTTCACTACATTGCGGAAGGTCTTCTCGTTGCAGTGCAACTGTTTGTCGAAATTGCGGATAAGGCGGATGACGGCGGACTTCACTTGAGGCGGAGGCGTAAATTCATGTTCCCCGACGGTAAAGAGGTACTCGGTATCGTAAAAGGCCTGCAGTAGCACGCTGAGGATGCCGTACTGCTTGTTGCCAGGCTTGGCGCACACCCGTTCGGCTACCTCTTTCTGGAACATGCCCACCACCTCCACCACCGTTTCCTTCTCGTCCAACACCTTGAAAAGGATTTGGGAGGAGATGTTGTAAGGGAAGTTGCCCACAATCACTTTCGGGCCGTCGTAAAAGGTGTTCAGTGAATATTGTAGGAAGTCACCATGGATGAGGTTGTTACCGAGTTCTTTAAAGTGCATCTGCAGGTACTCCACCGACTCCTCATCCAGTTCAATGACCGCAAATTGCGGGAATTCGCGCTGCAACAGGTACTGCGTGAGCACGCCCATGCCCGGCCCAATTTCCAGTACATGCGCGTCAGGCGTAAGCACCGCCTCCGCAATATCCTGCGCAATCGCCTGATTGTTCAAAAAATGTTGTCCTAACCGTTTTTTTGCTCGTACCATTTTTAGTGATTAGTGAATTGTGACCTGTGATTTGTCGTTGTTTTGTCATCTTGTTGCAACTTATCATTCTGTTGCCTCTCTTCCTGCTATCTATCAATGAAGGGTGTGTTGCCAATTTTCCAAACCTATATAACAGGGTTTTACGATAGGGATAGTCCTCACGGGCATTTTCTTGGGAGACAACCTCTCCTAAAGATGAATTTTATATGCAGTTTGCAAACAGTCAAAAAAGAATAACGTCTGCTTGGAATACAATTCCGATGTGTTTCGTACATTTAGCCTTGCCATGCCTGTCTCACCTTCCTCGTTATTGATTCCTCGTCAAACCCGACTTCCTTGTAAAGATGCGGGATGTCGCCGTGGGAGATGAAACGGTCGGGAAGAGCGATGTGGAGCAATTGGTTGGAAAATGAATGGTTTTCCAAAAATTCCGCCACTTCAGAGAACAGACCGCCCTTTTCGGTTCCATCCTCCACCGTAATCCATACAGAATATTTAGATGTGAACTCCTCTAACGTTTTCTCATCCAATGGTTTAAGAAATCTCATGTCATAGTGCGCCGGATGGATGCCTTCGGTCGATAATTTGTCCAAAACCTTTTGGACAATGTTGCCCAATGGTCCGAGGGTCAACAGCAGCACCCTTTCGCCTTCGCGCAGCATCCGCCCTTTGCCGATGGGCAGTACTTGCGGGTCGTTGTGCCAATCAGTCAGTACTCCTCGACCACGCGGGTAGCGGATTACAAACGGAAGTCCGTGGTTCTTGGCATTATGATAAGCCGTAACCATCAAATTGCGCAACTCATGCTCGTTGTATGGC
This sequence comes from Bacteroidales bacterium, assembly GCA_016282395.1. GTDB lineage: Bacteria > Bacteroidota > Bacteroidia > Bacteroidales > WCHB1-69 > F23-D06. The sequence goes on from JAEEKL010000014.1 coordinate 4,177, forward strand.
GAGGCAATAATCAGATCCGGGATGCATCGCAGGAAAGCCAGGTCGAAAGAGCCTTGGTGCGTCGCACCATCCTCGCCGACCAGCCCGGCACGGTCAATGCAAAAGATAACAGGCAGTTTCTGCAGTGCCACATCATGGATCACTTGGTCGTAGCCGCGCTGCAAAAACGATGAATAGATATTGCAAAACGGGATGTAACCTTCTGTAGCCAAGCCTGCTGCGAAAGTCACGGCGTGTTGCTCGGCAATACCCACATCAAAGACGCGGTCGGGATAGACAGCATCCATGATAGTGAGCGAGCAACCTGTGAGCATGGCCGGGGTGATGCCGACTATTTTCTCATCTTTACGAGCTATTTCCAATATTGTATTTCCGAAGACATCCTGATATTTGGCGGGTTGCGATTTGTCCTCGGTACAAATAATCTTTCCCGTATCAGGATCGAATTTGCCAGGCGCATGGTACTGGGTCTGGTTCTGCTCCGCCGCTTCCAGTCCTTTGCCCTTGACCGTCAGCACGTGGAAGAGCTTGAGGCCGGGCAGTCTTTTGAGGTCACGCAACGTTTTCACCAGATGAATCACATCGTGGCCGTCGGCGGGTCCGAAATAGCGGTAGCCAAGGCTTTGGAACCAGTTGCTGCCACCAAACAGCCAGCCCTTGATGGAGTTCCCCATTTTACTGAAGAAATTGGTGACCTTATTGGGATGGTTGGTGCGGAACGTGAAGAAATTCCAAAGACGGCTTTTGAAACGGTTGTAGGCTGGCGATGTCGTGATGGAAAGCAGATACCTGCTCATCGCTCCGGTGCTTTTGTCGATGGACATCTTGTTGTCGTTCAGGATCACTAACATGTTGACATCGCGGTAGGGAGCCTGATTCATGGCCTCGAAAGCCATTCCTCCTCCGATGGCACCATCTCCAATAACCGCAATGTGGTTGCATTTCATGTCGCCTTTCATCTTGGCGGCAACCGCCATACCCAAAACGGCGGAAACGGACGTGGAGGAGTGTCCTGTGCCAAAAGCGTCGTATTCGCTCTCCTCGCGGCGCGGGAACCCGCTGATACCCTGATAACTGCGGTTCGTGCGGAACTGCTCTTTTCGACCTGTCAGAATCTTGTGGCAGTAAGCCTGATGCCCCACGTCCCAAATCAGCTTGTCGTTAGGCGTATCAAACACATAGTGGATGGCAACTGTCAACTCCACCACACCCAAGCTGGAACCGAGATGACCCGGATGCTGGGCGGTCTGCTCGATGATGAACTGGCGTAGCTCGCCGCAAAGTTTCGGCAACTCGCTGACAGGCAGCTTGCGCAAGTCCTCAACGGATTGTATTTGTGACAACAGATTACTCATCGCAAATTCAATATATTTTGGTAAAAATCTTCTAATTGTTTGGAAATGACAGTGTTGTTGTGATGCACCGAAATATAGTGCTGTGCATTTTCACTGATAATGCTGCACAAATCCGGCATCGCAACACACTTGTTGATGACTGACACGAACTCCTCCGGTGTATTGGCAATGAACAGATGCTTACCGTCTTGGACGTCAAGTCCTTCCGCACCGATGGAGGTGGTGATGACCACACGGCCGAGGGCCATGGCTTCCACAATCTTGATGCGGATGCCGCTGCCGGAAAGCAATGGGACCACCATGATATCGTAATCCATCATGAACTCGTTGGCATTTGGCACCGCCCCCATAACCGTGACATTCGTGTCGTGACGGTTGCGGATGCTGTCAGGAATGTCGTGACCCGCCAAGGTGAACGTGAGGTCAGGATGCGCCAGCAAAATCTCCGGCCACACCTCTTCCAAAAACCAAAGGATGCCCTCCACATTCGGCGACCAGTTCATGCTGCCAAGATGGAACAAGGTCGGCTGATCCGTGGCGATGTAGTCGTCATCCTCCATGTCGTAGTTATCCACGTCAAGGCCGAACGGGATGACAATGCCCGGCACATCAGGTGCCGTTTCATGGAAATACTGGTAATCGGGCTCGGAAATGGACATATAACCGTCCACCTCATGCAAAATTCTGCGCTCCACACGTTTCAGTTGGTGGGCGTTGACACGATACGCCAGTTTCATAATCGGATTATGCTCGTTTTCCGACAGTCTCTCCCATATCTGGTGCTCAATATTATGCAAACGAAGCAGGATTTTCGCCTTTGAATACTTTCTGAGCAGCGAAATGTATGGAGCCATGTAAATTGACTCGATGTGTATGATGTCAAATTTCTCGTTTTTGAGAATTTCCGTCAGCTTTGAGGCCATGTTTTTATGATAAAACCGCTCTATCTGATAGGATTTTCCAGTAAACAGCGTTTTAAGGGCTTCGATTTTGTGCGGAGTGGTGTCTATATACACTGATTCAAAACGGGTTTTCGCCAAATAGTCTTTGGAATATGCCGACACCACATACGGATGCTTAGGTGTGGACACAGCAACCACCTTCACCTCCATATCACTGTCTAATAAGCATTTGGTGATATTGTGAATGGCAATACATCCTCCATCTATGGAAGGCAAAGGTGTTTTATGGCAAAGTTGTAGGATTTTCATGTCTTTTCTTAGAAAAAAGTTTTATGTTTTTAATTTTATCCATCCATTTGGCATAAGTATCCGGCGAAAGGACAGCGGTATCCATCGTGGCGTGGTAGGTCAGGAACACACAGAGCGGCAGCAGGATAAAAGAGGACATCCACGTACCAAACCAAACCGGCATAGTGCTTCCGTTGGCGATTTTCTCCCCCGTCACGGACAAAGCGAAATAAATCACGAAGAATACGACCGTCAAAACCAATGGGATGGCAATTCCTCCTTTTCGGATAATGGATCCCAACGGCGCACCAATGAAAAAGAAGAGCAGACAGGCCACCGCAAGCCGGTATTTCCGTTGCAGTTCAATCTGATACGTCCACATGTACTTTGTCCTGTACGTGGCCTCCGTGTAGTTGAACTGCATGGAATAGATGAACGAACGGGAGGAGTTTTCAGCGTTGCTCAGCACACGTTCGCGAACATCGGGCGACAAAGTCGCCACATCGTTCTTCGTGGACGTTTCCTGTTTCTTAAACTGCTCATTGTTACGGACAAAGGTGTTGAAGTAGTATAAGTTATCGAAAAACACATTCGCAGTATTGTCCTCCACTCCCTGAATCTGCTTCTTCATTGTGTCGATTTTCGTTCTCAACTGCTTGTTTGTCAAAGCGGAAGAATGTCCCTCAAAAAGTTCGGCATCTGTTTTGTTTAAGGAGAAGTCCGACATATCGAACCGTTTGTACTGTTTATCGAAAGTGGCGCGCATCAGGGGCAGTTGGGAGCGTTTTCCGCGACTTATCCCCATGGAGGATGTTTCGTCCCAAAAGGATCCGTTTTTCAGTGTAAACAGAAGGTAGTGTTTGTCGGGAGTGATGCTCATCGTGCCGGAAGCGGCATAGGTGACGGAGGTGTTGCCCTGGCGACGGGAGTGGTCGTAAATCAGGATGTCCTTGACTGTTTCCCCGTCCGGCATTTTCTTCCCCACCAGAATCGAATAGTTGTCAAAACCCTCATAGAAGACCCCCTCTTCAATGTTCAAGGCGGGTTTCTGCTCTTGGATATCGTATAGCAACATTCTGAGTTTCAACGTGGCACGGGGAATCACCTGATCTGAAACCAAGAAAGACAATATGGTGATGAACACGGTCAGTACCGCCAAAGGGGTCATCATCTTTCGGGTGGAAATGCCCGCTGATTTCAATGCCACGATTTCGTAGCGTTCGCCCATGTTTCCGAAAGTCATCAGCGACGCTAACATCACCGCCAACGGAAACGCCATGGAAGAGAGCGTAACACCCGCGAGGAACAGCAGTTTCAGCATAACGGTCACTTCCAAACCTTTGCCCACAAGTTCATCCACCCACTTCCAGACAAACTGCATCAGCAGCACAAACAAGGCCACGAAGAAAGTCAGGAAAAAGGGACCGAGGAAGTTCTTGCAGAGGTATTTGTTGACAATTTTCACGAGAGAGGATATTAGTAATCTCCCAGCGTTTCAGGGAGTTGAGCCAAGGCGGCGGCAGCTTGTTCATCGTTAGGAGGCGTGCCGTGCCATTTGTGCGTACCCATCATGAAATCAACCCCTTGCCCCATTTCGGTCTTCATCAAGATGACAATAGGTTTCTGGTTACCGGCAAGGGTTTTGGCCAATTTCAGTGTCTGGATGCAACTTTTCATGTCGTTGCCGTTCATCTCCAGCACCATCCATTGGAAAGCCTGGAGTTTGGCCCGAAGATTTCCGAGACTCATCACCGCATCCGTGCTGCCATCAATTTGTTTTTTATTGTAGTCAACAGTAACAATCAGGTTGTCAACATGCTTTGAACCAGCGAACATCAACGCCTCCCAATTCTGTCCCTCTTCCAATTCGCCATCGCCAGTAAGTGTATAGACGATATGATTGTCCTTGTTGGCTTTCTTGGCCAAGGCGGCACCTATAGACACCGAAAGTCCTTGCCCTAACGAACCGGAAGCCACGCGGATGCCCGGCAATCCCTCCACAGGGGTGGGATGGCCTTGCAGACGGGTGCCCAACTTGCGGAATGTAGCCAACTCCGAAATGGGGAAGTATCCGCGGCGGGCCATCACGCTGTACAGCACCGGGCTGATATGACCGTTGGAGAGGAAGAACATGTCCTCTCCGTTCCCCTCGCGGGTGAAATGTTCGGGGTCAATCTCCATCACGTCGAAATATAAGGCGGTTAAAAAATCGGCACAACCAAGAGAACCGCCCGGATGCCCCGACTTGGCACCGTGAACCATACGGATGATATCTCTGCGAACCTGTGCGGCAATGTCTTGTAATTTATTGATTTCCATAATGATATAATGTAATCTTTATTGTTGATATACTTTTTTCTTCTCAATACTATTATGCGGCAAAGGTACACAAATTTCAAATATGCACCAACGAATGAATTTTTCTGTAGAGACGTTTCACGAAACGTTTTTACAACAGCGATTCAAATAAAATATGTTGTTATTTCACGACCCTGTCAGCATTTTGTGCAATGAAACTTTTCCATTTGGTCGCCTTGGTCTTGCCGAAGATTATTTTCTGTTGGAGATGATGACAGACGGCCACCGCCAAAGCGTCTGTAGCGTCTAAATATTCAATGCTTTCCGAAATGGGGTACATCCGGCAAAGCATAGCGGAAACTTGCTCCTTTGAGGCATTGCCGTTGCCCGTGATAGACTGCTTTATCTTTCTCGGAGAGTATTCATAGACCTCCATACCCGCGTGCAACGAGGCAGCGATGACGATGCCCTGAGCACGTCCGAGCTTCAGCATCGACTGCACATTCTTGCCGTAAAATGGGGCCTCAATCGCAAGAATATCAGGTTTATACTGCTCTATTAACCCGTTTATTTTCTCGTAAATGAATTTCAATTTGGAATAAGCGTCCGGCAATTTTTTCATCTGCAGCACGCTGAGCACCTCCACCTCTGACTTGTTCAGCTCCGTGCTCAACACCGCATAGCCCATAATGTTGGTACCCGGGTCCACACCCAAAATCCGCCGTTGTATTGTATGATCGTCCATGATTTGATTGTGACTTTTTAACTTTGACTTTGACAACCCCGCGCTGCGGCTTTCGCCTTGCGCAGGGCTTCCCGGCTCTTGCCCCTTTGGGGCTGTATAAGGAATATTATTTTAATCACTCCTTGCCTTTTGTCTTTTTGAAAAAGAATCTGTTCGTTTCATAATCAATGACCGCTTTGTGGTTGACACAGAAGTCGTTACCCAAAATCATTTGGACGGGTTTGAGGTGCAGAGCCTTGTAGGCGGCGTTGATATGGGAGAAGTCTATCACTGCGACGTTTTGCATCATTTTCTGATGGAAGTGGCCGATTTTAAAGTCGGGAAGGTCAGTCACCAGAACCTCAAAGTCCGTACCGCCGATACCTGCGTTCACTCCTTCGTTTTTTTCCATCTCCCTATTCGGAAACAGCAGATTGACAAATGATTTGTCCACGCAGCTGTGCGACGCGCCCGTGTCTAATACGATGCGCACTTTGTGACCCGCTACCATGCCGTTCAGCAATGTGTGGTAGTCGCCTTTTTCTAGTTGGAGGATTTTAATTGGGGTTTTGTACATTATGGTTTTGATTTAAAGTTCACAGGAGACCCCACACTGCGGCTCCGCCCTGTATGTTTTTTCGTCTTTGTGTGTCCCACACTGCGCTGTGCTTGTGTGAGGTTAATTGTACTTCGCGCGTCTTGCCTCTCCAAGGCTGCTCAAGGAATCATATTTCAAAATATTGAGGCATTTCGTTATAAACCACTAACTACTAGTTAATTACAGCCATCGCTTCTTGATAAAGAAAAGTATCAGCACTACGGAAATGATGAGGCAGAGGGCAATCACATAGAGGAAGGCGAATGGAGATGAGGCCATCGGCAGCCCCACGTTCATGCCGTAAAGTCCTGATATAAAAGTTAGAGGAAGCACGATGGTGGAAATGATGGTAAGCATTCGCATGATTTCGTTGGTCTTGTTGGCCTGCAGGGAGTCAAACGTGCTGGAAAGGCCGGCGACTAATTCGCCGTAGTCATCGACCATATCCCACATCTTCTGGTAGAAGTCGAGGATATTGCCCCAGTACTCTTCCATATCATCGGCGAAACCTTTCACCTCGCCAGACTCAAACATTTTAAACAAACGGAGTTGCGGCTTAAACATGGTGTTCATCTGAATGATGTTTTTCCGTATGATGGAGATCTGCTCGATGATTTTCTCCGCCTTGCTGCTGAACAGCTCGCGGCTGATGAAGTCGATTTCGGTGCCGAGGCGTTCCACGATAAGGAAGGTCTCCTTCATCATCCTGTACAGAATGTGGTAGAGCATCGAGTCGGAGGTGCCGGTGATTTCGTCCTCATCCTCGGGTTCGGGGTCGATTTTCTTCAGGTTGAAGAGATCCTGCACCACATAATGTGAGTTCCCGACCGTAATCAAGTAGTCTTGACCCCAGAAAATCTTAGTCTCCTCCGTTTTCACCAGGCGGGTGCGCTGGTCAAGGAGCGGGAAATGCAGCACGAGAAAGAAATAGTCGTCGTAAATGTCGATTTTGGGACGTTGCACAAAACTGGAGCAGTCTTCTATATCCAAGGGGTGGAAATGGAAGTTATCTCGCAAAAAATCCAAATCTTCAACAGTCGGATTCGTAATATGATGCCATTTATAGGCACCGAAATTAATGGTGTCAACCATAGATAACCTCCTTTCATTTAATAGGTTAGAAAACTATTTTATTACATCTTGGCGCAAAATTTTACAGCTGGCAAAGATACATTTTTTTGCTGTTTAGGGGCGACTGAAATAAAAAAAACACCTGCGAATCCATCGCAGGTGTTTTTTGTGGAGCGTATGAGAATCGAACTCACGACCTCTTGACTGCCAGTCAAACGCTCTAGCCAACTGAGCTAACGCCCCATCATCAAATCGGCGGCAAAAATACACTTTTTTTCGATATGTGGCTCGTTTTTCTTTCGCTTTTGGCACACGAGCGTATGCGTTACATTCCTACAATCAACTAACGTATTGTGAGATACGGGTTTACAAGTTCCAAATACATTTGTGTGTATTGCAATTCCGAATCTCGAATATCGAGGTGATGTTCTTCTTTCGGATATTTGTTGCACCCGTATTCTCGCACCACGCGGAAAATCGGTTTGCTCGTAGTCGGGCGGATATAGACGGATTTCCGGCAATGCCACCTTCCGATAGTGACTTGGTGAAACTCCTCCATCTCCACGGGTGGGAGTATCAGCGTGAAACGGCCGTTCGGGGACAATAACTTGCCAACGCCGTCCACTAGCTCCTGAAACGACAACTGACCATCGCTGTGTTTGCTTTGTAACTTGCTCCTGTCCTGCGGTTTAAGATTGTCATGGAAATAGGGCGGATTGCTGACAATCAAGTCGAAACCGTGCGCATTATCCCGTTTCGCAAAATCCTGTAGGCTGACTTGTTCGAAATGGAAGCTGCTTTTCGGGAGAAGCGGAAAGTGCTCGGCATTTTTTTTCGCTTCCGCGATGGAATCCGCATCCACATCAATGCCGAAAATTTCTGGAACTGTCTGTTGCTCTGCAAGTTTCTGTGCCAAGCAGAAAGCAATCACCCCGCAGCCGCAGCCAATGTCCAGCACTGTTTGTGCTGAATCCACCTGCGTGAGTGCAGCTAGCAACACGGCATCGGTTCCGATTTTCAGGGTACTTCGCTCGTGCTCTATCTCAAACTGCTTGAAATGAAACATTGGCATTTGACTTTTGGCAGCTAACAGCCAATAGTTATGAACAGTAAACTTCCAGCAGTTTTGCTTTCGGGTCGGGGATAATCTGTATCTGATCCACCTCGGCAGGCACCAGCACCACCTCGCCGGTCTCTAACCGCTCCTTAAAGTCGCCGGAAACGAGGAAAACGTTGCCTTCCAAGCACATATAGATGACAAAAGAGTCCAAATTGACGAGCGACTTCTGCACTTGCATGTCCATTTCCAAAAGATTGGTGTTGAAATAAGGTGAATGCACAAGCGTCACGGTTTTGTTTTTTTCTTGGTTATAATGTATTTGGAAATCAGCCAGATTCTCTTCAGAATGAATAGCTTCGAAAGCCTCTTCAGTGTGCAGTTCGCGTCCTTTGCCGTTTGCGTCCACGCGGTTCCAGTCATAAATGCGGAAGGTGATGTCGGAGGGTTGCTGGATTTCTGCCAGCAGCACACCCTTACCGATAGCATGCACCGTGCCTGCGGGAATCATGAAGGTGTCGCCCGGTTTTACGGGATAGAACTTGAGGTAGTTTTCCAATGTTCCGTTCTCCACAGCCTCCAAATACTGTTGGGCGGTGATTTTTTGGTTGAAGCCGACATACAAGCCTGCTCCCTCATCTGCTTGGATCACATGCCACATTTCGGTCTTGCCGTTCTGCCCGTATTTATCCTGTGCGAACGTGTCATCCGGATGTACCTGCACGGAGAGGTTGTCCTGTGCATCGATGAACTTGATGAGCAGCGGGAATCCGAGGCCGTATTTTTCGTAATTTTTCTCGCCTACGAGGTCGGTGAGGTATATTTCCATCAGTTCGTTGAGGTTGTTCTCGGCAAGGAAACCGTTGGAAACCACGGATTCGTCATCCACGATGCCGGAAATCTCCCAGCTTTCGCCGCAGTTCTTCAGCGGACTGATTTGATGTTTGAGAATGGTCTCGATTTTGTTGCCGCCCCAGATTTTCTCTTTCAGGATGGGCGTGAATTTCAAAGGATATAAGGTTGCCATACTTTATTGTACAGAATAATAGTTTCGGTTTTTGTGCTGGTAGTCGGGTCGCGCCTTGTCAGGGTTGGAGCCGCGCACGTTCTTTTGGAAAACCCACTTGCCATCCTCTTCTATAAACCCTTGGTTCAGACTGGATTCGGGTATCATGTAGGCCGGCACATTCTTCATGGACTCTTCCATCGGGATTAGCTCCTCGAAAATGATCATGTCGCAGCGCATCCGCTTGTAGTCGTAGTCATGGGTCTTTGGGTTATATTTCCCCGTGCTGACGAGGTATTCCTGGTTTTCAAAATTGAGGTACATGGTGGCATTTTTGGAATACTCGAAGATGACCCGTGCCACTTTTTCGGTGTAGTTCTTGAAGACACGCCCACCGAAAATCGGAGTCATTTCCTTGTTAAAGTGCAGGATTTCAATCAGCTTCTGATTCGTGAACAGGTTATTGCCATTCCAGCCGAGCAACGTGTAATAGGTGGTGTTTTTGTCCTTTACGGGAATCAACTTGTAATAGACTGCACCGTACCAACGATTGTGGTTGCCCACTAACGTTTTCGGATAGTCGATGTTCTGCCGCTTGTCGTACAACGGGTAGAGGACGTGTTTCTTACGAGCGTCATTATAGACTTGTATAAATCCAAAATTCTCAATGTCATAATTGTTCTTCACAACATACCATGTGAAAATCTTGAAAACATTGTCGGGAGAGGCCAAAACGCTGAAGTTTTTCACCGAATCCCATGTAAACTTGAAGGCGTCGGGCATCTGGAGAATCTCTTCAAGGAGAGACATGAAATCCTCGTTGAGAGCCAATCTGGCGGTTTCGTCAGATTCGGCCATCACACGGTCGCGGAGGTTGCAGAGGCTGTCCTCCCACATACGGAAATCGGCTTTCTTTTGGGGGAAAGCCGTTGCCCAGCAGAGCAGGACAAACATCACTATGGCCGAAATACGTCTCATAAAGCGAAACAAACGGCAAAAATACAAAATATATTGCATCAATACCGTTCCGTAATTTATATTAACTCAAAGATGGATTCAACAGGCAAAGTAAAAAATAGGCAATACGTAAAAAATGTATTTTTGCCAGTTTTTTTATGAGGAAAAAACGACTGCATTAAATAGGGAATGGAACAAGACAATTTGAAGGACAAGACGATTTTCGGCATGATGTGGAGTGCCGTCGGTAAGGTGGGGACGCTGACCATCAACTTCCTTTCCAATCTTGTGCTGGCACGCCTCCTTATGCCTGAGGACTTCGGCTGCATCGGGATGCTGGCCATTTTCCTCGCTGTCTCCAACATCTTCATACAAGGCGGACTCGGTAGCGCGCTTATCCAAAAGAAAGACCCTGACCATCTCGACTATTCCACGGTGTTCTATTGGAATCTGGTCTTCGCCGTCCTCTTCTACCTGATTTTGTACGCATCAGCACCCGCTATAGCGAATTTCTACAAGATGCCGTCAGTGAAACCGTTGCTTCGGGTGCAGAGTGTCGTGCTGATTATCCAGTCGTTTGCCATCGTGCAGGTCACCCAGTTGACAAAACAGATGAATTTCAAAGCGTTGGCTATCAGGAATATAACGGCGGCGTTGGCCGGAACATTGGTATCCATTCCGTTGGCTTTGCGTGGGTTCGGTGCGTGGAGCCTGGTGGCCTCCGCCATCACCGCCTCCATTGTCAATGTGCTGTTGCTCTGGATATTGAGCAGTTGGAGACCGACATGGGAGTTTAGCCTTGCCTCATTAAAAAAGCTGTTCAGCTTCGGCGGACTGATGCTGCTCTCCTCCCTTGCGGAGACCGTGTACACCAATCTCCAGGGGCTGATTATCGGAAAACGATTCTCCGCCGGCGACTTGGGCTATTTTTCCCAAGCAAAAAAACTGGATGAGATTCCCGTTACCGGACTTTCCTCCATTGTCAACGATGTGACTTTCCCTGCGTTCGCTTCCATCCAAGACGACAAAGTGCGTTTGAGAGACGGGGTACGGAAAAGCATGAAAGCCATCACGTTCGCTAATTTCCCGATAATGATACTGCTGATGGTCATTGCTCTTCCGCTAATCACGTTCTTATACGGCAGTAAATGGGAACCTTCCGCCCCTTATTTCCAAATCCTTTGCGTCTCCAGCTTGATTTACTGCACCAACACTCTTAACACCAATGTAATCAAATCGTTAGGAAAAGGAAAAATCTTCTTTTTAATCCAAATTGTCAAACGAGTCATTGGCATTGCGTTGATATTGTTTGGTGTCCGTTTCGGAATTTACGGATTGCTGTGGTCGGTGACGATTGTGGCCTATATCAGTTTCATCATCAATGCGATGGTGAACAAGAAATTGATTGATTACGGACTTTTCAGACAGGCGGGTGATATACTTCCCAGTTTATTGGTTGCGGCTTTCGCCGGGGCGTTGGCCTACGGTGCGGGCCTGCTGTTGCACGGCAATATCTATGTCACCATGCTGATACAAATACTCGTTTATGCGATAGTCTATCTCCTTGTTGCCAAATTACTGAATTTTGAAGGACTACAAATGTATGAGGATGTCCTGTTTAAGATGTTCCATCGCAAATAAAACACCGAAATATGCAAATACGTTCCAATCTGAATATCTGGTTCCGTTATTTGATGACTACCATTTCGCCGAAATGGACGATCAACCTGCTTTTCAGGCTATGCCACCATCGTAAGCCGGATCTTGAAAATCCGAAAACACTGGATGAGAAATTGCAGTGGATGAAATTGCATTACTACAAGGATAATGCGCTGGTTAAACAGTGTGCTGACAAGTGGAGAGTACGCGATTATGTGAAAGAGTGCGGTTTGGAGTCCATTTTGACGGAGGTGATTGCGTGCTATGATGACCCAAAGGAGATCCAATGGGAAAAGTTGCCCGAAAAGTTTGTGTTGAAGTGGAATTTTGGGAACGGCGGCAACGTGGTCTGCACGGACAAGCAACAGTTGGGCATTGGGCAGGCGGTACGGGAGTTGAGTCGTTTTCAGAAACTCAAGTTCCATTTATTGGCCGCGGAGCCCCAATATGACGTGGCGAAAAAGGTGCTTATATGTGAAAAATTCATTGAACCGGAACAAGGAGACTCGCCTGTGGACTACAAGTTTTACTGCTTCAATGGGGAAGCGAAATATGTGCTGTGCTGCATCGGGCGCCGGGAAAACCAAAAGCCGGCTTTCTATTTCTTTGACCGTAATTGGCAGCTGCAAAGGCTTAACCGTCAGGGGAAAATGGCACCGGAAGGTTTTACAATCCCGAAGCCCGAAGGTATGGATGCGCTGTTTGAATTCGCCGAGACCCTTTCCAAGCCGTTCCCGTTTGTCCGGGCCGACTTCTATCTTGAACGCGGAAAAGCCTATTTCGGAGAGTTGACATTTACTCCAAGCGGCGGTTTTGATTATGGACGACTCCCGGAAAGCGACCTGCTTTTTGGCAGTATGGTGCAGTTAGATGTGTGATGTATGACGTTTGATGTATGTTGTAGGATTTAAATGATGGTTGTAGTTATAGGCAACGATTTGCTCCAAAATCTTACGTCTTACTTTTTGAAATAACGAAAGTTAGATTATATGATAAAAAAGAATATGAAACAGAAAATTGCGAATATATTGATGATGGTGGTGCTGTGTATGTCACCCTTGATGTTTCTACCATGGGTATATATGACGGTTATCTACTATATCGCCCGCTATGCGATTATGTTGATGACGTTGGCGGTCTTTACCCTCACTTTCTCGCTGACACGCACCTTGTCGGCGCGATTTGTGCGGCTTCTCGTTCTGGCCATCCTTTGCATGTCACCTTGTATTTTGTTCCTGCCCATGGAGTTGACGGACATTTTCCAGCTCGTTGTCACCTTAATCACTATCACGATTGGAATGAGCTTGCAATGGGATGAATGTCGTTGGATGAACATCTGTTACTATTACACCATTTGTGTGGTGGCAGTCATTCTTTGCAATGCTATTTTCTACGCTGGCGGTTTGTATGTCCCTGAGCATTACATGTTTGACGAAGGGAAGAACCAAATCGGGGCTATGGCAGCCATCGGGGCGACCGCCTGTTTCTATTTCGGAATGAAAATGCGGGACGAGCGCACCTCCTTATGGGTGGTCAGTTTTTTGGCATTGCTGAGTTTAGTGCTGATTCGCGCCCGTTCGGATGTCTTCGCCCTGCTTGCCTGTGGTCTGTTGATTGTAGCGAAGGAAGCGGACTTCAAATGGAAGTGGAATGCAAAAACATTCCTGACTATTATCGGTATTGTGCTGATTGGGGTGATTGTTTACACCGGTTTCATCAGCGATGAATTGCATACGTTTATGTTTGGTGGGAAAAACGGCAACAGTATCAATGAGATAACCACAGACCGATGGGAGCGGAATCAACAAGGATTGGATATATTCATCCATCATCATTCCATGAATGATTTGAAAAATCCGATGAAGATACCGTTCATTCACAACTATCCACTTTTGCGACTTGCAAGATATGGGCTTTTCTCATGGCCACTGCTTGTTTTCTATCTCTATTTCGGCATCAGTACGCTGATTGAAATTTTCAGGAGACGAAAATCCGAGATTCGTCAAGTGGGTTGGATAGTTTGCTGTATTTCGCTGATTATCAGTCTTGCGGAACCTAACTTCCCGTATGGTCCGGGATTGGTGCAGCTGCTCGCCTTCCTGTTGCTTGGATTCTCGCTCTCCACTTGCGAAAAAGTTCAACTATGCAAAGCGAATAAGAACGCAAACAAAGTGCTGCATGTCTGCAACGATTTCTTTTACAGCAAGGTGCATGCCAACTTATACCAAGAGTTGGACGATTTGGAGGTGGAGCAGGTGGTGTTTGCGCCGGTCAGAAAAACGACCCCTGAAGACAACCGTTTCGAGGGAAAGCATACAACATTTATATATGCGCACATTCTGAAACCTCTTCACCGCCTCTTCTTCTTCCATAAAGTGGAAAGAACGGTGCGAGAGATAGAAAAAACGGTTGATTTGGGGCAAATTTCGTGCATCCATGCCACTACCTTGTTCAGCGATGGTATGGTGGCGAGGGAGCTGCACCGGAAATATGGCATTCCCTATATCGTGGCGGTGCGTAACTGCGATGTGAACGCTTTTTTGCGCTATATGCCGCATTTGTGGTGGGTACATCGCGCCGTGCTTGAATCCGCCGCAAAGGTGGTATTCATCACCCCAAATCTGCGTAATCGACTGCTGAAACATCCGACCCTTTGGAGGCTGAGAACTACTACAGCGGACAAATCTATTGTTATCCCGAATGGAATTAACGAATTTTGGATCAATCATTTACATGCAGAAAAAAACAGCAAAAATCCGCATCGTTTGCTGTATGTCGGTATTTTCAACCGCAACAAAAACATTCCCCGAATGATACACGCTTTGCAAAACCTGCGTTCCGAAATTCCTGACTTGCATTTGGATGTGGCGGGTGACAGCGGTGACAATGAACAGCATGTTCTCGCTTTGATGAAACAGCACGCCGACTGGATCACCTATCACGGAAGAATCACTGATTTGGAAGAAATGCGGTTATTGTACAGGGCCAACAGTGTATTTGTAATGCCCTCGAAATCAGAAACTTTCGGATTAGTCTATATTGAAGCGCTCTCCCAAGGTCTCTCTGTTCTATGGAGTCGGGGGGAAGCCATCGAAGGAATGTTCACAGAATCGGTTGGTGAGCATGTCAATCCGTTGAAAAAGAGCGATATAGTAGCTGCGTTGAAAAGGCTGCTTCAGCATCCGGAATCCTACGAAACACTCCCTTCCAGCACCTTTGACACCTTCCGTTGGCGCTCCATCGCCCAACAGTATGTCTCCCTGTATGCCCATCTACGCAAGTTACAAGTCACTAATCACTAATCACTAATCACCAATCATACATCTTACGTCATGTTATCTGTCATCTGTCCCATATACAACGAGGAAAGCCGTATTGAGGAGTGCATTTCGTCGATTCTTGCGCAGGATTACCCCAAAGAGGATTTGGAGGTGCTCTTTGTGGATGGCCAAAGTAGTGACCATACCCGCGATATTATTGAAAAATATAGGCGAGAGTATTCGTTTATCCAGCTGTTAGACAATCCTAAAAGGATTGCCCCCGCTGCTTTGAACATCGGCATACGCGCCTCTTCTGGGGACGTCATCATGCGCCTGGATGCTCACGCAAAGTATCCTGACGACTATTTCTCTGTGTTAGTCGGCAAGTTGAAAGAAACGAAAGCAGATAATGTCGGGGGTGTTTGTGAAACATTACCGGCGATGGATACGGCTGTGTGCCGCGCTATAGCCCATGCCATGAGCTCCCCGTTCGGGATGGGCAATTCCTATTTCAGAATCGGTTCTGACCGTGAGATGTGGGTGGATACGGTGCCTTTCGGCTGTTTCAGGCGGGAAATCTTTGACAAAATCGGTTTTTTCGACGAAGAGCTGGTGCGTAACCAGGATGACGAATTTAATGGTAGAATCCTGCGACACGGAGGGAGAATCTTGCTCCTTCCGCAGGTGGTGGTGGAGTATTTCGCACGGGATTCCCTGACTAAAACCGCCAAGATGTTTTTCCAGTACGGTCTTTTCAAACCGCTGGTGAACTACAAGTTGCAAAAACCGACAACCCTCCGGCAATTCATCCCGCCATCGTTTTTTGCGGGTCTTATTGCAGGAGGGCTGTTGAGCTTTTTTTCAAGAACGATAATGTGGTTGTTTGTTTCCGTAATAGCTCTTTATGTTCTCTGTTGCTTCATTTTTGGAAGAAACCAAGAACGTGTCTGGCCGGATATTTTATGGATGCCTTTCACCTATGCAACCATTCATCTCAGTTACGGGTGCGGCTACTGGATGGGAATCCTCAAGATGATTTCGCACAGGAAAATCTCCGTGCAGTCGAATCATTAGTTTAGTGAACAATGGTTGATATAGCATCCTAATATCAGAATTCACACGTTTAGAACGTGTAGCCGACTTTGGCTTCGATGCCGCCGCTGAACTCTTTCACGTTCGGGAACGTGCGGAAGAAGAAACCGCCCGTGAAGGAAAACGCCTTCACACGGAAACCGCCGGCAATGGTGGAATACAGCCCAATGCCGTGCTTGTTTTCCTCAACGTAATAGTATGTGGGATTGCCCCATGGGTCAAGGTTGTTGGGATCAAAATAGTCGTATTCGTTTGTCCAAAAATGGAAACCGACACCGGCTGCAATGTTGATGAGCGGTTTCAGCTTGCGGCCTCTGTCAAAATAGTGGCGGTAGTTGAGGAAAAGAGGAATTTCCTGGAATGTGCCGGAGTTTAGACCATAGCCGACACCGATGCCGATGTTGTCGGTCCCCTTGATGGAGATGCCGTTGATGAAAACGCCTGTCATGCCGGCGTTCTTTCCTACGAAAAAGCCATATTCGTTGATGAAATTGTAGGCGATTTTTTTCTCTTGTTGCTCCTGGGCGGATAGTGTGCCCAACCCGCAAAGGAAGGCAATGAATAACACTGCCAAGCATTTTAATGAATTTCTTTTCATAATTTTTTAATTTTTTTGAGGCGGCAAAAATACATTTTTTTTGATAGCATATAAATCGGTTCTTCCCAATTGTCATGCACATGCCGTTATCTTGAACAACAACGAGTATTTGTTGATAATGTCACCGGAAGCCCGTTTCTCCGTTGGAGTGTATTTTTTTCTATTGATTTTTGAAAATGCAACGCTCTGTCTCACCCTTTTTTGTTCCTGTATCGTTTCACCACTTCGAAAATGCACAATTTTGTAACTTTTTTTTATTTTTGCATCCTGAAAAAAAATACCGCCATGTTTAAATACCTCAAAGAAAAAAAGCAAAAACTGCTCCGATTCTTGTTCGGATCGTTTTCTTTCACCGCGTTGATGTTCGCGTTTCAAGCATGTTATGGAGTGCCCGGACATCAGATGAAAGCCGTTATCCAAGGTAGAGTGTCCGATGCGGAAACTAATCAACCCATTGAAGGATTGATGGTTGCATCTGAATTACTCGATTTTGTAGATACCACAGACCATAATGGAGTTTTCTCTGCCACAGAGGTACGTTATATGTATGACAGAGAGTATTTTCAATTTACTGTTAGAGACATCGACAGTACGGAGAATGGGCAATACGAGACTTTGGACACCACGGTTTATGGAGCGGATTTGACTCAACCACTACAATTTAAGGTCAAGAAAGTCTCTGATGCTCAATAACAGCCAAGAGCTAATAGCTAACAGCCAAAAGCCGTCAATAAATCTATCTGAAGTGAAATCATAATAGAAAGTTTTTGTATATTTGCCACATAAAATAATAAAGCTATTTAACTGATTATCAACAAAATAACATAAAAATTATGCCGAAAATTTCCCAAAAAGGTGCAAGCATGCAGTCTTCCCCTATCCGGAAGCTCGTCCCGTTCTCTGATGCCGCCAAAGCCCGTGGCATCCATGTCTATCATTTGAATATCGGTCAGCCCGACATCGAGACCCCGAAAGGAGCCCGCGACGCCGTGCGCAACGCCGACATCCCGGTGATTGCCTACAGTCACTCCGCCGGTAACATCAGCTACCGCAAGAAATTGGTGGAATACTACCACAGCGTAGGCATTGAGATCACTCCCGATGAGATTATCGTCACCACTGGTGGCAGCGAAGGCCTCCTTTTCGCCTTCAACAGCTGCATGGATCCCGGCGATGAGATTATCATTCCGGAACCTTTCTATGCCAACTACAATGCCTTCGCCACGATGTGCGGCGTGGTGGTGAAACCCATCGTCTCCACGATTGAGAACGGCTTCGCTCTGCCGTCCATCGAGGATTTCGAGAAGGTCATCACCCCGAAAACGAAAGCCATCATGATCTGTAACCCTAACAACCCCACGGGTTACCTCTACTCTAAGGAGGAAGTCCTGAAGTTGGGTGAGATTGCCAAGAAACACGACCTCTTCCTCTTCGCCGATGAGGTTTATCGTGAATTCTGCTACGATGGCGCCCAGCATTTCTCCGTCATGGAGTTGACCGACATCGCCGACAACGTGGTGCTTTTGGACTCTGTGTCAAAACGTTACAGTGCATGTGGTGTGCGTGTGGGTGCCTTCATCACACATAACAAGGAGGTTTACAATACGGCTATGAAGATGGCGCAGGCCCGTCTGAGCCCGCCTTCCTACGGTCAGATCCTCGGCGAGGCCGCCGTTGACACCCCGAAGGTCTATTTCGACAGCGTCAACAAAGAGTATGTGGCTCGCAGAAACACCATCGTGAACGGTGTGAACGCCATCCCCGGCTGTTTCGTCCCGATGCCGAAGGGTGCCTTCTACTGCGTTGCCCGTCTGCCCATCGACGACTCCGACCGCTTCTGCCGCTGGCTGCTCGAAGACTTCAGCTACAACGGTGCAACCGTGATGTTCGCTCCTGCCACCGGCTTCTATTCCAAGAAGGGTCAAGGCGTTAATGAGGTGCGTATCAGCTACTGCCTCAACGTTTCCGACTTGGAGAAAGCCGTCGAATGCCTCCGCGAAGCCTTGAAGGTCTATCCAGGCCGCACTAACTAATTTCGGCTGTTAGCTGTTGGCGAGTGATTCGTATCTAAATGCTTAAAGCCAAAAGATAATGGCAAAAAGCTAAAAGCCATAATCGGTAGATGTCAAGTATGAATTATTCAGATCAGTTTATGATTTATTTTAAGCATACCAGAAAAGATGTGGCAGGTCGTCGCCTGCTGCATCTTTTTCTCTTTTTGGCGGTGGTAATGTTTGTTTCAATGCCGAAAAACACGGTTGCGCAACGAAGCAAACCGGTCTATCAGACTGATTTTTCCAGCAAGGACTACATTGACACCGCCGCGCCGATGATTTGGTTAGACGCGCACATGGCCTACCATTTCCCGATGGGCAATCTGCGTACCATGTTCAAGAACAATTTTGCTGTCGGACCGGGGTTTACGTTCAAGTCGAAATCGAATTGGACAGTTGGTTTCCATTTCGATTACATGTTCAATGCGAATATGCGCGACCCGAATTTCTTCAACGGCACGCTTGCTAACGAAGACGGCATTGTCATTGACGGCAACGGGTTGGTGTCGCCGGGCGGCATCCGGGCGGAAGGCCGGTATTGGACCGTTCAGGCCGACATCGGGAAGATTATCCCCGTGGACCGTTGGAAAAACTCCGGCATTTGGATTCGACTTGGCGGCGGCTACTTCAGTCATCGTTTACGCTTGGATGACTTCAGCCACCAATATCCCCAGCTGGACGACAACTACGCCAAGGGCTATGACCGTCGGTCGGGCGGCTTTGTTCTCAGCCAGTTTGTCGGCTACCAGTTTGTGCGCAAAAACCGCATGTTGAATTTTTTTATCGGAGTGGAATTCCAAGAGATGTGGACCAGACCGAATCGAAACTATGTCTTTTTCGAAGGTCCCACAGCAGACATGCCGTACAAATTCAGCGGCTTGGTTGGATTCAAGGCGGGCTGGAACATCCCGTTGTACGAACGGAAAACAACGACCACGTTTTATTATCGATAAGACAATGAAGCGATGAAACGATGAAAGTGTTATACACGATAGGGATTTGGTTTTACGGGCTGGGCATCCGGGTGGCGGCGCTGTTCAATGAGAAGGCGCGGCTGTGGGTGCGTGGTCGGAAGGGCTTGTTTGCTGAGCTGGAACGCACTTTCGCCGGCAAATCAAATCCTGTGTGGATTCATTGCGCATCTTTAGGGGAATATGAGCAAGCCAAACCACTTATTGAGAAAATCAAGCAGGAAGAACCTGAAACACAAATACTTGTGACGTTCTTCTCTCCTTCGGGTTACATGCAGGCAGTTAAAAAACCGCTTGCCGATTACAATTTCTACTTGCCGTTGGATTTGCCCTGCAATGCACGAAAGTTTATCAGCATCGTGCAACCAAAGACGGCCGTTTTTGTGAAATACGAATATTGGTATAGCTTCATGCAGCAATTGCATCGAAATTCAATACCATTTTATTATATAAGTGCCATTTTCCGTGAAAAACAGCATTTCTTCAAACCTTTCGGCAGTTGGTTCGCGAAACAGCTGCAGCAGGCCACACACTTTTTCGTACAGACAGAAAAATCGAAACAGTTATTAGAAACCATTGGAATAAAGCAAGTTACTGTATGCGGTGACACCCGTTTCGATCGCGTAAAAACAATTGCTGAACAAGTGCAGCCGTTCGATTTCATGGAATCGTTCCGTGGCAATAAGAAAGTCATCGTGGCGGGCAGCACTTGGGAACCAGACGAACAGCTGTTGGCACAATTATTGCGGCGTTTCCCTGACTACAAAATAGTGGTTGCTCCTCACGAGATTAGCCGTACCCCGGAAGTGAAACAAACGTTCGCTGCATATAATACTGCGTTATATTCTTCCAAAGAGAATTCTGATATGGCAGGTTGCCAGGTGCTTGTTGTGGACACCATCGGTATTCTGAACCGCTTGTACCAGTATAGCACTGTCTCTTACATCGGCGGCGCTTTCAAGACTGGCTTGCACAACATTTTGGAGGCAGCCGTCTATGGAAAGCCCATCTTTTTTGGTCCGCACTATGACCATTTCAACGAGGCGGTGAATTTGGTGGCACAGAAAGGTGCGTTCTCCATTCAATCCGCAGAGGAAATGCGTGATATTATGACAAAATTTGAACAAAATCCTGAATATTACGACCAAACCTGCGATATTTGTCAGGAATATGTAGCACAGAATTCCGGTGCTGTTAACATCATATACGAAAACATCAAAATCAAAAATTCATATTAAAACTTTAATACAATGGGTAAATTATTAAAAACTATCTTGATTATTGTCGGCATCGTTATCGTTTTTGGTGCCTTGTTAGTGAAACCTTACAACAATATGGTCCAGAAGGACGAGGAAGCTTCCAAGGCTTGGGCCAACGTGGAGAATGCCTATCAGCGTCGTATGGACTTGATTCCCAACTTGGTGAAAAGTGTTGAAGGTGCTGCGAACTTTGAAAAGGGAACCTTGACAGAGGTGATTGAGGCACGTGCCAAAGCCACATCGGTGCAAATTGACCCAAATAACCTCACAGAGGAATCCATCGCAAAATTCCAGGCAGCCCAAGACCAACTTAGTTCCGCCTTGAGCCGTTTGATGGTCGTTGTGGAGCGCTACCCTGAGTTGAAAGCCAACCAGAATTTCCTGGAGTTGCAAGCCCAACTGGAAGGTACCGAAAACCGCATCGCTGTGGAGCGCGGCAAATTCAATGACACGGTGAACGATTATAACAACTATATCCGTCGTTTCCCGAACAACATTGTTGCCGGATTGTTCAATTTTGACAAGAAAGGCTATTTCAAGGCAGCTGAAGGTGCCGACAAGGCTCCCGATGTGGAATTCAATTTTAACTAACCGTAATCCTGAACGGCCTTGAAACGCCTGATAATCATATTGTTTGCTCTCTTCGTTGCGTGGGAGGGCATGGCGAAAACCAAGGATGCGATTCCGCCCAAGCCTGATCCGCCTCGATTAGTCAACGACTTTGCTGGCATCCTCACTTCGGAGCAAATTCAGGAGAAGGAGGATTTGCTGGTGGCTTTCAACGATACCACCACGAATGTTATCTGTGTGGTAACTGTCAACGACTTGGGCGACTACACGGCTGCGGAATTCGCCTACGAAATCGGTGACCAATGGGGTGTGAGATCCACTGATGACAAACGCAACGGTGTGGTGTTGTTGCTGAAACCCCGCAACGAGACCTCCGGAGAAGTCTATATCGCGGTGGGTTACGACCTTGAGGGCGCTATCCCCGATGCTATCGCGAAACGCATCATTGAGACGAAGATGATGCCCGCCCTGCGTGACGGCGATTACAACGCGGCCATTGATTCGGCATTGGCATACATTCTGCCTCTGGCGGCAGGCGAAATCAAGGAGATACGAGAAGACAACGACTTTGACGGGGATGCCCTTTTTGGTCTTTTGTTTTTTATCGGTATAGTTGTTCTCATTTGTGTAATCATACACAGAAGCGGGAAAGGAAGCGGCGACAGCCATTATACTGGTTCCTTCTTCCCACCCACCCACTATGGCGGCAACTGGTCTGACTTCGGCGGTGGCTTTGGAGGCGGCAGCTTCGGTGGCGGCCATAGCAGTGGCGGTTTCGGAGGCTTTGGTGGATTTGGCGGAGGAGGCGGCTTCGGTGGAGGCGGCGCCGGCGGACGATTCTAACTATGCGATGAAAAACGATAAACTACTAACAGCTTCAATAACCAATAACCCATAACCTATAACCACTACTAATGAATTATTTCATAAAAAATGCAATAATAGTAAATGAAGGTGAGACATTTAGTGCTCACCTTTATGTTAAAGATGGCATAATTGCCAAAATCGTGCGCGACGGCGAGACTTTTGAACCAGGGAATGCGCAGGTTGTCGATGCGCGGGGCAAATATCTTATTCCCGGCATCATTGACGAACATGTGCATTTCCGGGAACCGGGCATGACCGCCAAAGCCGACATTTACAGCGAAAGCCGGGCGGCGGTGGCAGGCGGCGTGACTTCTTTCTTGGAGATGCCGAATACTGTGCCGCAGACCACTACTCAAGCTTTATTGCAGGAGAAATTCGACTTCGCCGCCGAAAAATCATTGGCAAACTACTCGTTCTACATCGGAGCTACTAATGACAATCTTGACGAAATAGAGAAAACCGACCCTGCAAAAGTTTGCGGTGTGAAGCTGTTCATGGGTTCCAGTACCGGCAACATGTTGGTGGATAGAGAGGCCGTGCTGGAGACTCTTTTCAAAGAATCCCCGTGTTTGATTGCGGCGCATTGTGAAGACGAAGAAATCATCAAACGTAACACATTGCATTATAAGGGATTGGCTGAAAACCATGAAATAGTGCCTGATGCAAGCATCCATCCACTCGTCCGCTCTGAAGAGGCTTGCTATCGTTCAACCGAAAAAGCTGTAAAATTGGCAAAAAAAACGGGTGCGCGTCTGCACGTTATGCATATCTCCACCCGTGCGGAACTGCTGCTCTTTGACCCTGTTCTTCCATTGTCAGCCAAGAAGATAACTGCTGAAACCTGTCCGCATTATCTGCTGTTTGATGACCGTGATTACAACCAGTACGGCTTCGCCATCAAGTGTAATCCAGCCATCAAGTCGTCACATGACAAACGCGCTCTTTGGCGTGGGATGCAAGATGGCTACATTGACACTATCGGCTCCGACCATGCGCCGCATCTTTGGGAAGAGAAATTTACCGACAGTTATTTCACTGCCAAGTCCGGATTTCCCTCCATCCAGCATAATTTTGCGCTTATGTTGGATAATTTTAAGCGCAATAAATTGAAAATAGCCGATTTGGTAAGGCTTATGTGTCACAATCCCGCCACATTGTATCGCATTGAACGGCGTGGATTTATCCGGGAAGGCTATTTTGCGGATTTGGCAATAGTGGATGACAATGTCAAATCATTGATCACCAACGAAGATGTGTTATACAAATGCAGATGGACGCCTTATGACGGTATTATGGTTCGTTCACAGGTGACTCATACATTCATTAATGGGAATTTAGTTTATGAAAACGGAATTTTCCATGAAGAAAATCGAGGTGAACGATTAACATTCTCTATAAAATAAAGGCAAACAATAACAAGTCTTAAAAACAGCTAATAGCTAGCTCTCAATCCTTAACATCTTTCGGATCAATCGGTTGATGTCTTCTGAAATATGCCAGTAGTAGCACACCACTATGGTGACACCTGTCAGCAGTATGCTCTTGACCACGGCATCTACCATCGCATTAGTCGTTTGAGAAAACGGTAAATTCATGAAGAAGGGGGCAATTCCTTTCACCCATCCGAAATTCAACAGCAGTAATCCTAAGACCAAGGCTACTACTTTGAATTGTGCTTTTGATAAGATATTGATGTTCAGTTTTGTGCGAACTACTATCAGCAGACATAGGTAGAATGTCAGATAAGAAATCAGATGTGATAGAGAGGCTCCGTCCATACCATAACGTGGAATCAGCAATACATTCAGCAATACGGCCATAGCGGTAAGCATGACTGTAAACACCAGTGACCAATAGTAATATTTGGAGTAGTTCAACGCGCTAGAACTGACAAACAGGGTGGAATTGAAGAACTTGGCGAAACCGAGAATCAATACCACACTTTTCCCAGCCTCATACATTTCGCCGTTGGGCAGGAGCATGAAAAGCGCGTCAATGTTGATCCAGATGAATAAAAAGATGAGAGCACTGGACAGCATCAAATGCAAAGAAACGGATTTACAGAGTGTTTCAGCTTTTTCGATATCGTTGTTTTTGATGGATTCCGAAATTTCCGGTTGCACAATGGCATTGAGCGACCGATTTGGCACTTCCACCACTGTGGCGATATAGTTTGCGATAGCGTAAATGCCTGTAAATGTGAGCCCCATGCCCGCACTGACAAAAAAAGTGTTCAGCAAAGGCATCGCATTTACCGTGACAGCGTTCAGCAGCAGGAACAGGGTGTAGAATCCGATATCTTTCAATAAAGGTTTGTTAAATATCTTGAAATCAGGTTTGAATGATATTTTGCCCAACGACAGCAGGTAGAGGAAATCAATAAGGGTGGCGAGGAAATAGGTGACACACACGCCCATTACAAGTCCGTCCAAGTCAATGACATGCCAGTAGCCGTATAGCAGATAGGTCAACAGGAGTCCTACGCGCACACCCACTTCGCGCACGAATTTCGGCACCACAATACGCATCAGCACGTTGGTGTTTGCTTCGAAAACCGTTTGGTAGAGCATGAATAACGCCAACGGGAACACGAACCGGTAGTAGGTGACAAACAGTTCGGAGTTTTTCGAAAATGTGTGAATGATAGTGCCTTCCAGACATTTGGCTACAAGTACGAAAAAAAGGAATCCGACAATCGGAACAATCAAAGTCCAGAAAAAGAAGCCATGATGCTTTTCGTTTTCATCTTTGAAATAGGGGAAAAAACGGATAATGGAAGAACTGGTACCGAGTTGAGCAAAGCTGGCGAAGAGAACGGCGGCATCAATCATCACGCGTGTGAGGCCAATTTCCTCCTGTGTCAGATATTTAGTCACGATAAAAAAAGTAGTGAGAAAACCAATGGCGATTCCCACGTAGTTGACTATCGTGCCTTTAATGCTTTGTTTGATGACTACGCCCATGATGTTCTGTACTTTCCAATAGAGATGGTGTTACACATCGTCTCTACAAATGGCGAACCGTAAAAACAGGTATTACTTTTTGGGAATTTTCAGTTTTTGGCCGATTTTGATGGCATCTTTGTTGGAGAGATGGTTATATTGTGCGATGTCGTTTGCCGTGGTGCCGTAGCGTCTGGCAATGGATGAGAGCGTGTCACCTTGGCGGATGGTGTAGGAGGTATAGTCCAACTGTTGCTGTACGGGCTTGATTTCGGGTTTCGGTTGGGCAGGAATAGGGCCGCCAATGGTGTCACTTTTCGTCACAGTGGAATCGACAGACGCATTGCTGGTAATGGTTTTTGTGGTGTCTTGCGTCGCCGGTTTGTAGTTGGGGTTGGGAACCTTCACGGTGGTGCCTTTCTTCACAATAAGTTTTTGTCCGATACGCAGATTGGTGCTGTGCAAGTGGTTCATTGCTTTCAAATTGTTGACACTTGTATGGTATTTTGACGCAATTTTGCCCAATGTCTCACCTTTTCTCACCACATGATATTTGTTCGGGGTTTTCTGCACAATCATCATGCCATCATCGGTGATGGTACCGTTGTCGGCCACTATATTCAGGTTTTTGGTCGGGTTGAAATAGGTGTCATAATTGTAGTTCGGGATTGAGTCGGCCATGGCGATATAGTGCAGGATGTCGTTGGAACGGAGTCGCACCGGCATCGGCTGGTTGAAGGCCGGGATAATGTCCTTTTTGTATTGAGGGTTTAGCGATTTGATTTCGTCATAGCTGACATCCAATACGTTAGCTATCTGTTGGAAATGCGTTTCTTTCTTGATCATGATGGTATCCACGTCCGAGGGAATAGAGATTTTTGCAGGTTGGATGCCGTAAAGGTTGTGGTAGGTCATCATGTACATGGCGCCGATGAAAGCGGGGAAGTAGTTCTGGGTCTCGCGGGGAAGATAGTTGCAGACGCTCCAGAAATCGGTTTTGCCGCCGGAACGCTGGATGGCCTTGCGCACGTTACCGGCGCCGCAATTGTAGGCGGAAATAGCCAAGCCCCAGTCACCGAAGATGTTGTAGAGGTCACGGAAGTGCCGTGCCGCGGCATCGGTGGCTTTGTAGGGGTCGCGGCGGTCATCCACGTATGAGGTGACTTCCAAGCCGTAGAGTTTGCCCGTGCCGTACATGAACTGCCAAATTCCTGTCGCTCCCGCCGGCGATACCGCCGTGGGATTCAACGCTGATTCGATAATGGTGATATAGACCAGCTCTTCAGGCAGGTCATATTTGTCGAAAATGGCCTTCATCCACGGATAATAGTATTGCGCCAGCCCCAAGATCACAGAAGAACTGCGTTGGCGCTGAACGGAATAGAGTTCAATAAAGCGTTTCACTTTGTCATTGTAAGCAACCTGAATCGGGGTCTCAATCGCACTTAAACGCTTGTAAATCAGAGAATCATTGTTGTCATACTTGGTTGTGTCGTCAGTCAGTTTGGAAAGAACGGAGCTTTGGGAGGCGAGGTCGCGTTTCACATACCAGACATTCAACAGCGAATCCATCAAACGGATTTCATTGCGGGTGAAAATCTCCAAACTCTCTTGTGCGGTATTGGTGGCGGAGGAATCAGACACGGTCTGACTTTCCGGTTGTGCGTTCAACCCCCATACAAATCCGCACAATAAGGTACATATCAATATTCTTAATTTCATATTCAAAACTTATAAAACAATAAACATCAAGACGTTATGATTTCTTGACATCGAAAAAAACACATCTGTTATCCTTAATGTAATCAAACAGATTGAAATTTAAGGCCACAAAAATACGAAATTTTTTAACGCGAAGCCCCACTACTTTATTGTGTAGTTATTCCATTTTAGCTCCTTACCCTCTTTGTATAAGGTAGTTATGGATAAAATTCCGTCTTCGTTATAGAGTTGCCAAATTCCTTCCTGCAGACCGATTTCATATTTTCCAGTCAGGCGGACATTGCCATTTTCCCAGTACAACGCATATTTTCCGTCCATGAGATTGTCGGAATATTGGATTTCGGAAGCGATTTTGCCGTCCTCGAACCAGGTCTTCCAGAGCCCTTCACGCAAACCGCCTTCATAACGTCCTGTTTCAACGGATGTTCCGTTCCTGTATAACCAGGTTCCCTCTTCGTATCCGGCGGTGTATTGCCCTTGCGTGAGAGCCACACCTTCCTCATCATATTCAATGTAACGTCCTTCCAATTCTCCGTCCTCGTAGTTGGCCACGGTCATGGTGTCGCCGGTCGGGTAAAACCAAGACCACTCCCCGATTTTCTGTCCTTTGGCATTGTAACTGCCAATGATTTCGATAGTTTTATCCGGAAAATAGAATTCCCATTCTCCAACGGGCTTGGAGTTCTTGTATTTGCCTTTCGAGCGAAGTTCACCAGTAGGGTAGTATTCTTTCCATAGTCCCTGGCGAAGTCCGTTGAGGTCGGTGATGCCCTCGTAGCGAAGCCAGCCGTCCTCATAGAGATATCCGTTGGTGATTTTGCCCGTGGAGTCAAAATCGCGACGCAAACCGTCGGGGCGACCGTTGTAGTAGGTGGCGGCGATAGCGACCTGACCATTTGAATGATAGGTGCGTCGGCGCTCGAGTTCTTTAGTCTCCTTGGCATCTTTCACCAATTGGTCATTTTCGTACTTCTCAACATACAGAAAATCACCGTTCTCATCGTAATATTTGAAAAAACCGTGTTTTTTGTCGTTGAGGTATTGCGCCTCAACCCGTAAATTGCCGTTATTCCAGAAATATTTCCAGCTGCCCTGTTTGAGGCCGAACTTGTCAGTGCGGTTGACAACCTCGCGGCGGCTGCGCACCCCACGGTAATACTTGGTCACGGCCACCACCAATCCCGTATCATTGAACTCCTTGGCCAGTCCGTGCGGCAGACCATTCATGTAGGGAATCGTTTTTTTCCAAACATGATTCAGTCCATACGTGTTCACTTGACCGACGATGGTGTCTTCGTGCCATTGCGTTACGGTATATTCATCTTTCTGATAGACAATCTGTTCGCCTTCTTTTTTGTCTTCTTGGTAATGCACTTTCATCCGAACGGAAGCGTCATCGTTGTAAAACGTCCACAAACTGTCGAGAAGAAAGTTCTTGCGGTTTCCTTCGGAGATGAGAACACCCTTTTCGTTGTAGGATTTCCACCAGCCGTCAGGTTTGCCATTGACCAGCCGGCCCTCACTCGACTTTATTCCGTTAGGATAGTAAAATATCTTGTAATCAGAAAAAAAAGTGGAATCTTGAGCCTGGCAGAATGCCCATCCCCAAAGGAGAAACAGCCCAAAAGTCCACTTTTTCAACATGGCGGGAATCATTATTTCGTGCCCACAAAGCGGACAATGCTCACACGGGTCTGGAGCAGGTCGCTTATCAACGCTACTTCGTAAAACATATCCAGATTCACAGTGCTACCGCTGAAGGTGGCTTCCACTCTCACGTTTTTAATTTGTTCGGTTGCAGCGTTGTAGATGTTGCTTTGGTTGCCGATATACTGCAAAAGCTGGGTTACAAGCTCGGCATTGTTATCATTCGATATGTAAATGTTGGATGATACAGGGTTGATAGGTACTACGCCATAGACCAACAATCCGGAAGTCAGGGGATTGGAAACCAACCGCAATGTGCCGTCTTTGGTTACATTATTCGTGACAAAAGTGAATGTGCCAGAATATTTGCCTGCATAAGGGTTTTGATTTTGGCAGCCCGTCAATGCAAGTACTGCCAACAGAATAATAGGAATAATCTTTCTCATTTTTTTTCGAATTAATTTGAACGGCAAAAATACAAAAATCATCCGAATAAAAGGAGTGTATGTTATTAAAAAAAGTGTATGTTTGCAGTCCGATTTAAATTAAAATGTGTTGTTATGAAGAAAAAGACTTTTATAATCTGTGCTGGCTTGTTTTTAATGGCATTGATTGCCGGTTCGTGCAGTAAGGAATGTGAATGTGTCTTGTATGAGGATGGTGTTGTGACCGGATCCTCTACGGAAAAAGTATGGGGGCAGACATGCGAGGAATTCAGCTCTGCTACCGATACCCCTTACGGCAAAATAGGAATGGATTGTACCAAGAAAAAATGATTTTCCGATTTTTTGGTTTTGTATTAAAAAAAAATGTATTTTTGCAACCTCATTTAAATTAAAAAAACATGAAAAAATTAATGGCAATTGTTGGTGCTACTTTAATGTTAGCCGGTGTTGCAACTTCTTGCAGCAAAACTTGTGAATGTGTGACCACTGTTGGTGGTATTTCGACCACTTCTGAAGTTACGATTAAAAGCGGTAAATGTACTGACATGAACGCTGAAGTCACTAACATGGGTATCACCACCAAAACCGAATGCAAGAAAAAATAATTTTGCATTCAAGAAATTTTTAAGCCCCTCATTCAGGGGCTTTTTTTATTTTTGCCGTGTAAACATTGAATATATGACTATTAACATCATCACTTTAGGTTGTTCCAAGAACATTGTGGATTCGGAAGTTATGGCCGCGCAACTACATCGCAACGGCCATGAACTCTATTACGAAAGCGCGCAGAAGTCTGACATCGTGATCATCAACACATGCAGCTTCATCCACGACGCCCGGGAGGAATCCGTGAACGAAATTCTGCAACAGATTGAGCGCAAGAAACGTCGCCAGATCAAGAAGTTGTACGTGGTGGGATGCCTTGTGCAACGCAATATGGCGGAACTGCAGGAAGCACTGCCCGAGGTGGATGGCTTTTTCACTTTCGCGGAACTTCCAAAATTGTTGGAGTCTCCAGATTTCCAGCTGCTTAACACAGCGGACCGGATGCTCTCGACCCCGCGGCACTACGCTTACCTCAAAATCTCCGAGGGTTGTGACCACCAGTGCTCCTACTGCTCTATCCCGCTCATCCGCGACCGGCAGGTCTCCAAACCGATTCCGCTTCTCGTGGAGGAGGCGCAACGTCTTGCCGACCAAGGGGTTAAGGAGCTGATGCTGATCGCCCAGGACCTCACCTACTACGGCATTGACCGCAGCGGCAAACGCGAACTCGCCGACTTGATGGACAAACTCGCGCAAGTGAAAGGCATCCA
>JAEEKL010000129.1 GCA_016282395.1 Bacteroidales bacterium
ATCCCGCTCCGTTTGGCGACCTTGATCAATCGGGTGATATCGAAGGTCTTGAAAATGGTCACCTTCGGCATCCCAGCCGTTTTCCACAGCTCGAAAGCATATCCGCGCGGCGAATCTTGAGGGTTGATTTCATGTTTCATAGTGCATATTTATTTTGAAAAAATGATCCGCAACCTATATGGTTTGATGCCGCATTAATAGGTTGTCTCCTTCAAAGGCGAAAACGGACATCTCTTGCCGATGCATTGGTTGTTACGGGCCGAATAGTGGCAGACAATGTGCGGTTTCTCCATCTCGATGCCGAAATGCTCCTTCACGAACCCGATGGCGGAAAGGATGGAAAGGTAGGAGTCGCGTTTGCAGCAGCGCGGACCGCCGATGTCGCCGATTGCGTTCAGCGACTTGGCGGTCATCCAGTGTGGCAAGGAGAATAGTTCCTGCGACAATGGAGTGGCCTTGGCGATGATGGAGACGAACATACCCGAGCTGATGCCCGCGCCACAGGCGCCCCAGAAACCGCAAGCACCTCCGGGAACCTGCTTGCCACGATTCATCATCTCCGCAAGGGCTTTGGGAAGATCAATATCCCCTCCGGCATTCTTGAAGGCCGTCAGCAGTGCGGCGCCCACCATCACGTGGTGTTCCGGACCGTGTATATGGCAGAACGGCAGTTCCATCATCTTGTTGAGGATTTCGACGGGATTTCTTGACGACTCCGCCAGGCAGAGGCCGACGATAGTGTCCATCCCTGCCGTGTGGCAATCGGAGCAGACGTAATGGCCGTTGACGCAACGGGTCTTGCTGTTCTCCTTTTTGTGGCATATCGCACACTCCTTCAGCGTGTCCTGTTCAAGATATTCCAGCGGCGCACCGCAAATCAGGCATTCTTCTTGGTTCATAATATAATTTTGTGGCAAAAATATAAAAATCCTCAACCAAGGATTTGTTCTAACAATTCCATTTCACGTTTCGCTATTCCAAGACTGGCGGCCATTCTTCTCCAACCTTTGACAGCATCAGTCACCTCACCTATAATCTTAGCGGCCTCATCTTTGCCAATCATATACTCTTCCGAGGATCCCAAGAGGATATTCAAATCAGACTTGTTGGTTGAAGAATTGATGAGGAGACTTTGGTATTCGTTAGAGGTAGGATTCAAGTCGTAGGCGGGCGAGAGTGTCCAGCCCTTTGGGGTGAGCAGGAAGCCATGGTTGCGGAAATGGTCGTCCGTGTTGCCGATAGCGATGTTGAACGCCACACGGCGGTAGAGCTGACGCAGATTGTTCTCCACGTCGCAGCAGTTCTGGAGGATGAAATCAACGATGTCGAGATAGCCGTTGCCCGTGTGGGCATCGCTGCCATCCGTCAAACCCAAAAGGGTCATCGCTGACGCAAAATGGATTCGTCGTCCGTCGGCAGTTCTGTCGAAACGCTTGGAGAGCAGCGAATGGTATTTTCCACCCGTGGAAATGACACTCGTTTCAGCAGCATTTACACTAGCTTTTTTTGCCAACAGATGACTCAAATGCTCCCAAAGCGACACATCGTAATCGTCGTTGCGGGACGGGAACTTGGCCACGTAAAGGCAGCCGTCAGTGCCACGCACACCCGCTTTGGGACGTGCACCGCCCAACGAGCTTCCCGGATGAACGAGTTGCTGTATCCATTTCTTTTCGGGCAAGCGGTTCTGCTCCTCGCTTTTCTCAATCTCCATACTGGCGGCAACCAAAGACCGAAGGTCGGCCAATGGAGGAATGCGAAGATGACTGTCGCAATTAATGAACTCGCCATCGGGTGTCGTCTTGAAACGGAAACCGCCCATGCGCGAAAAGTCATCGATGCCAATCAGATAATCGAACGAAGATAGTCTCCTGACAGGTCGCCGCTCTTCGGTAGCTAAAATCTGCTCGCGTCGGTTCAGCAACAGTCGTCCCCAACGGTCGGGCAACGCATCACTGAAACATCCGAAAATGTCGTGTCCAGGTTGGGTGTACTGCTGTCCTGGATAGTTGTTGATGTCAGCGCTCAGAAAGAGACTGCCGTACTGCCGAAGCCAATCGTTATCGAACTTGAAAGCATAGCTATCCGAGCCACGAAGCGACTCATAGCCCAATTCGCCCACCAACATCGGTTCATCCAGCCAGTCAAAATCTGCATAAACATATAATGTCTTCATACTCTATCCATTAAACCATCAACTTTAAACCTTTTTCGACGCCCTTTCGCGGTGTTTCAGCGCGAGGTCCTGCAAGGCTCTGCCCATCTCATCTTTCTGCGCCAAAAGCAGAATGTCATCATCCAATTGTAAAGCATATAACACCCTGAGATAGATACCGATAGCCACCGTGGGTGTGCCTTTTTCAATCCGCGCCACAGTTAGCGGCGAACAAGTAGCCCGTTCAGCCACCTGTGCTATGCTGAGATTACGTCTCAAGCGAGCCAACCTGATTTGCTCGCCCACCGTCTGCATCTTTTGCTCCAGTTTTCGGGGCAGTTTGTTGCCCATCGTCGTTTTGCTCATAACCAAACAACTAATAATTAAGAGCGCAAAAATACAATTTTTTCTTTATTTTATGATAGGTTGATAAATATCCCTGTCCTCATCCTTGAACACATTGAAAACCACCTGCTTGACGCTGCAATCGGGATGTGCGTTCAGGTAGTCTTTGACGGTTTGCACGGCGATTTCGGCTGCCAGCTGGTTCGGGAAGCGGAATTCTCCCGTGGAGATGCAGCAAAAGGCGACGCTTTCAAGACCGTTCTCATCGGCACAAGCCATGATGTTACGGTAACAGGAAGCCAATTGTTCCTTCTGGAATGCCGTCGGGATGCCGTCAGGGATGATGGGGCCGACAGTGTGGATGACGTACTTGCACGGCAGGTTGTAGGCCTTGGTGATTTTGGCCTGCCCCGTCGGTTCCAAATGTCCTTGCTGCAGCATCAGCCGCTGACACTCCTCGCGCAGCTGCACGCCCGCCGCGGAATGGATGGCGTTGTCGATGCATCTGTGCAACGGGTGGAAACAGCCCAACATCTGCGCATTGGCGGCGTTGACGATGGCGTCCACGCGGA
>JAEEKL010000015.1 GCA_016282395.1 Bacteroidales bacterium
ACCAGCGCGTTCGGCGATCTCTTCGCGCGTCATCCCTTTTTCCACCCTGCGATGGCGAAAATCCGAAGCTATCTGCTTGCTGATGCTGTCAACATTGTCAAGCAGATAGTTGTCAAGAACTGATAACATATTATCTATTCTGTCGTTGATCATATAGAAACAATCAAAATATTACCAGTTGCAAAGATACACTTTTTTTGAATAATTGCGTCAGAATTTTTGTAATTTGATTAGATACCATTGTTCTCATTTCAAAAGGAGTAAGAGTGTCAATTACTATTTGTCATTCTTGATTTTTTTGCCTTGTTTGTCAATATGAAAAAAACTCTTGCCATCCAATGAAACAAGGGCTTGACCATCTTGGAAAACAGATGCTTGGTCGTAAACCATAGGAATCACAATTTCGCCCTGCCTGTTGATGTAACCATTTTTCCCATGAAGTTCAACCAATGCCAACCCTTCATGAAAGGCCTCAATATCATCGTATTCTGGCTCAATAATGTATTTCCCTTTTTTGTCGATGAGTCCCCACTTCCCGTTCATTTTGGCGGGGGCATTCCCATTGTAGAATGGATATGCATCGTCATACACCGCTTTGATCACCAAATTTTTATTCTTGTCAATATACCCATATTTTCCTTCTATTTCAATTATTCCAAACCCTTCTTCATCAAGAAAAACTCTTTTCCCGTGGTAGTCTACTTCATCTGCGTAAGGAATATCCTCTTCGTCGAAGACTCCAGGGCACATTCTCTTCCTTATCATTCTGAAAGAAAAGTACAGCATGTTGAGAAACAGTCCCATTAGAAGTGTCACGCCCCAGGTTCTGGGATGTGACAATGGATTGACCAAACGATCGCCTATGTCATACAATAGCTGAAAGGGTGAGGTAAGGATATCCCAGCTGTTCCACCGCAGATACCTGCCAATGTAAATGCCAAAACTGCCGATGAAAAGCAACAGGACAGAAATGCCGATGACATATTTTTCTTTGAGGCGGTTTCTGAGTAAATCCTCTATGTCCCAAAGACTAAGAAAGCCGAACAGAAGTCCCGTCCAGGCAAAAGAGAGAATAAGAACCAAGTCGAACCATATTGGCATGGCTGAAGTGAGACGAAGGTGAAACAAGTCTGTCAGAATGTATGGCGCATTCGGGAAAAAGAGTAGCCACAGACAAAGCAAAACGACAAACATCCATTTAGAGTGGCGGAGTTTGGGTTTTATGACCATCAAACTGGAGAAAGCCCAAGGCACAAACGCTAAAAACAGATTCCAATTCAGGAAAAGAAAGACGTTGGTGTCCGTATAGACAAACCGAAAGATGGATATAGCGAAACAGAAAAGGGAAAGCACTCCCATGAAGACTGTCTCATTAAGACGGTTATAATCTTGGAGTCTCTTTAGTATCTTGTTCTTAATCATAGATTGCAACTTCATTCATAATTCATAATTCATAATTCTTAATTCTTAATTGTCTTCCACCCTCCGTCCCCGTCCGCAACAATGAACCACGCCTCTAATTCCGGATGCTGTTTCACGATTTGTGCGGACTTCTCGTGGCCGAGCACCATGAAGGCGGTGGCGTAAGCGTCGGCGGTGGCGCAGTCGGGGGCGACGACCGTGACACTCAGCAGGTTGGTGCGCTCAGGCTGGCCGGTGCGCGGGTCGAGGATGTGGGTGTAGCGCACACCGCCCTCCTCGAAGTAGTTGCGGTAGTTGCCGCTCGTGGCCACGGCGCGACGGTCGGGTAGGGGAAGGCTTTCGAAGCTCTCCCGCGCCCCGTCGGCTGTCTTGGTCGGCACCTGGATGCCCACCTTCCAGGGCTTGCCGTTCTTGTTGCCGCGAGCCGCCACCTCCCCGCCGATCTCGACGAGACAGTCTGCATAGCCGTTGTCCACTAACCAGTCGGCCACCCGATCGACCGCATAGCCTTTCGCCACGGCGTTGAAGTTCAGCTGCACGCGAGGATCTTTGCGAAGGATGTTGTTGCCTTGCAAGTCAACAAGTTGGAAACCGACGAACTCGCGAACGGCTGTCAACGTGTCGTCACCAACCGTATGCCGCACGCCGTCCTTGCCGAATCCCCACAGCTGCACCAGCGGCTGCACGGTGCAGTCGAACGCGCCGTCGGTATTGGTGCTGATTGTCTTGGAAAGTCGGAGCACGTTGAGGAAATCTTCGTTCAGCTCGACATCCTCTCCCTTGTTCCAACGGTAAATGATGGAGGTGGTGTCGAAAATGGAGAATGTGTGCGACAGCTCCGCCAGCAGCGAGTCGATTTGCGCGTGCGGGAGCGGACGCTTGTCTGCAGGATCGGTGACGCAGGTGATGGAATAGGTGGTGCCGAACGTCTGCCCTTCGAAGTGCTTGACGGGCCGACGGTCTCGGTGGCATCCGCACAACAGGACGAGCAGAACGGCGATGGCGAATAAGTGGGTTTTCATACTATAGGATGGTTTTTCGCGGCAAAGATACACTTTTTTGCGGGTGTCAGTGTATATCCGTAATTTGTGTACTTTTGCCGCCGATATGTCCGATTCCAGCGAATTGCGTAAAAGTTCAGATCCGGCTTCCTCCTCCGGCGAAGTCACCTCCTCGTTCGAGAACATCTCGGACGTGTTCACCGCGTATGCGGAAATCCCGTCGGGCGGCTTCAACCGCTTGTATAAGGCAAAACGGTACGGCAAATGGTTCGTGCTGAAGGGCCTGAAACCGGAATTTCAACGGAAGGCGGTCTATAACGAGTTGCTGACCAAAGAGTTCGAATTGGGGGTGCAGATGGACCATCCCAACATCGCGCACACGTTCAGCTTCGAGACCGACCCGGTCGCGGGACCCTGCATCGTGATGGAGTATGTGGATGGATGCACGCTCAAGGAGTTCCTCCTACAGAAGCCGTCGGCGGCCGTGCGGAGGAAGATTGCGAAGGAGGGCCTGTCGGCGATGTCCTATTTCCACGGCAAACAGATCATCCACCGCGACCTGAAACCCGACAACATCTTGATTACCCACAACGGTCACAACGTGAAAATCATCGATTTCGGATTGGCGGACACCGACTACCACGGCGTTTTCAAGCAGCCGGCGGGGTCGGACAAGTACGCGGCGCCCGAGCAGAAGAGCGGCGGCGTGGCGTTGGATTGCCGTGCCGACATCTACGCCTTCGGGGTCGTCTTGCGGCGGATTTTCCCGCATGCTTACCGGGGGATCGCCCGCAAGTGCACGCAGCCTGACCGCGAGAAGCGCTTCGGCAATGCGGAGGAGATTCTGCAGCGGATGGAGCGCCGTCAACGACTGCTCCCGATGCTCGTCATCCTGACCGCCGTGGCCGTCATCGGGATAGCGGCGTGGGTGCTTTCGCCAAAAGCAGCGGAAAAGCCGGTGGAAGGACAAGCGCTGGAGGTGGAGAATGCCCCGTTGGACGTGGTGACTTCCGAAAGGGTTGCGGATGAGGAGGATGTAACGCTTCGGCAACCATCCCAAGAGTTTTCAAACCATGCGGATATGCCTTCCAAGGAGGCGAATGTTGCTGTTGAAAAAACTGATAATCAGAAGATTCCGGCGGAGGTGGCGAAGCGGGTGGAGCAGGCCGTGGACACGCTTTTCCGTCCGTTCTGGGATTGGAACCGGGCGGCCGAGGCCAACGGGATGTCGCCGGTTGACAAGCTGTCGGAGTACGTGCAGTCGGACTTTTTCAAGAACAATTACGAAATCCGGGAGC
>JAEEKL010000130.1 GCA_016282395.1 Bacteroidales bacterium
AACAACATCATGGTCGCTGAAGCCCTCAAGGCCCAGCACGACATCGAGATCGACCGTCACAAAATCGCCATCAGCGAAGACCGCATCAAAGAGTTGGGTCAATACACCGCCCAGGTGAACCTGCACCGCGACTTCAAGGTGACCCTTAAACTCAACGTTGTTCCCGAAACAACAGAATAATCCCATAATTTTGAATAGTTTCTGGCGGCGGCATCCTCGGATTCCGCCGCTTTTTTGTTTTCCGAGAAGTGAAAAGAAAAATGACTATTTTTGCACCTCCAATTTAGGTCAGGCCGCCGCCCTGTTTTCAAGTCTGAAACACGGCGCGTGGTATATGTATATATTATGAAATTGCTCAAACAGATAAGAGATTTTGACGAACGTGTTCGGGAGAGAATAGGTTGGAAAATCATCGACCGCTATCTGCTCCGGAAAATGCTGGGGACAACGGCATTCGCCATCACGCTGCTGATGACCATCGTGGTGGTGTTCGACGTGTCAGAGAACATCCAGCGGTTCATGAGCCACAACATTCCCGCCATGAAAGTGATCACCGGCTACTATTTCAACTTCATCCCCTATTTCATCAACCTGTTCATCCCGCTGTTCACCTTCATCAGCGTGATCTGGTTCACCTCCAAACTCTCCTCGTGCAACGAGATCATCTCCATCTTTGACAACGGCATCAGTTTCAACAGGATGTTGGTCCCCTACATCACGGGGGCTTTGATTATCATGGTGTTATCGTTGCTGCTTTCGAACATCATTGTTCCGCACACCAACGGGAAACTGAACAATTTCAAATACCAGTATTTCGGACACAGGAACATCGCCGCCACCTACCTGCACATCAAAAACTCAAAAAACAGTTACATTTTTCTGGAACGGTGGGACAAGGTTGAGGGGATCGGCTACAATTTCACTTACGAGGAGTTCGGCAGCAATGCCATCAAGCTGAAAATTTCTGCGCAGACCATTGAGTACAATGAAGAGAAAAACGTATGGCAGCTGCATCGTTTCACCCGCCGCGTCATCACCCCCGACAATGAGGAAATCATCACCCGCGGGGATGATTTCGATACCGTGTTCAACATTTTGCCGAGGAACCTCTATCAAGATGCCTTTGTCAGTGAGACAATGTCTTACAGGGAGTTACGTCAGTTTATCCGAGAGGAGCGCATGAGGGGGTCATCGCTGCTGGCCAACTACCAGATTGAGCAGCACAAACGCCTGGCCAATCCGGTGGGCATCATCATCATGACCCTGTTGGGGGTGAGCGTATCCTGCCGGAAATCCACGCGAGGAGTCGGTGTCCACGTGTTCATCGGCATGGGACTGGCCTTTTCGTTCATCTTCCTACAGCAGATTTCCACGGTGTTCTCCGTATCTGGCGGCCTCCCACCCATACTCGGCACGTGGTTTCCGAACATTATCTTCTTGATAATCACGATTGTAATGTTGAAGATGACACCGAAATAGAGAAAAGGGAAGAGGTAACAGGTAACAGGAAGCAGGAAGTTGGGAATGAGGATTGTTTGTAGGGACGTATCGCATACGTCCATTATATATTAAAGAAAACCAGACAGTTAAAGTTTATGAAAAACGTGACGATTTTTTTGACAGGAATGCGGTTTTATGCCTATCACGGCTGTTTCGAGGAAGAGCAGAAGATTGGCACACATTTCGTTGTGGATGTGACTCTTACCTATGACGCGGAAGCGGCCGTAGCAAGCGATGACGTGGATCAATCAGTGAACTACCAACTGGTTTACAGAACCATACGGAGAGTGATGGACACGCCCCGGCATCTTATAGAGACTGTGGCAGACCACATTCTCCGCGAAATCAAGCACGATTTTCCACAAGTGCTGAACGCCACAGTAAAACTGTGCAAGATAAACCCGCCGTTGGACGGCAAAACCGAATACGTGGCGGTACAAATGGAAGGATAATGGGCAAAACGGACATCATACGACAGCTGACGGAGTATTTCCAGCATGAGAATATCCATAGCATGGTGATTCTCACCGACGGGAATGTGGAAAAGCATTATGCGGACTACTTTGCCGAGCTGTCGAAGAGTGTCACTGCGGACAAAATCGTGCTACCCTCTGGCGAAGCGTCCAAATCCATTGAAACGGCCATTTCCATCTGGCGTCATTTTGCCGAGAAAAAGTATGACAGAGACCTTTTCCTATTGAATTTCGGGGGCGGGATGGTGTGCGACCTCGGCGGCTTTGTGGCTTCCACCTACAAACGCGGCATCCGCTTCGCCAACTGCCCCACCACCCTACTGGCCATGATTGATGCGGCTATAGGCGGCAAAAACGGGGTCAACCTGCAATTCCTGAAAAACGGAGTCGGAACGTTCCGCTTCCCAGACATCCTTCTGCCTGCCGACGTGACATTGCTGAAAACACTTCCTGAAGAGGAACTGCGCAGCGGTTTCGGCGAACTGGTGAAATACGCGCTCATCGGTTCTTTTGAATTATTTCAAGAATTGTGCAACTTTGACAATATTTTTTCCATAAAGGCTGAATATATTGATTTTTGTATCAAGTTTAAGCAAGATATTGTCGAAAAAGACCCTTACGACCGCCATATCCGTCATGTTCTGAATTTCGGTCACACATTCGGTCATGCGATTGAGAGCTATTGTTCAGAGTCAGGAAAACCTGTCGCTCACGGGATTGCTGTGGCGCAAGGCCTCTATTACGAAAGCCTTCTCTCTACGCGACTCGGTCATCTCCCGCAGGAGGAGTGGCAACAAATTGCCGATTTTCTTACCAAACATTTCGACATCATGCCGATAACATCCGACATTTTGCCGAAATTAGTCAATTATATGCAAAACGACAAGAAAAACCATAATAATCTCCTCAATTTCATACTATTGGAACACATCGGACACGCCATCCAGGACATTCCAATACCCAACATTGACCTCTGTTCATTTATCGCAAACCACAAACCACAAATCGCAAAACCTTTACAATCATGTTAAAATCCAAAGACGACATTGTTAAAAACTGGCTTCCGCGTTACACAGGGATGCCGCTCGAAGAGTTCGGTCAATACATTTTGCTGACCAATTTTCAAAGTTATGTACTTAATTTCGCAGAGCTGACCGGTGCGAAAGTCTGCGGCATGGAGAAGTCTATGCAGTGCGCCACGAGCGACAACATCACCATCATCAACTTCATGATGGGCAGTGCGAACGCCGCCACCATTATGGATTTACTGACGGCGGTG
This sequence comes from Bacteroidales bacterium, assembly GCA_016282395.1. Classification (GTDB taxonomy): domain Bacteria; phylum Bacteroidota; class Bacteroidia; order Bacteroidales; family WCHB1-69; genus F23-D06. The sequence goes on from JAEEKL010000130.1 coordinate 3,253, forward strand.
AAGCCCAAAGCCGTATTGTTCCTCGGCAAATGCGGCAGTCTGAAGTCTTACATCGGATTGGGTGCCATGCTGCTCCCCATCGCGGGCATTCGCGGCGAGGGAACCTCTCGCGACTATTTCCCGGAGGAGGTGCCCGCACTGCCTGCCTTCAATCTGGAAAAGGCCATCTCCGCCACCATCAGCAGCTACGGATTGGAATATTGGACCGGAACGGTCTATACGACCAACCGCCGCGTGTGGGAGCATGACGAGAAATTCAAGGACTACCTCCGCAGCATCCGCGCCACCGCCGTCGATATGGAAACCGCCACCCTCTTTTCCGTCGGCTTCTACAACCGCATCCCCACGGGTGCGCTGCTGATGGTCTCCGACCAGCCTATGCTCCCCGAAGGCATCAAAACAGAACAGTCCGACAAGAAAGTGACGGAGAATTATGCACTCACGCATCTGAAAATCGGCATCCAATCATTACAAGAACTGCAAAACAAGGGTATCTCGGTGAAACACCTTCGCTTCGACTACTACGAATAATAACCTGTAGTTGCATTTTACGGCATTATTTTAAGTTAAGTTATTAATTTCAAAGCTATCTGCATGAATAAAACAACCATTTTTACCACCATTATTATTCTGTTCTCATGCCTGTGTTATAGCAATCCCGTGGATCCATCCGCAGCGCGGCAAGTCGCTAACCATTTTTGGACAACAGTCACGGGTGAAAACGAACCGGGAAAGTGGACAGACATCTCCACCGAGGCTGGATTCCAAGAGTTCTACATTTTCACGCAGGATGCAACCAACGGCTTTGTCATCGTGGCTGCCGACAACCGTGTGCAGCCGATTCTCGGCTATTCCACCGACAACCGGTTCATCACCCCGCTGCCTGCCCATGTGTTCTCTTTCCTGCAACGGTACGAGCAGGAAATCGCTTACTGTAGGGAACACAACATACCTGCCACCAATGAGATAGAGCAGCTATGGGGTTCCTTTCTCGAAGGGACGTACACGCCCCAGCTCACCACGGCAGTGGCACCGCTGCTTGCCACCACGTGGGATCAGAGTCCTTACTACAACAACTTATGTCCCGATTCGGCAGATGTACACGCTGTGACCGGCTGTGTCGCGACGGCCACTGCCCAAGTGATGAAATTTTGGAACTGGCCGGCGACAGGTATTGGCAGTCACAGCTACACTGATGACAATTTCGGCTACCAATCAGCGAATTTTGGTGCAACCACTTACAACTGGAACATGATGCCCAATTTCCTCAGTGCCTCCAGCTCGTCCGCCCAGGTGAATGCCGTGGCTACACTGATGTACCACATCGGTGTGGCCGTTGAGATGAACTACGGAATTGATGGTAGCGGCGCAGTATTAAATTCTTACGGATACTCTGAAGTTGCCTGTTCTGAAAATGCGCTGAAGAACTATTTCCGTTATAAAAACACTCTTCACAGTGTCTATAAGGATGAGGTCACTGATTCTTATTGGATCAGCACGCTCACTAACGAGTTGAATGCCGGCAGACCCTTATTGGAGAGAGGAGGAGGTGATGCCGGTGGTCATGCTTTTGTGTGCGATGGTTACGACAACAACGGGTTGTTCCACATCAACTGGGGCTGGGGCAGCTATCTGGACGGCTATTTCGCGCATAACAATTTAAATCCCGACATTTATACTTTAAACGATGGCATGGCCGTCATTGTGGGCATTGAACCGGATGGGGCACTGTTTGTCAGCACCCCAACATTGACATTCCCACAGGAAAGCAGTTCTCTTACATTCAACGTAATCCCGAACGCAACCAGCAGTGCCCCGTGGAGTGCCAGCAGTAACGCATCTTGGCTTACTCTGACCCCAAGCGGCGGAAACTCCAGCAGCTCTGCCACTGTCACAGCCACCGCAACGGCCAACAACACTGGTGCTGTGCGCAGTGCTGTCATCACTGTCACTCAAGGATCCCAAAACGTCACCATTCAAGTGACGCAGAACGAATGCTCTTCCAACGACATGTGTACCATAACCTTGCAAATGACCGACAGCTATGGAGACGGTTGGAACGGTGCTTACCTCACCCTCACATCCGCATCAGGCTCCGTCTATGGCACCGCCACATGCGAAGAGAGTTCCACCACACAAACTTTCTCCGTCTGTTCTTCGAGTTTGATTCTCAATTGGAGTTCGGGATCTTGGGACGGTGAATGTGCCTTCACGGTTATCAACAGCAACGGGATCACTCTATTAAATGTTACCGACAATCCTTCAGGCAGCTACACCATCAGCAGCCCCTGCGATTCCTCAGATCCGACCGATCCATGCACCGTCACCCAATTTCCATGGACAGAAAGTTTCGAAAACGATTTGTCGTGTTGGTCTGTCATTGACGGCGACGGCGACGGCAACAACTGGTTCTGGGCGACAGGAGCGGCGTATGACGGAACACTCTCCATGGGTTCCTATTCCTACAACAGCGAACTTGGCGGCGCGTTGAACGCGAACAACCTTCTCATCACCCCGTTCATCTCCTTGCCCGCGACAGGATCTTACGATCTCAACTTCTATGTCCGATGCGGCAACACTTCCTACCCTGATGACATCGCGGTGAAACTTACCACTGGCGCAGGCACAAATTACTCCGATTTCAACATCACGCTAATGCCGTTGACCTCCATTTCCTCCACCACATATCAGCAGTATAGCGTAAGTTTGGCCGCCTACCATGGTCAAACCGTGAGAATTGCCTTCCAACACAACACTTACGACGGCTTTTACCTATTGTTAGATGCTGTTTCCATTACCAATGCCACATCAAGCAGTTACCAGATTACCACACTTTCTGCGAACAGCACGATGGGTACAGCCACTGGCGGTGGGACCTACGATTCCGGAGACAACATCAGCATCGAAGCCACTGCATTTTCGGGCTATCGGTTCACGGGATGGAATGACGGGAGCACTGAGAACCCTCGTACCGTTGTGGTCACCGGCGACGCCACCTACACCGCTTATTTTGACAATCTTGGGACGACAGAACACCATTACGACAACGGCACGTTTGCAAGCAACGTTGGAGCAGGCGGAACGCTTTATTGGGGCATCCGCTTTCCTGCCGGCGAACTGTCCGGCTATAATACACTCAGTGCCGTCAAAATCATGGATAATTACGCCGGCACATACGAGTTGAATGTCTATCAGGGCGGGACTGACGCACCAGGGACCCTTGTGTACAGCCAAAACTACACGCTCAACGGTACTGAAGACTGGCAAACCGTGACTTTAACCAATCCTGTCACGATAAACCATTCTCAGCCCCTGTGGATAACGTTCTACAATGCGGATACTGACTATCCGGCGGCGGGCAGCAACTATGCCGGGAACCCTGACGGATCCTGGGTGTCCACAGACGGTCAATTTTGGGCATCTGTTTATGATTATAATTTACCTTACACTTGGATGATACGTGCTGTACTTTCGAGCGGTACACCCCCGCAGCAATACACCATCACCGTCAATAGTGCCCAGCCTTCGATGGGCACTGCCACCGGCGGCGGCACTTTCCCCGCCGGTAGCAACATCCAGATTGAGGCTGTCCCCTACCCTGGCTACGAATTTGTGCGCTGGAGTGACAATTTCACCAGTAATCCGAGAACCGTGACCGTGACTGGTAATGCGACTTACACCGCTCATTTCCAGCCCACCGTCGGCATTGAAGATATAACTAACCATAGTCTCAATATTTACAGTTATGCAAACAAGATTGTGGTCGATAACGCAGAGGGCATTCCCGTGGAAATCTATGACATGACCGGCAAACGTGTTGTCTGTGAGGCGTGTAACGATTCCAACCATCGCGTGTTTACCATCAAAACCAGCGGAATTTATGTGGTACGCACAGGCAACGGGATAACAAAGAAAGTGACGATAATGAGGTAATGTAAGAATATCTCTCCTTAACCACCTTATAATTTCAGTATGAAGAAGTATCTCGGACCTCTCAGCAAAGACAACCCGATTTTAGTGCAGACGTTGGGCATCTGCTCGGCGTTGGCGGTGACCGCGCAGCTCAAGCCCGCCGTGGTCATGGCGCTCTCCGTGACGGTGGTCTGTGCTTGCTCAAACTTCATCATCTCCCTGATGCGCAACACGATACCGCCGCGCATCCGCATCATCGTGCAGCTGTTGGTGGTCTCCTTCTTCGTCATCCTCGTGGATCTGTTGCTGCAGTCGTATCTCTACGACGTGAGCAAAATGCTGTCGGTGTTCGTGGGCTTGATCATTACCAACTGCATCATCCTGGGCCGGTTGGGGGCCTTCGCGCGGTCGCACAAGCCATTCCCGTCGTCCATGGACGGCGTGATGAACGGTCTCGGCTACGGGTTAGTGCTTGTCGTAGTGGCCTTCTTCCGCGAGTTGC
>JAEEKL010000131.1 GCA_016282395.1 Bacteroidales bacterium
CACCTTCAAGAGCTTGCTGCCTCTCATCGACTCTTCGGACACCAACCCGCAGTTCTGGCTCCGGTTGGTTGATATGATCGAGACCGAATATCAGAACTATGACGGTTTTGTGGTGCTGCACGGCACCGACACGATGGCCTACACCTCCTCGGCGCTCAGCTTCCTGTTAGAGAATCTTGACAAGCCCGTCATCATCACTGGTTCGCAGCTGCCTTTGGGTGTGTTGCGCACCGACGGCCGTCGCAACATCCTCAACGCCATTGGCTTTGCCGCTGACCAAAAAGACGGAAGGCCTATGCTGAACGAGGTGTGTCTTTTTTTCCAGACCGCCCTTTTCCGTGGCAACCGCATCTATAAGGACGATGCCGCCAGCTTCAACGCCTTTCACTCGCCCAACTACCCACATCTGGCAAATGTAGGCACCGAGATATCCTATAACGAGCACTGTCTGCTCCCCAGGAGCGTCCCCGGCACTTTTATCGCCCACCACAAGATGGATAACAACGTGGGGCTCATCAAACTCTTCCCTGGCATTAACCTTGCAACCATGGAAGCCATGCTGAACACGGAAGGTTTGCACGCTGTTGTGCTGGAGACCTTCGGTGTGGGCAATGCCCCGACATCTCCTGATTTCCTCAAGATTCTCAAGGACGCCATCGACCGTGACATCATCCTCGTCAACATCTCCCAATGCAAGGGCGGTGGCGGCGTGGAGATGCAACGCTACGCCACGGGCAAGCACCTTGCCGACATCGGCGTTACCTCTGGCAGTGACATGACCACCGAGGCGGCCCTCACCAAGCTGATGTACCTCTTCGGCGAGGGTTATCCATTGGATACCATACGGAAATTGTTGAAAATGTCCCTGCGCGGGGAATTAACCGAGAACTACTAATGGAAATTGAGATTTGCTGTGTGCGGGACTGACGTTGGGAAACGATTTGTTGGTTGAGGAACAATATTTTTAACAAACATAATAAAAGAGAAAATGAAGAAACTTTTTTCCCTAATCCTTGTCTTGATGGGCATGACAATGGCTTTTGCGCAAAACAGCGTGACGCTGACCTTTGAGTGCCAAAATACAGATGGTAGCTACTTGCAGCCCGATAGTATAACCATTGAAAACATTACCCGCAACTGGCAGGAAACCATCTACTATCCTGATACGACTTTTACGTTGATGGTGGGAACAGGTATTCAAAACCATCTCAGTGAAAACAGCTTGCAGGTAATGCCAAATCCTTTTAATGGCACTGCAAAAGTGAATATACAATCAATGGAATCTGAGACAGTTGAGATTAAGATTACCGACATGGGTGGACGCGTTTTTGCAGAGTATAATGGCCTGTTACAAGAGGGCGGAAACATCTTCACCATTTCGCTCACCACACCGCAGATGTTTTTGCTTTCGGTGAAGACCTCCTCAGGAGTCCGTAGTTTGAAAATAGAGAATACCGGGCGATCTGGTGCTAACCGTATCTCATACAATGGCGTTGCCGGAGAAAACACGGCTGATATTCGATTGAAAAGCACCTCCAGCCATCCCTATGAACTGGGTGATGAAATGAGGTATCGGGGTTTTTCATCTTCGAGAATCAGTGCTGAGATTAGGAAAAACCAATATGAAGATGAGCTAATAACGCTTGTGTTATATGAGGTCGGCTCCCCTTGTCCAGAAACTCCTACAGTGACGGATATTGAAGGCAATATTTATAATACGGTGCAGATTGGAGGCCAGTGTTGGATGAAAGAGAATTTGCGTACAACAAAATTCCCCGATGGCACCGACATTCCTCTTTCTTCTGGTACTTATACAATAGAATACAATAACCCATGCTATTCAGACCTCCCCATCGTAAGTGATATCCCTTTGATAGAGCGAGGATACCTTTATAACTGGGTGGCGGCAAATATGGCTTGTCCTACAGGGTGGCATCTTCCCACTGACGAGGAGTGGAATACAATGGAGGCTACGCAGACCACAATGGACGTAGCAATTGTTGGAGATAGAGGTGATCATGCGGGCAGATTGGCAGGTGGTAGCAGTTGGGTGAGCTCATCCGAAGTCAATGCACCCGGAAACATGGAGTATGTGGATCGCAATGCGTCTGGCTTTTTTGCCATTCCGGCAGGCGCATATGAGGTCCTTTATAATCAGTACTTTTATGAATGTGCAGCATTCTGGACTTCTACGGAAGTAAGTGCGGGTAATGCTTGGGAACGTACGTTACTTTCTTATAGTGCATTTGTGTTTAGGAGTTACGGAGGTGATGAGTACCCTAACAAAGGTTTGCGCATGTCCGTCCGCTGTCTCCGTGACTAATCGAAGAATCTAAATGACAAGGGGCGCGGCTGCTACGGTTGCCCCTTTATTTCATCCTTAAACCAATGGAAAAACAAGATTCGATAGAAGTGGCCCGCAGATATGTGGCCAACGCAAAAAAAGTTATCAAGAAGGCTTGCCCGATGTGTTCGTGACAGTTATGAATCAAGTTAGTGAAACGTAATATGAACAAGACCCAAATCGAAATCTGCTGCGGCTCCATCCAGTCGGCGGCGAACGCAAAAGCCGGTGGTGCAGTGCGTATTGAGTTGTGTCAGGGACTGGTGGAGGGTGGCACTACACCATCGCACGCCACCATCGAATATGCCGTCAAGGAATTAGAACTGCAAGTGTTTGTCCTGATTCGTCCTCGTGGCGGCGACTTTTGTTACAACGAACTGGAAATCAAAACGACGGAGGAAGATGTGAAATACTGCAAGAAAGCTGGCGTAGCTGGCATTGTGGTCGGATTCCTGCATCCTGACGGAAGCATTGACACGGAGCTGACCCGTCGGTTCGTGAAATTAGCCGCCCCGCTGCCGGTAACGTTCCATCGTGCCTTCGACCGTTGTCCTGAACCCTTGAAAGCGTTGGAGCAAATTATTGATTGCGGTTGCGCCCGTATCCTGACCTCCGGTTGCAAACCTACCGCTATGGAAGGCGCGGATTTGCTGAAACAGCTTGTGCAACAAGCAAATGGACGCATCAAGATTCTTGCCGGCAGCGGAATCACACCGGAAAATGCAGCGGCATTGCGGGAAAAAACCGGTGTTTCGGAGATTCACGGCTCTTGCAAAATCACCCGTCCTGACGGAGCGTGGGAGACGGATGCCGATGCGGTGACAAGGCTTGTTGAGCAGTTGGCGGGGAAATGATGAATGATGTATAATGAATGATGAATTATGAATAGGAGATTTGTTTTGTTTGTAGTTTTTAACTGTTTGTTGTTATCATTATTTGTGCCGCGGGGCATGGCGCAGAAGGATTATTGGGCAGCGGTTCAGCAGGACTATTTCAACCGCCAAGACATCTCGCAGGAGGTGCGTGATCAGGTCGGAATGTATAACCTGAAGTCTGTGGAGCAGAGCCGCAGTATCTACCGCTACCTCATGTTCTTGTACGCCTACATGCCGCAGAGCGACCTTGCCGACTACGATTTCGAGTTTTTCGAGCAGCAGGTGAAGGTTGCAATGGAGGCGCGGAATACTTTTTCATGGGGTAAGACCATCCCCGAAGACATTTTCCGCCATTTCGTGGTCGTTTATCGCGTGAACAATGAGAATTTGGACACCGCGCGGTCGTATATCTTCCATCAGCTGAAGAATCGTATCAAGGATATGAGCATGTACGATGCGGCGTTGGAGGTGAACCATTGGTGCCACGAATACGTCGATTATCAGCCTGCTGATGCAAGGACATCGGCACCATTGGCCACGCTGAAGACCTCGCACGGGCGTTGCGGCGAGGAGAGTACCCTCACGGTGACGGCTCTCCGCGCTGTAGGCATCCCCGCCCGCCAGTGCTACACCCCGCGCTGGGCGCACTGCGACGACAACCACGCCTGGGTGGAAGTTTGGGTGGAGGGCAAGTGGTACTTCCTCGGTGCCTGCGAGCCCGCGCCCGCCCTCAACATGGGCTGGTTTGCCAACGTCTCCACGCGCACGATGATGGTACACACCAACGTCTTCGGTCGCTACGAAGGTCCTGAAGAGGTCAACAAGCGCACGCCGTACTATTCCTGCATCAACCTGCTCTCCAACTACGCAGATACGGTCACGGCATACGTCCATGTCTATAATCGTAATCACCATCCGGTGAAAGATGCTACCGTATGCTTCAAACTCTACAACTACGCTGAATACTACACCCTTGCTGAAGTGAAAACCGATGAGAACGGCTGTGCGAAGCTGAATACGGGTCTCGGTGACCTGCTGATCTGGGCTAAAAAGGGCGATGAGTATGCCTACGACAAGATTGATCTGCGCAAACAGAACCATCTGGTGTTGCAATTGGGCGGGACAGTGCCGAAGGAGTGGATGTCTGAAGGCGTTCTCCTCCAGATGTTTGATATGGTCCCTCCTGTTGGCAAGCCGTTGGACAACAATGTAAGCGTTTCTGCACAACAGACCTGCAATGAGCGGATGGCCAAAGAGGATAAGATGCGCGAGGCTTATCGTGCCACCTTCCCGACTAAGATACAAACCGACAAATATCATAATGACTATTTCACCGCCGATGAGTTCTACGACGTGATTCATCGTAGTGAGGGCAACCATGCCGAAATCATCAAGTTCCTGCAAAACCATAGCAAAAAGGTGGATGGACTTTATCTGAAAGATTTTGTCAAAGCATTGGCGGACAAAGATTTGCGCGATACTAAGGCGGAGACGTTGGAGAGCCAGCTCGTGACTTACAAGGCTGGTAAGTACCCTGTGGAGGTTTTCATCAAAGGTATTCTGCCTGCCCGCATCTCCAACGAACTGATCCGCGACTGGCGTCACGATCTGCGTGAGGCGTTTCTCAATATCTTTCCCGGAAATTCCACTCCGTCCGTTAACCAACTGATAAACTGGACAAAAGCTAACGTAACCGTGGATCCGCTCTGCAACTACTACAACTGTCCGATCAGCCCGATGGGTGTGATGAAGACCCGCCGTTCTGACGAGCATTCCCGCGACATCTTCTTCGTCGCCGCATGCCGCAGCCTCTTTATTCCCTGTTATCTGGATAACGCTTCCAACAAAATTTACGTCTGGCAAAAAGGTGATTGGCAGGAGATTACTTTTGAAAAGGAGTCGGTTATACCGAATGACAAGTTGGTCACGCTGACCCTTCACAACCCGAAGGGTTACACGTATTACACCCATTACACGCTGCAGCGGTTTGAAAACGGCGAGTATGTTTCCTACGATTTCGAAGGCGACCCCCGTGTGGAGACCCGAGACATCGTTCTCAACCTTCCTCCGGGCAACTATTGCCTTTCCTCTGGCAACCGCTATAGCGATGGAGAGGTGTTATCAGAACTCTATTTCTTCCCGTTGAAAGAGAATGAGAAACAGACTATTTCAATACCTGAGTTGGTGCCTCGAGACAATAACTATGGCCATTTGGATATAAATGTCAATAAACTGAATAACAAATCTTTATTGGATTTACTTAAGGAATCTGGAAAAGAAAAGATGGTGCTCTGTCTGGTAGCCCCCGGCACGGAACCGACCAACCATTTGGCCAAGGAACTTGCTGCGAAGAGAGCCGACTACGAAGCTTGGGGTGGCAAGGTTTTGCTGGTTGCCAACAATGCGAATTGGAAGGCGGAGAAGAACCAGCCCGCCAATGTGGAAGTGGTCTCCGAAAATGTCAGCGACCTCACCGAGAGCGTGTTGTCAGCCCTGAAGAATGCGGTTCATGACGGTTCTTTATCGCACACCACAGGAGAGCGTCCTGTCTGTCTTATCCTCGACAAAGAGGGCAATATCCTGTTCGTTTCCGAAGGGTATCATATCGGGTTGGGGGATTTGTTGTTGGATGGAGTACGATGAGATAATTGGATGATGAGATGATGAGATGATGGGGGGGGGCGGTTGTAAAAGTGTTTTGTAAAAAGTTTATTTTTGCCGGCTAAATTGAAAATAGATGAAAAGAGTTGTTTTTTCCCTTATCGCACTTGTTGCGTGTTTGGCTGTTCAGGCGCAGGATATCCGCGTCAATTACACGGGCAACAGGCCTACAATCAATGATTTCGTAACTGCAGTGCTCTCACAGGATGACCTCGGCGAGGCTTTGGACGATGTGAAGCACAACTGGGAACAACACCAGCAGGGTAAGCCGTTAGAAAAGACTTCCGGTGCCTCGTTCACCGTGGATGTGAAGAACGGCTTTGTACGTTATGAAAAGCATTATTTGCCGAAGACATACGGATATACGGAGTTCTGTTATTGGAACTGTGAGGATGGCCGTCACAAGTTAGTGGCCGTTAACAATGGCTTTGTAGCTGATGGACAGCCTATTACCACGCAGTTTTCAGGGCTTACGTTCTATATCTACGATAACCAGACCAAGACCATGACCGTGACTTCTGCCGAGGATTTTGGCACGGGCATCTACACGAGTGCTGTGGTGGGCTATGCGCTTCCCCAAACAGGAAAGGACATCATGGCTGTTATTTTTGCCCCGCAGGGTGATATTCAGATTCTGATGAAGTGGAACGGCTCGAAGTTTGAACAGCAGATGCTGGGTGTCCCTGACGGCAATGTGCAGGTGTCGGCTCCGGCACCGAAGGCTTCGGGGAGCTTCGGGGAGACCGTCATGCGCGATGGCGAGGAGTGCATCCGCGTCTATACCGCAGAGCAGTTCCTCAATGCTATCGGTTCCTACCGCCATGTTTTGGTAGCCAAGAATACGGAAATTAACCTCACACCGCTACTCAACGACCAGAGTCTGTTCCGCACACGTTTCATGATGTGGATGCCGGATGCTTCGGGCGGCATTGGCAGTGACAGGGCCACGGTGGTCAGCGAAGAGGTGTTCGACGGCCGCCAGCTGACGATGGTGAACATGAAGCAGCTCGTCATAGAAGGCGAGGGCAATTCCCGCATCGTGGTGGAGCCGCGCTACGCCTTTTGTCTCAATTTTGTTGATTGCGAGCAATGCACGGTGAGCAATCTTACCATCGGACATACGGTGGGTGGAAGCTGCACGGGTGGGGTCGTCGGTGTTTCGCGGGGACGCAACAACATAGTCATCGACTGTGATCTCTACGGCTGCGGTGCCTACGGCCTGCAACTCAGCGGTACGCAGAATTTCGCCCTTTACAGTTCAAAAATCCGCGATTGCACTTACGGCATCATGACCTTGGAGGGTTGCGAGGCCGCGCATTTCACCCACTGTGACTTCTACGGCAACAAAGAATATGCGCTCATCGAGTCTCACGGCAGCATCGGCACCGTGTTTGAGGACTGCCGTATCTACGCCAACTGGGGCGATGCGGCGCTGTTCTCCTTCGACCGCGAATTCATGCTGTTAGGCTGCGCCATCTATCACCCTACAGAGAACTTGGGCACGATGGACTTCTGCAGCCAACCGTCCAAAAGCCAGCCGAACAGGTTCTATCCCAACCCCTACGACCAGGATTTGCAAGGTCGCGGAATCGGGCCGGACAGTGTGGAGAGAAACGGGAAGGGAGAATAAACCCTGCATGAGGTCAACTCTTTAGGATTTCTGCAATGGAATTACCCCTCTCTGTGAGGTGAAAGAACGGTCTCTTAGCGCGAAATAGGAATGTTCTTGATTTTCACGGGCGTGTTTCCGATATTAAAGGACGGAATTGTTACTTGCAAATCCACTCGCGCCAAAGATTCTACGGTTTCAGGTACTCCTTTGATTTGAAGAGACACTTTCATAGGGACATCAGAGATCATTTTCAGATTACTGAAATACGTAGAATAGTCAAAATTGCTAACTTTGACAGCAAGATTATTATCGTTATAAACATTACCTTCACTGTCATATATGACCGTATTACAATATAATGTACGTATACTCCAGTCTTCCACATCGGTTTCAGAAACGTTGGTGAACACCATGTCGAGGACAACAGTTTTGCCGCTGGCGGCGCAACGGGTCACCTTCACTTTGAAATCAGGGTGGCCTGTGACAATCTGTGTTTGGGCGACGGAAAAAAGTGCGCTGCAAAGAAAAAGCATTAAGACGGAGATTTTTTTCATATTTTTTGATTTTTTTGTTAATTCATTTTATTGTTCTGAGCATATTCAAGAAGCTATCTCATTTTGGAGAGACGGTTGGCGGCTTTTGGATGACCTTTTTCGATGGCTTTACGAAACCATTGTTTTGCCATCGCATTATCTCGTCCTTGATATATCTCACCAAGTTCAAACATAGCTTCCGAATATCCCATATTGGCAGCTTTGGTTAGCCAAAAAATGGCATTATCGATGTTGGCATTAGAGAAATTGTCATTATGGTAAAGATGTCCCAACTGGTAACAGCCCTCTATATCTCCCATATTGGCGGCCTCCTGGAAATATGGGAACGCTTTGTCTTCTTGTCCCACAACTTTACAAATTCGTTTCCCTTGATCTACCAAAAGCTTTGCTTTTTCGTTCGAGGGGGCATTTGTGTTTTCTGGGATCGGCTTTGCAGATTTTGTGCGGGGGTTGAGAACAACAGTTTCCGTCAGCGAGCCGGTAATAGCCGGATACTGGCGGTTGGAAGTCAGCCGGAATGTCTCATTGGCAACGTTCTTTATTTCCATCTCGAAACTGGTTTCGGGTTGGCCGATATTGCTAAGCAGCGCCTGAGCGAAGGGGCTGTGGTTGCCATCCCCGTCGCTGGCCACTTGGCCGAAACCGGTGGAAAAGACGACCATGGTGCCGGGTGCCAGCTGATGCATTTGAGACAACCCCTTGTGACTCTTGTCGGATAAAGCACTGTTGAAACTGCGGCAGGCATCGAAGATGACAATTCGCGAACGGCATGTTGTCCTTTCCAAAGAGCGAAGCACATCCTCGCAATCCACACAGTTGGCAATGTCTGTCGGTTTTAGCAACTGCTCGGTGACGGGCACAAGATAGTTCTTGCCGTCTTTCTGGATACCGTGTCCGGCATAATAGAAAAGGACAATTTGGTATCCGTCGGCAATCTGCTCGAACTGGTTGAGGACGGAGCGGAACTCCGCGATATTGCAGTCGAAGGTTTCCACCACGTCAAAACCGAGGGAGAGGAGCTTGTCGGTCACGGCAAGGGCATCGCGCAGCGGATTTTGCAGGGAGGGCAGCTTGGTGTATGTTGTATTGCCGATCACAAGCGCAATGCGGCTTTCTTTGAACGCGAAACGGTCGCTGCACCGCTTGATTGTCAAGAAGGCCTCATCGCCGGTCTCGCGTGTGGAAGTCTTGTTCGTGCGATAGAAATATTCCTCAGCATTTTTAATCATGCCGCCTTTGGAATCAAACTGCCGTTTCGAGAAGGTGTATATATTGCTGGTGGCAATCTCCTTGACTTCTATGACAGCCTCTTCGTTGTTGCCCCAGTTGATAGTGGATTTTTTTGAAAAAGTGTCTGACTCTTTGACCGGAGCACCGTCTATGGTCACACCGGAAGTTTTATATATACCAATGATTTCATAATCATTCCCGGCTTTCTGTGCCGACGCGAGTGTCATCGACAGTATTATCAATATAAAGGAACAAATTTTCTTCATAGTCTAACCTTGATTATTGTTTTTATATATCTCTCTTTCGAACCAGGTATAGGAAATGATACTCACCACCCAAAACGCTAAAGAAGGAACAATCATTACCATGGAAATAAGGAAACAGCCGTAGAGAATAATTTTGACAATCAGAAATAAAGAGGTAAGGCTAAAAAGGGAAAGAAAGAAATGCAGCACAGGCTTGTTTTCAATAAAGTTTGCAATATGGTCGCCGGAAAGGAAAATTAGGTATATAATAATAAAATATAGTATGAATAAGAACACTAAATAAGGAATCTGAACTTTATGTAGCCCGGCATGAAGGTATTGGTATGCTGCGAACGACAGAACCGGACCGGGGATTTCACCTACATAGGTGCCGTGCAGGTCATTGTCGAAGTCTCCTGCGACGATAATCTTGTCATTCAGCAGATTCTTGATCACGTCTTCTGTGGAAAACAACCGTCGATTGAGAATCATGGAACCCGCGTACGGGTAGCGTATTTTCTCCTTGAAAGTGAAATCAGACACGTTCGTGGTGTCACCTTTGAACAAATAGTGAGGGAAAGGGATATATTTCAGGTTGTAACAGGGCCATTTTCCAGTGCGGTATCCATACCAACACTTGGTGATGTCTTGTTTATCAATGTCATACAACATCTGCAAGGCGACAGAACGATGATTGTCCTGTAGAAACTCATACCGGGTGAATCCTGATAATATAGACCCTCTATAATCTGCGTAAGCGGCCTTGGAAAGCAAATTCTTATCAGCGATCTCATAGTTTCCGTTCTTTCGGTGTGTGGCGATAATCAAACGGGGCATTGTCTCAATCCGGGCGAATAGGGCCGAATCGTATGGGGTCTCATATCCCTTCTCGAATCGCACGTCAAGGAAAATGTATTTGTAGTCGGAACTGTCGGCAAGTTCAAGGAAACGGAGTAAGGTCTCCCGATTTGTGATGACGTCCGACCCTATCGTATGACCGAATATGTCCTTCACGGGTACTAAAACTTTGTCTTTGGCAAAATTGACATAAGTTACAGAATCCTCATTGAAAAATTTCTTTTTTTTCTCGATTTTATTCCCAAGTAAGTAGTCAAAAAGGGCAATCTTGGAGACATCATCAAACAGCGGAAAAGTGTAGTTCTGAATTGCATAGTCCGCCACAACCAGCAAGAAGGAGATGACCGCAGCAATGATTATAGTACATGATTGCCATTTGGTACTTTTCCAATGTTTTCTGATAATGTCTCGAGAACTCATTTTGATTGGTTATTCCGCGGCAAAGATACATTTTTTTTGTACCTTTGCACCCTCTAATATCATTCACCATGGTAGAATTCACTGTCACGATTTTGGGTTGCGGGAGCGCGAAGCCGTCGCTGAGGCATCACACTTCCTCGCAGATTGTCACCCGTTTGGGTAAACTGTACATGATTGACTGCGGCGAGGGCACGCAGATGCAGCTTATGAAATACGGTTTCCATCCGGGACAGTTGGGGAATATCTTCATCAGCCATGCCCACGGCGACCACTGCCTCGGGCTGGTTGGGCTGCTTTCGTCCTTGTCGCTCGACAAACGCACCACCGATATCAATCTCCACGTGCCGTCCGATTTCGTGGATATCCTCAAGGCACAGATCGACTTCTTCGTCACCCACACTGAATTCGACATCCGCATTCACCCGATAGAGTGTCAAGAACCGACTCTGATTTTCTCGGACCAGCACTTCGACGTGACGGCGTTCCCATTGGAGCACCGCGTGCCGTGCTACGGATTCCTGTTCAGAGAAAAGGCGGGCAGTCGGCACATTATCCCCGAGTGCATCCAGCAATACGGCATCTCGCGCACTGAAATCGAACGGATTCGGGGCGGGGGAGACTTCACCGCCGCCGATGGGCAGATTATTCCCAATGAAAAGCTGACCACTCCGCCGGATCCGGTGCGTAGCTACGCATACCTCTCCGATACCCGTCCGGTGATGCAGTACGCGGATCTGTTGCGGGGCGTGGACCTGCTTTACCACGACGCCACCTACTGCGAAGGGGATGAGGAACTCGCCTGCAAGTATGATCATTCCACGGCAAGCCAGGCGGCCGAGTTCGCCAAGGTGTGCGGTGCGGGAAAGCTGTTACTGGGGCATTTCTCTTCGAGATACGGAGGTGAGGACTGGCTGTTAGAACGTGCTCTCGGACATTTTCCCCGCATTGTGCTGGCAAACGAGGGGTTGACAGTGAAAATCACAGACAAGACGGACACTGGGCCAGTGTTTGTGGAGTGGCGGAGGTAATGCGGTGTCCTTTCAACGGTTGCAACCGGGCTTTGTCTCCTGACGTGACAGTTTCATCGTCTGTCGGCTTGTTTGGATGTAATCCAAGTTGTCGAAAAATATAAATGCGTTTATTTTCTCATCAAAATCTGATTGTTGGCTGCTTGATTGTGGAAGATTTTGGGGATAATTCACGCAAAGTTTTATGTCCTCCGCAAAAAATCAATCTTCCGCCTTCAAGACGAGAATATGATGTTGCGGTGCCGGTGTGGTCGAGGTCCAGCGGGGCATTTTCCGGATGATGGTCTCCAGCTCGTGTTGGATTTCCTTGCTGTCGTTGTCGTTCGGGAAGCCGTTGAAACGGACATCCTCCACAATGCCGTCCGTGGTGGTGTATTCGATGGAGGCACTGTTGATTTTATCCTTGATTCTATCCCGTAGCACCGAATTCTTTAGCTGACTCATGAACCACTCCTGTGGTGTGCCGTATTCGGACGGGAAGCCCTCGTCAGTGAAATAGGGTTCTGCTTCAACTATTCCCATGAGAGGTGGGTCAGCGGGTTCCCAGGGCGGAGGTGGCAGTTCCGCTACCGTGTCTGCCGGCACCGAGTCGGTGACAGTCAGTGTAGTGTCCGGCTCGGGTGGGGCTTCGGGTTCGCCCTCAAGCACGGTTTTCGGGCCGCAGGCGGGGAACAGCATCACCGATGACAGTGCGATGCCCGCGACGGTCACCGCCTTGCCAAGGGTTTTGCGTTTGTGGAGTTCCTTTTCGAGGTAGCGCAGCTCTGCTTCGCAGAAAGGGCACGTGCCGGAGCACTCGCCCTTGAACGTACATTCGCGCTGTTCTAACGGAATATTGTTCTCCGTGGCGATTCTTTTCCGAATCTCTTTCAAATATTCGCATCTGTTCTTGCCGGGGTTCATCTTCGCGGATCGGTTTAATGATGTTCTACTGTGTCCCAGTTGTCTTCCAATTGACAACAACTGGGACAACATACAATGCTTAATTCTTAATTGATCAGTTTCGTTTCAGCAGGTCGAACACTGTCTTCACAGGGTTGAACGTGGCGAGCGGAACCTCCACGAAGATGGTGATCCAATTGGCCATCGCGCCGTTCCACAATCCAGGCAACTCCATGGCTTTCAGTGTCTTGCCGTTGTAGGATTTCGAAGAGATGAAGCCTGTGTTGGGATCGACGTACCGCAGCAGGTCAAATTTCTCGCCCTTGTAGTTCTTGATGGCGCAGACCATATCGACGGGGTTGAAGTGGGTGGCCTTCGCCATGATGGCCGCCTTTTCGGGGTTGTTCTTGTCGATTTGTGACGACTCCACGATCTGCAGCGAGCAGTTGCCTTCGGTGTCGCGCACCCAGAAGGGACCGCCGCCGGGCTCGCCCTCGTTCTTCACCATACCACAGAGACGTAATGGTCTGTTCATCAGTGCATACAATTCTTCGGCCGTCGGCTGCTCCCCAACGGAAATCATCAGCTTGGATTCGGCGAAGTCCATGATCTCGCACAGCGTCATCGGATCCACCTCGCCAGCTTCTAAGATTTTAAGATATTGGAACTGAATGCTTTGCAGCTGTGACAGATACGCCGCCAACACTTTCTTGTAAATGATGGTGGGGGCGAGGTTCTGGTCCTTGGTGACGTTGTCGATGTTCTTCGCGAAGAGGATGTCGGCGTCGCGGTCGTTTACATTGTAGATGAGCGCGCCGTGTCCGCCGGGACGGAAGAGCAGCTTGCCGTTCTCGTCGCGGAAAGGCTGGTTGTCCTCCGTGGCCGCCAGCGTGTCGGTGGAAGCAGCCTGCATCGAGAAGGTGACGTGGTATTTCACCCCGAAACGCTCCTCGTAGACGGGCCGGATTTCCGCCACTTTCGCCTTTAAGAGCTCCAGATGGTGCTCGGAGCCGGTGAAGTGCAGG
>JAEEKL010000132.1 GCA_016282395.1 Bacteroidales bacterium
AAAGACTGGAACATATTCTTGCGGCCATAGAACGGGTGAACCGTTATATAACAGACAAGACATATCAGGATCTTGTGGATGATGATATGATGTATTATGCTGTGGTTAAGAATATTGAGATAATTGGCGAAGCAGCCAACATGCTCACCACTGAGTTTCAGAAAGCGCACCCAAACACTCCATGGAAAAAGGTAAAAGGTATGCGCAATTACATAGTCCATGAGTATTTCCAGATTGATGATATAGTAGTCTGGGAAGTTGCCACGAAGAGTCTTGTTGAACTAAAAGAACAGATTTCCCAATATCTGGAGGAAACAAATTGGGATGAGTGGGAAGAAAAAGAAATAGTAAACTAAACAGATAGTATTGTACTTTTGTACTCTGTAGAATAAGAACTAAAAAGAATAAGATAACGAAATAAAACGCCTATGAGCAAAACCGCATAATTCTGTTATGCACACCATAGAATAGGAAAAAGCGAAGTAGCTGATCTGGTACTTTGAAACTTCGACAACTTCAAAACCAATTCCAGAGAATGCGACAACGCTCTCGCTTTACGCGTGGGCTTGTACGTTGTAGTTGGAATTGGTAGGTAGTCGAAGACCTCAAAGTACCGATGAAGCGCAAAAGTGCCACGCTTTTTTTGTGTGCGTATTCCATCGGCACTGCCAAAACATTTTTTTAAAAAATAGAACCGATGTACTGATGGTATATAACCAGTAAGTCTTAGTTATGAGCGCAAGTAATACTGTCATCGCGGGCGACTATAAAGGATGCAGCGTACGCGATATTTTAGATAGAGTTGAAATCGTCAGATATGAAGGATGGAGCAGTAATGTTGTAGCACGAATAAACAAATATCTTGTTGAATCTTATGAAGAGATATCAGAGGAGCGGAATCGTTCTGCAGGGAACGTAGCAGTTCGAGGATTAGTAGGTGCCGCATTGCTCGGGCCAATCGGTTTGGCAGCAGGTGCTCTTTCTTCGAGAAAAAAAGGAACACATCAAATTGCCATCCAGTTTAAAGATGGAAAGAAGTCACTGATAGAAGTTGATGATAGAATTGCCAAGAAGATTAATCAGGAATTGTTTTAGTTGGCTCTATTTTATTACATTATTATTTTTTGAGTTCACTTGAAAAAATACTATTTGCAAAAATGTTGCATTTGATAATTAAGTGGTTCCAAAGCAAAATAATCGGTTTTTGACTTTTTCAAGTGGACTCAATTATTTTATATGCCATACCGATCGCGGATACTTGAGAACACCTCTTCGTTGGTGTGGAAAGTGGCTTTAGCGGCCTCAATCTTGTCAACACGCTCGTGAAGAGCCGTCTTCATCTCTTCGTAGGTGTGAGCGTTAGGAGAAATTCGGCTGGCTGCAACAGGGGTGTCGTCAGACATCATATCGTCAATCCACTCTTGCAACAGTTCACCGAACTTTTCTCTGCCAACATTTGGATAAAGCTGCTCTAACATATTCTCATCCACTGTGATATTATATGTGCACATCTTCTATTGTTCTTTATGTTTCAGGGTGCTAAAATAGTAATTATTTTATATTCCGAAGAAATATTTCTAAAAGTTGTATCTTTGCAACCAGAAAATCCCCCGATTTCTTCTTCCTGCCAGGATCACTGCTAACCACCAACTACTAACTACTAACTACTAACTACCAACTGCTAACCAGCTTCAACCAATAACCAATAACCCATAACCATTCAAGAATGACCTGCTACTCCTTCGACAACACCTTGGACGGTCTCCTCACCGCCGTCTTCGAGGCGTTCGCCTTGCACGAACAGCCGGAGATGCTGTTGTCGGAAGGCGACCCCGTGCCGTTGTTCTGCGATCGGTTGTATGCCGTTCCCACCGATACGGAGAAGGCCGGTCGCGTGTGGAAGGGGTTGGAGAAACGGCTCCCGAAAAATGTGGTCAGGATGCTCGCCGTCAGCTTTTTGTCGGAAATGCACGAGCTTAACAACCCGCTGTTCCAATACATCTGCAAGGTTTTCCGGCAACCAGAGGGACAATCCGGCATCGAACGCAATTTCGCAGACCCAGACATCCTGGCCGTGACCAACATCGCCCGCAAGGTGAGCCATGAACAGCTGCGCATGAAGCAGTTCATCCGTTTCCAGAAGGCCAAAGATGGCACCTATCTCGCCGTCATCTCGCCGGACCATAACGTCTTGCCGCTCGTCATCGACCATTTCGCGGACCGGTTCAACGACCAGCCGTGGCTCATCTACGATGCCAAGCGCCACTACGGATTCTACTACGACGGGACAGGGGAGCCGGTGCGCATCACCTTTGAAGACGAGTCATCAGTGACGTTCAACCTCGCCAATGGCCGTCTGAACGACGACGTGCTGAGCGACGACGACCAACTCCTGCAGGATTTGTGGCGCACCTATTTCAAGGCGATATGCATCCGAGAGCGACTGAACCCTCGGAAACAACTGCAGGACATGCCGCGGCGGTATTGGAAATATCTGACGGAGAAGCAGAACGGATAGCAGTTAGCGGTTAGTAGTTAGCAGTTAGTAGTTTGGCCGGTCAGGGCCTCTTTTTTTCGTAAGGGCAGTGGGTTTCGGCAAAGCGTGTTGTTTTCGATTCAGGAGGGTGGCCAAACGGGGAAGGGTGCGCTGTCTCAACATACCATGCCCTGGATTTCGTCTAACCCGATGCCCGTAATGTCCGCCACCCGCTCGGGGGCGAGCCCGTTCTCAAGCATCCTGTGTATGAGTTCGCTGCGGCCCTGTGCGAGGCCTTGCTGCAATCCCTGCTGCAATCCTCGCTTAATTCCCTGTTCAATCCCCAAACCAATGCCTATCTGTATTCCCTCCTCTTTGGCCTCGTCACGCTCGCATTCGACCATCTCCTGCACACTGGGGTACTCCATCAAACTCTTTACATAGTCTTGTTTTTCCATATCCGTGAAATTTGTGATTTGACATTCTTCATAGAACCGTAATTGCATGGGTGTCAGGTTGTTGATTTCCTTTTTCGGCAGGTACACCACATTGGTGAACATGTAGAGCAGGCGGTTGCGCTCGTCACCCATGTCAATCGTTCCCAATTGCGCGGCAAATTTACTTAATTCAACGAAATAGTAAGCAGTATTTTTTGTGAAAATTTCATTGTCGTCATCTTTCAGGCAAACTTTCCAGAAAAAATTTTCCCGACCCTTGAATTCCTGCAGGTTGTAGCTCATCATATTGAAAGAATATACGCGAGGCACATGCTCATACTTGTCATCTCCGGGCTTCAGGTTCTGCACTGTGGCGAAACTTGTATATACCCGCAATCTGTCGGCATAGTGCTGCTGCTTGCCGTTCTGCATTTCCACGATGAAGCGGTCATTGTCCTGGTTCTTGCAGTAGAGGTCGAACCGAACGTATTTGTCTTCTTTCTTAATGCCAAGCAGTTCAGTCGGTAAGTAAGAAACGTCGGTGATGATGCCGGTGTCCTCTGAGATGAATGCGTAGAGGAGGTGGATGAGGATGTCCTTGTTTCGCTCGGAGGCTAATAGCCGTTTGAACCCAAAGTCGGAGAGTGGGTTGATGACCTCCAAGTTGTGTTCCCTGATGTAGTCTTCCGTTTCCTGCAGGGTCGGAAGGCCTTTCGTTTTGCCATTGTTGTTCTTGATTTGCTGTAGCGGCGTTGACCGCTGTTTCCTTTTTTGTTTTCTTGTCCGTTTTGACATTGGTTTTTGCTTTTGGGGTGAATAATAACTTTGTTTCATTTTGGTAAGTCAGCTGTATGTGGGGATGGGGAACACACGTCCCTATGATGATGGGGATATCCCCTATGAAACTGATCTCCCGCCTGCAAAGATACAACGAGAAATAGCTTTTGTCAAGGGTTTTGCGAAATAATTTTTCTTTTTGAATATCAAATTGTTGTGATTTTAATTTTACAATTTAATATTTAATTGTTAATTGATTTGAGCGGATTTTCGCAGGATTTTGGAGCAGAGAGGAATTTTTCGTTAGCCGGTAACTAAGTCATAGTGAAATTCCGGTGCGGTTGCCGTGGGCGTCGCAAATTATGCGGTTGCCCGTTCGCAAAAAAATAGTACCTTTGCCGTCCTAAATTGTTAACGATGAATACGACAAGACAACAGAAAATCTCAGCGATGCTGCAGCGGGAGTTAGCCAACCTCTTCCTCGCGGACAGCCGCAACCTTTACAAGTGCATGATTACGGTGACGAAGGTGACCGTCACCTCAGACCTTTCCATTGCCCGCGCCTACCTCAGCATCTACAACGCTCAGGACAAAGAGGCGGTTATCAACTTGATTAAGGAGAACACGAAGGATATCCGCTACCGCCTTGGGCAGCAAATCCGCAACCAGATGCGCGTGGTGCCGACCCTTGAGTTTTTCCTCGACGACACCCTTGATTATCTGGAACATATTGATGAACTTCTGAAGAAATAGTGGCCCAGAAAGCGCATAAGACGGCCTTTTTCCTGGCGTGGCGTTACCTTTTCTCCAAAAAAGAGCATAACATCATCAACGTCATCTCCGGAATCTCCATGATTGGCATCATGGTGAGCACCGCTGCATTGGTTGTGGTGCTGTCGGTGTTCAACGGCATGTCGGACATCATCGGCGGCTGGTTCAACGCACTCCATGCCGACTACGAGGTCACGCTGCGCGAGGGCAAGTCGTTTTCCGTGGACAGCTTCCCCTTGGAAAAGATCCGCGCACTCCCGGACGTGAAGGCGGTTAACGAGATTGTGTGCGACCTCTCGTTGGCGAACTACGATGACCGTCAGGAACTGCTGTATCTCAAGGGTGTTCCTGACAACTACCTCAAAGACAACCATTTCGAAAAGATGCTGATAGATGGTGACACCGCCTTGTGGAAGATTCAGCAACCGTGCGCCATTTTCGGTACGGGTGCGGCCGGCAAGCTGGAAGTCAACCTGTTAAGCTATAATCTGATCAAGCTGTACTATCCGAAACGGACGAAGAAGAACTTCGCCAATGCCGCTGAAGCTTTCAACACGGAGTACCTGATTCCCAACGGTGTGCTGTGTACCAATACCAATTATGACGAAAACTATATCTTCTGCCCGATTGAGTTTGTCCGCGAACTGATGAACTATGAGGGCGAGGTGACATCCGTGGAGATTCAGTTGCGGGAAGGTGCGAATGCGGACAAGTGCCGGGCGCAGATTATGGCTGTGATTGGAGACAAGTATCGTCTGAAAAATGTTTACGAGCAGGAGGAGTCGCTGTATAAGACCATGAAATCGGAGAAATTCGTCATCTATCTGATACTGGTGTTTATCTTGGTGTTGGCGGCCTTCAACATCATTGGTTCGTTGGGAATGCTGATTTTGGAGAAGAAGACCGACACGGCCGTGCTGTTCAGTATGGGAGCGTCCAAATCGCTGATACAAAGGGTTTTCGTTTATGAAGGACTTTTGGTGTCCGCATTGGGTGGGTTGGCCGGTACTGTTTTAGGGGCGATAATCTGCCTATTGCAGCAGACCTTCCATATCGTTAAATTGGGCGGTGGCGGCGCACACTACATCATCCCTTATTATCCGGTGCAGATAAGACTGACCGACCTGCTGATAGTGCTTCTTACAATATTGATAATCAGTCTGTTGACATCTGTGATTCCAGCTTATAATTTGAAAAAATCCAATTTGTACCGTAATACTGCATTATGAAAAAATATCTGATTGCTCTTTTGTTTACTTTCACGGTGGTGTGTTCGGTCGCGCAGACGGCGATAGGGGAGTTCCGCGCCCATGTCCCGATGAACAAGTTCTTCTCTGTAGCCGTTGACGAAGAGACGGTTTATGCCGCTACTTCCAACGGCCTCTTCCTGTTGGACAAGACCACGATGAACGATGCGAAACCACAGGTCTCCAACTGGACGAAAGTGGATGGCCTTTCGGACATAGATATCGTGAAGATCCATTACGATAACCGCAATAAGGTGCTAATAATCTGTTATGAAAACGGGAATATCGACATGATTCGGAATGACAGGTTGGTGAATATCCGCGATGTAAAGGACAAGTCGATGAGCGGTTCCAAACGGTTGGAAAGCTGTCGGTCGTTTGGCGACTTGGCTTATTTCGTCTATCCTTTTGGCATTGTGATGATTGACCTGAAGGAGCTTGTGATAACGGATACGTGGTTTACTAAACGGGAAAACCGGCAGGTGATGCCTACCGATGTGGCGGTATGGAACCAGAAATGCTACGTTTCCACAGAGGAGGGGGTGTTCAGTATGCCGTTGTCATCGCCGGTGATTTCGGATTTCTCTCAATGGGAGAAGGTTTCGGACTGGAACGTTTCCTTGATGGCACCGAATGAGGACGGTGTGTTTGCGGTGAAGGAAGCAGATGTGCAAGGCACGAATGATTCATTGTTTTTGTTCTCTTCTGGTGGATGGAGTTATGCAGGGAAATATAGCTTTTCCATTTCGAACTTGATGAGTCAGAATGACACGTTAGCTGTGTGTTATTGGGACGGTGTGGAACTGTTGGATGCTACCGGTGAGCGGATCTATTACACCTACTGGTACGAAAATGAATACTATTCTGATGCTCGCGAGTGTGTCCCTGACGGAGAGGATATCTGGGTGGCGGATTATGTCTATGGCTTGGTCCGGCTCAACAGGACTTACTACACCCATGGTTTTTACACGATGTCAGGTCCGTACACTGACTATGTTGAGGGGTTGGCGAGCCAAAATGGGGTTGTCGCGGTGGTCCATGGTTCCCGTAAAGGTTCCACGGCTTTTGCGCCGGCTTACCGCTATCCCGCTGTCAGCTGGTTTCAGAACCAAACATGGGCATACAACAGCGACGATTTCCTGACATACGACACCAACATGGGAACCTACGACCTCACCGCTATCGCCATTAATCCCAAGGATGAAACGGAATGGAGTGTGGCTTCATGGGGGAACGGCGTTTTCAAATGCAAGAACCATCGTGTGGTGGCGCACTACAACGCAGCCAACTCTTTGCTGGATTCCACCAGCGGAGGGAAAACGTTTGTATCTGGACTTCAATATGACGGCAAGGGAAATCTTTGGATGACAAATAGTTACAGTAATAAAATGCTGAAGATGCTGGAACCGAACGGCACCTGGCACGCCTATAACATCACCTCCGGGGTGGTGTCAAACAATGTCAACGAGGTGGTGGCGGAGCAGCTTTTGGTGGACTCGCATGGTTGCAAATGGGTGAACTTTCCCCGTGATGCGACCTACAACCGCTACCCTTTGATTGCGTTTTCCGACAACGGCACATACGACAATCTCGGCGATGACCGTTTTGCGCGCATCGATATGAATGTGGCGGCGGAGGTCAATTCCTCAACAGTGTACTGCATGGCGGAGGACTTGGACGGGGAGATATGGATTGGTACCGACAAAGGAATTAAGGTGATTTATTATCCGGATAAGGTGTTTACGGGAAACAGTTATCCGAGGAATATCCTGTTAGAGCAGGACGGCTATGTTTCTGTTTTGTTGGAGTATGAGCAGGTTACAGCTATCGCCGTGGATGGTGCCAACAGGAAATGGATTGGTACAAGCAAGGCGGGCGTGTTTTTGATGAGCGAAAACGGGCAGGAGCAACTGCTGCACTTTACAGCGGAAGACAATCCGTTGTTTTCCAACCAGATAGTGTCTATCAGCATCAATCAGCTTACGGGCGAGGTTTTTTTCGCTACGGACAAAGGGTTGGTGAGTTACCGGAGTACTGCAACTGCCGGATTCGAGACCTACGAGGACAATCTCGTCTATCCGAATCCAGTTCCACATGGTTATGCCGGTGTAGTGGCGGTCAGCGGGTTGAAGTCCAACTCGTTGTGTAAGATTACGGACAGCTCTGGGCGGTTGGTGTGGCAAGGCTACAGTGATGGCGGACAGTTAGTGTGGGACGGGAAGGATCACTACGGCAACCGTCCCGCCACTGGGGTTTATTACGTGATGGTTTCTGACGAGGACGGGAAAGAGAAGATAGTGACCAAGTTTGTTTTTATCAATTAATTGTAAAGGATAAGATGCTTGTTTCCACGCCGGGAATAGTAATGCATGCCACCAAATACGGGGACACCTCGCTGATTGTGAAAATCTTCACCCAACAGCAAGGGAATCAGTCTTTTATTGTTAAAGGCGCCTTTCGAAAAAACAACCGTTTCGCCGCCTCCTACTTCACGCCGTTGGCGATGATGGATATCGCGTATGATGACCATAACAAAGGTTCATTGAAGTATCTGAAGGACATTGCCCCCCGGCAGACCTCCAAACCGCTCTACTATGACCCGGCGAAAAGTTCCATATTGTTGTTTTATAATGAGATACTGTATAAGATGCTGATGGATGCCGGGGAGGACAAGGTGCTGTTTGATTTCCTGCGGAAAGAGATAGAGGGGGTGCATGAGGCTTCCGGCAATCTTGCGGAGTTGCCGTTGCGTTTTCTGTTGCGGCTGTGCAAGGTGATGGGTTATTCTCCGGAGGATAACTATTCTGCCACCAACGGGTATTTTTCCTTGCAGGAGTGCCGTTTCCAGCCGTGTTATGCGGAGGATGCCGGTTTCATGAATGGGGAGGAGAGCGTGTATCTGCATAGGTTGTTATGCGAAGAAAAGCCTGTCCCGGCGACGAGAAGCCTGCGGTCCGCCCTGCTGAAGCAGCTGGTCGCCTACCTCCAGATGCACAACGAGCAAATCCGCAAAATCGATTCGTTGGAAATCCTTGCTTCCGTGCTGCACTGATTGAATAACGCAGTTTTTTTGTTTTTCAGGATGCATCAGTTTGAAAAAAAGTTATTTTTGTGGCCGATTGTTTAAAGTTAGCAGTTAGTAGTTAGCAGTTAGTAGTTAGTAGTGAAAGCCAATAGCTAAAAAGTCAAAGTTATGAGAATAGGAATGACAGAAATCATCATTATCGCCCTTATTGTGTTGTTGTTGTTCGGTGGAAAGAAGATTCCCGAACTGATGCAAGGTCTTGGGAAAGGGGTGCGTTCGTTCAAGGACGGAATGAACGGTAAGGACGATATGGACAAGCAATCAGGAGAGGACATCAAAGACAACGGAAAAAAGACTGAATAGATGTCCGATTCGGCGGAGAACAAGTCTTTTTGGGACCATTTGGAGGACTTGCGTGGCAGTTTGATCAAGATTGTGGTCGCTGTTTTGCTGTTCTCCACCTTGGCTTTTTGTTTCAAGGAAATCCTCTTTAAGATTGTATTAGCGCCGAAGGATTCCTCCTTTTTCATGTACAAACTTTTCGGCGGCGGGGATTTCTCCATCCAGCTGATGAACGTAGGTCTCACCGAGCAGTTCATGATTCACTTGAAGACCGCTGTAGCCTTCGGCATTCTGATGGCGTCGCCGTACATCATTTACGTGCTGTTTGATTTCATCCGCCCCGCCTTGTACGAGCGTGAGCGCAGGCATTCCACGGGAATTGTCCTGTCCTCGTACCTTATGTTTCTGATCGGGGTAGTAGTTAACTATCTGTTCATTTTCCCTCTTACCGTGCGCTTTTTGGGCACCTACCAGGTGAGTGACGAGGTACGCAACATGCTGACGTTGCAGTCCTATATGGACACGTTGTTGATGATGAGCCTTGTCTTCGGGATCATTTTCGAGATTCCGGTGGTCTCCTGGTTGTTAGCTTGTTTCGGCCTTCTCAAGGCGGAGTATATGACCCGTTACCGGCGGCACGCCATCGTGGCCATCCTTGTTGTCGCGGCTATTATCACCCCGACAGGGGATGCATTCACACTGCTCATCGTTTCGTTGCCGATATGGCTTTTGTATGAGCTGAGTGTGTTAATTGTCAGGCGGGTGGCTAAAGCGTAATCACACTTCCGGAAAGCCGTTTTGGCACACCTGAAGTTGTGCGGTACTGGATGACATAGTTGTAAATATTGTTGTGGAATACCTGCCCATTGACTTTTCCGTCCCAAAGGAAGTGCTTGTCGGTGGAATGGAAAACCACCACTCCGTAACGGTTATAAATGTATATACTGAAACCAAAATCATTGATTTTTTCCAAATGCGTTTCCGGGATGCTGAAAAATTCGTTGTTGGCATCGCCGTTTGGCGTGAAGGCGTTCGGCAGCAGAATATCATATTCGCATGGTGCAATCGTGTAAGTAGCCTCTATTGAACATTCGCCTTGGGATGCCGTCACGGTGTAGATTCCGTCGTCAAAGACTGTGATTTGTGTGGAGGTTTCGCCAGTGTTCCACACATAGTCAGCCAGGTTTGTCTCTACTTGCAGCACCGCATTTTTCGTCTCGCAGAAGTCGTTGGTCAAGGAGATGATGTTGGTGGTGGCATCCAGGAAGGTCAAGTTAAGGGTATCGACCTGGGTGCAGCCGTTTGCATCAAGGTGCTGGAAGGTGTAGATGCCGGTTTGGTTGTAGTATTGTCCGTTCCAGAAGTAGTCGTCGCAGACCTCTTTAGTGGTGGTTACCGGTTCAGGATGGTTGATGATGAGGTGGACGGTGGCGATGGAGTCGCACCCGGCGGCATTGTCGGTGTTAATGGTGAGTGTAGTGCTTTCGTAGTAGGTTGTACCGTCAAACACAATGGAGTCGCATTCAGTGAGGGTTTGTTCGGAAGTGTTGGAGTGGTTGATGGTGAGCTGGAGGGTGACGGTGGAGTCACAGCCTGCCGCGTTGATGGTGTCGAAGGTGGCGGTGGTGCTTTGGTAGTAAGTGTTCCCGTGCCATACGAGCGAGTCGCATACGGTGCGGGAATCCACGGATTCGGTGGAGTGGAGGATGGTGAGGTGGAGGGTGGCGGTGGAGTCGCAGCCTGCCGCATTGATGGTGTCGAAGGTGGCGGTAGTGGTACTGGAGGTGTAGGTCGTGCCGTGCCATGTGTAGGAGTTGCAGGCAGTGTCGGTCACGATGGAGTTAGATGGATGGCCGATGGTGAGGTGCAGGGTATCGACTTGAGTGCAGCTGTTGGCATCAAGGTGCGGGTAGGTATAGTCTCCGGACTCGGTATAAACTTGTCCGTTCCAGGAATAGGAGTCGCAGGCCGATTCGGTCACGGCGGCATGTGCCGGGTGGAGGATGGTGAGATGGAGGATGACGAGTGAGTCGCAACCACCTTCATTGGTTTCGAAAATCGTGTCAATAGTGCTTTCGTAGTAAGTGCGGCTGTGCCATACAAGTGAGTCGCATTCGGTGTAAGTCTCCAAAGTCTCAGACGTGGGGAGGATGGTGAGTCGCAGGGTGTCCACACGTTCGCAACCATGGTCATCTAATTGAAGGTGGGTATAGGTGGAGATGCAAGTCTCGGTGTATGTTGCGCCGTGCCATGTGAAGGAACCGCAGGCGGTGACGGTGGTGTCGGTACCCGTCGGGACACCGAGGGAGAGATGTAGGATGATGAGCGAGTCGCAGCCGGCGGCGTTAGTGGTGATGAAGGTATCAATGGTGCTGGTGTAGTAGGTGCTGTCGTGCCAAATGGCTGAGTCGCAAGCATTGACAAAGTCCTCAAATTGGGTGGGTTGTAGAATAGTGAGGTGTAGGGTGTCCGTGCTGGGGCAGTTGTTGTCATTAATATATTCGTGAAGGAGGATTCCGGGAGTGGAGTAGTACACACCATACCATTCAAGGCTGTCGCAGGTGCTTTCATGTTCACTGTTGTGTGTACTATTGTAAATAGTGAGGTTGAGAGTGACGGTGGAGTCGCAGTTCACGGAATTGATAGTGTTGAAGGTCGCGGTGTTGTTACTTGCGTAGTACGTTTCACCGTGCCATACGGCCGAATCGCAGGCGATGATGCTTTCGACGGATTCGGTGGAGTGTCGTAGGGTGAGCTGCAGTGTTACCACGGAGTCGCAGCCAGCGGCGTTAGTTAGCGTGTAAGTGGCGGTGTCGTTGTTTTCAGTGTAGGTGATGCCGTCAATCCATGTGAAGCTGTCGCAGGTGTTAACGGTGTCTGTGTAATAGGATGGTTGGTTGACGGTGAGGTGGAGGGTGATGATGCTGTCCGCAGTAGTGGTGGCGAGTAGGGTATCCATGAAGTCGCCCGCCTCACTAATAGTTAGACTATTCCACGGCATAGGCAAATCGCCCTCGCAGACTGTATCGTACACTTCAACAAATTGGTTCATGTTTACGGTGATAACCAGCGTGATCATGCTGTTACAACCAAGCGTATCCAATGTGAACAGATAATAGGTGCCGGCAGTGTCAAATGTCCAACCGTATGGTTGTAGCACGTATGGCAGGTCATTCTCGTTGATGGTGTCATAGAGGAAGGGGTTGATGGAGTGCCGGATGGTGAGGTCGAGCGTGGCGATGGAGTCGCAGCCGGCGGCATTGATGGTGTCGAAAGTGGCGATGGTGCTTTCGTAATAGGTGATGCCATGCCACACGAATGAGTCACAGGTGTCGATGATGACGGTGGAGTCGGAGGGTTGGAGGACGGAGAGGTGGAGTAGGGTGGTGGAGTCGCAGTTGGTGACAGGAGAGGTGACAGTGAGGGCGAGGATAGTGTCGTTAGTTGCAACGATATTGAAATTGAGAGAGTCAAAGGTCTCGCCGGCGCAGAGGGTGTCGAAGAGTTGGACGGTGTCGAGAGGGGTGACAAGTAGGTGCAAGGTCATCACGGTGTCGGCGCCGGATGTGGCGGGAATCGTGACGGTGGTGTCACCTGCTTCGGTGAACTCCACTCCGTGCCAGATCATCGGCAGGTCATTCTCGCAGACGGTTCTGCTTTCGGCAAGGCTGTCGTTATGGTTGACGACGAGGTGGAGGGTGATGATGGAGTCGCAGCCGAAGACATCTGTGGAGTCTTGGACGTAAGTGCCGGTCGTGTCGCATTCAATGCCGTTGAAAATGTACGGCAGATTATTCTGGTTGACCGTGTCGTAGATGGTGGTGTAGGAGGGTTGGTGGATGGTGAGGTGGAGGGTGGTGATGGAGTCGCAACCGTTGGCGGCACCGTTTGTCAGCGTAAAGGTGGGCTCGTTGGTGCTTTCGTAGTAGGTCACGCCGTCAATCCAGGTGAACTCCTCGCAAGCGGTCTGCTCGTCGATGCCGTTAGCCACATCGCTGATGGTGAGGTGAAGGGTGACCACGGAGTCGCAGTTGTTGGCGGCGGTGAGTGTCACGGTCTGTGTACCTGCCTCTGAGAAGGTGACGCCGTTCCAGGTGTAGGGCAGGGCTGCGGGGCAAACGGCCATTTCATCGGTAACGTTGTAAGCCTCGTTGACGGAGAGGGTCATGGTGACCACGGAGTCGCAGTTGTTGGCGGCGGTGAGTGTTACGGTCTGAGTACCTGCCTCTGAGAAGGTGACGCCGTTCCAGGTGTAGGGCAGGGCTGCGGGGCAAACGGCCATTTCGTCGGTAACGTTGTAAGCCTCGTTGACGGAGAGGTGCAGCGTCACCACACTGTCGCAGCCCGCGTCAGTAGTGAATGTGTGCGTGAGATTTTCGCAGGATTCCGTGATGCTGGAATATTCGTACCAGTTGAAAGACTCACAAGCTGTTGCAATAGTGTCACCGCGGAGTACAGGATTCACAAAAATATATTGAACCAATTCTCTGCTTTGGCAATTGTCTGATACAGTCCAGGTTCTGATAATGGTATCTTGTAGAGTTATGTATGAGGTGGGAACATCTGAAAACGAGATGGTTAAATTTTCTATTGAGACGCAATTGTCCATTATGTTGTTCGGAACACCTGTTATGGACGTTTCCGCGTCAAACGTCCCATCTGCAGTTCTGCAAATAGTAGCATTATTGGGTACTGTGAATGTCGGTGCAGCGGTGTCTTCTATCACAAAAGTGCTGCTCCAAAGGTGGCTGTTGCCGCTGCAATCCTCATACAACCACGAGAAGGTCACATGTCCGCTACATCCGTCAAAAACGCTGTCCACAGGTTGTTCAACAGGATCTATGACATCGTCACAGCTGTTTGTCACGACAGGCGGTGTAGGATGGTTTATCTCCGCGACACACTGGACATGCGCGGTGTCGTTGACAGGAAGGGTGAAGTCCTCTGGCGAGACATGGTAGATGTAACTCCATAGGAATGTTTCGCCGTTGACGATGTAGTGGTAGTGGAAAATGGAGTCACCGCAGCCGTTGGAGAGGGTTGAGGTGGTGGAATCATACACAAGGGTGACGGGTGTGTTGCAAACCACTATAGACGGCGTTGTGGGAGTGCTAATCTCGCTTATACAGAATACGTTACGAACACTGTCGGCGATGGGATCAAATGATTCTGGGCTTACGTGGTAGGTGTGGTTCCATTCGACCGTCTGGCCGCAGAGCGTGTAGGTATAGGTATGGGTAATGTCACCGGCGTTGGTGGCATCCACCGTGGAGGTACGAACGATGCTGACAACAGTTGCCTCATTATTGCACTCGTTCACGATAGAAGGAGCATCAATGGGGTAATTGACAGTGTCGGCGAGACAGGTGACGTTGTCTGTATCATTGTCAGGTGCGACAATGGGCTGTACGTCAATGGTGTAGGTGAACGTCCAGGAGGTATCATCACCAGCGCAGTTTTCGTAGTGGAAGGTGAAGCTACGAGTTCCTTCGCAATCGGTGATTTGTTCGGTAGCAGAAATCTCACCCGTGTGTGCCAGCGTATCGCCGCAGGCATCGGTAACGAAAGGCAAGGTGATGCTATCGGCTGAAGCGAGGGCGATACAGGCAACGGTGCCCGTGGTGTCAACCTCGCTGATAGTGAAAGAGGACGGTCTGTTGATGACAATCTGCTGGGTGATATAGGAGGCGTTTCCGCAGCCGTCGGTGAGAGTGTAGGTGCGCAGGAGCTCAATTTGGCAGGCATCGGTTACGGTTTCGTCGGTGAAAGCAATCGAGTCCTCAACGGTGGTGCAGTTATCCGAAATGGATATATTATCGAGGGCATTGATAGCGGCAGCAGAGGAGTATGCGGCGGGCGCGTCATCGGCACTACAGCCCGATGCCGTAAGTGCCGGCAGCGTTCCGGTAATGACAGGCGCGACGGTGTCCACCACGTGTACGTAGCTGGTTTCGATGACAGAGCAGATGCTGTCAGCGTAGGAGATGGTGAAATAGAGGGTGTCGTTACAGAGGTTGCTCGGAATGTTTAGCACGCAGGCATCGTCTAAGTTGGTTGTGGAAAATACATCAGTGTGGGTGACGGTAGTTTCGTTAAAGATCCAAGTGACGGTGCCGTCATAACTCACGATATTGTTGAAGGTAGCCTCAGCAGTGACGGTTCCGGCTGTCGGGCAGTTGGTGATTGGGTTAGTGGTGATGGTGACGGCGGGACGGACGGAGAGGGTGAACTCGGCCGTGTTGGAGCAGGTGTGTGCATCGGTGACCGTAACGCTATAAATTCCGGCACTATCCACATTAATAGATTGGGATGTCGCATTTGTGTTCCAAAGGTAAGATGAACCGTTGGAAGCCGTTAACGTGGTCGTTGCTCCCTGGCAGATGGTCTGCATGCCGCTAATGGTGACCGTTGGCAGCGGATGGATGGTGAGGTGGAGGGTCACGACGGAGTCGCAGCCGTTGGCCGCGGAGAAGGTCTGGGTGTAGTCACCAGAGGTGTGGTAAACGCTGTCGTTCCAAGTGTATGATACACAAGAGTCAGCATAGATTTCGTTGGTGACGTGCTGCTTGACAGTCACGATGACATTATTGGAACTGGAACATTCTGTAGTGGAATCGGTGACGGTGACGGTATAGGTGCCGGCATCCCCAATCGTGGTGTTTTCAATGTAGGGATTTTGTTCAGAAGAACTATATCCATTGGAGTTTGTCCAATGGAAGGTTGCATTTGTGGCATTGGTGTTGGCAGTCAGTTTCAGTGTGTCATTGACGCAGGGCGTATTAGCGGATGCTGTGACGTCAACCGTATTGCTATCGGTCGTGATGGTTGCAGATTCGGAGGAGGAGCAGCCGTTGGCGTCCGTGACGGTGACCGTATAATTTCCGGCGTTGAGCGGGGCAAAAATGTTGTCAACAGGCGTTATGCCATTGCTGATGGTGTAAGTGTATCCTTCTCCCGTTGGAGCAGTGACAGTGATGCTACCGTTGATGGAGGTGCAGGAGGTGTTGTTGGTGGTGGAGAGGGAGGGGGTGGGGGGGAGTGGGTTGACGGTGACGGTGAAGGTCTTGTCGTCGGAGGAGGGGCAGTCGGTGTTGCCGGAGGCCTGCGAGGCGGAGGCCGTGACGGAGTAGTCGCCGGCGGCGGAGACGGTCTGTGTCGCGCCGCTGTGCTGCGAGCCGTCGGGGAATGTCCAGGTGTAGGTCACCTGCAGGCCGTCGGGGCTGGTGGTGGCGGAGGCGGTCAGCTCCGTGCTGCTGCCTTGGCAGAGGGTCTGGTTGCCGATGGCGGCCAGGGTCACCTCAGGGTCGAGGACGGTGACGGTGAAGGCTTTGTCGTCGGAGGCGGGGCAGTCGGTGCTGCCGGAGGTCTGCGAGGCGGAGGCCGTGACGGAGTAGTCGCCGGCGGCGGAGACGGTCTGAGTCGCGCCGCTGTGCTGCGAGCCGTCGGGGAAGGTCCAGGTGTAGGTCACCTGCAGGCCGTCGGGGC
>JAEEKL010000133.1 GCA_016282395.1 Bacteroidales bacterium
AGCTCGTTGTCGTACATCGTTTCTATATAACGGTGATAGACGTTGGCATAGAGTCGCATGTTGAACATGGCGTTCGGACGGAACATCGTGTTGACCTCCAAGCCCGTGTTCATAGCCTTACCCACATTCACGGGATAACCGAAGGAAACCGGGCGGCCGTAAAGGTCGTGGTAGGCGGGCACCGTGATTTCGTCGATGTCACGAGTTTTGGCACGATAGTAGAGCGTGACGCCTAAAGAGCCGTACTTCTCCCAATATTTCTGCCAACCTGCTTCTACTGAATGTGTTAGAATGGAGTTTAGGTCGGGGTTGCCGCTATAGAAACTCTCTTCTTCGTAGGAGACAAAGCGGGTGAGCTGTTCTGCGCTGGGATTGCTGCTGCGGAAAGTGTAGCTCAGACGGAAGTTGTGCATCGATTTGGTACGGTATGATAGGTGCAGAGACGGGCGCACGTGGAAGAAATGCCTCCGTACGGCAAAGGTGTCGGGTACGATTTCGGGGTAAAGGATACTGGTGTAAGTGTGCTCAAACCGCACGCCGGGCTTGATAGTGAAATTGCCGA
Organism: Bacteroidales bacterium; assembly: GCA_016282395.1. Taxonomy (GTDB): domain Bacteria; phylum Bacteroidota; class Bacteroidia; order Bacteroidales; family WCHB1-69; genus F23-D06. The sequence goes on from JAEEKL010000133.1 coordinate 563, forward strand.
ATTTATGCTGCAACGTGAAGAACACCTGGTTCTCGATTTCCGGAGACCGGCTTTTGTAGCTGCGCATCTCGTCTCTCACCCAAACCCCGTTGTTCAGCGTGTCCAAATGGTCGAACTCGTGGGAGAGCGTGAATCCCCCGTAATAACCGAGTGAAATCTCGCCTTTTTCGGAGTACGGACGGTTGTAGGTCAGTTCGGCGTTCGCATCAAAAGAGCCGCTTCGGTTTGTTTCGTCCATCGACCGCGTATATTCCACTGGCGAGAGGAAGATTTTGTCAGTTTTGCCAACATTTCCCCAACCCCAACTGCTTCCGTTGACATCCAAGGTAAGGTTATGACCCTTTTGATCGAAATTGTGCTGGTAATAGAACCCGAAACCAGCCCAATGGCTTTTGCTTCTGCTGGGAGATGAGGTTCTGTAATGTGTCAGGGAATTGTCTAAGTACATTTCGCGGACAGTTTCGGAATAGCCGTTGAAGTTGCGCAAATTCGGCCAAAAACCGCCCCACAACGAGATATTGTTCATGCTGTCGATCTCATAGCTGAGATTGAAATGGAGTCCGCCCCCGAAGTTGTGGCCTTTGGAATAGGCGGAGTCCTTTTCGAAACTCACGGTGTCGCGGCCTTCCAGTCCGGGTTGGAAAATGGTGATGTCAGACATGTTCCGGTAGCGGTCCATCGAATAGGAGAAGTTGCTGTACAGGTTGATGGAGAGTTTCTCGTTGCTCCAAACGTATGATATCCAAGGACTTGCATACGGTTTGATGGAGGCATTGGCACCAAAGCTGATGAATTGGTTCTTCATCACTTTGGTGGTGGTTACAATGTTGATGATGCCGTCGGCTTTTGATCCGTAACGCGCTGAGGGGTTGGTGATAACCTCCACATGGTCGATGCTGTTGGCGGGCATCTGCTGGAGGTAGGTCTTGAGGTTTTCGGCGTTCATGTGCGAGGGCTTGTCGTTGATCCAGATTTCCACACTCGAAGTTCCGCGCAGGGTGACGTTGCCCTCCACATCCACGGAGACGCCCGGCGCGTTCTGCAGCACGTCGGAGGCGGTACCCGTCTGCACCGTCGGGTCCTCGGCGGTGTTGTAGTAGGTCTTCTCGCCATCGACGGCGAACAGCGGCCGCTCACCCTTCACCACCACTTCGCCGATAGTGGTCGTGCCCGGCTTGAGCTTGATGACACCCAAGTCTGTGTTTTTATTCACCGTCAGTAGCTGTTCATGATTCTCATAGCCAATAAAATAGACGATGAAGCGGTATTCGCCGTTCGGAACCGCCTGCAATTGGAAAGCCCCTTTGTCATCAGCGGCTGTGTAGCCTACTAACACGCTGTCGCTTTGCCGTAGCAGGCTCACGTTAGCGTACTGCACAGGCTTCCCGGAACTCTCATCCTGCAAAATTCCTGTAATCGTGTTTTGTGAAAAAGCTGAAAAACAGCAGATTAATGCTAAAAATAAACTCGATAATATCCTAATGGATGTCTCTCGTGTAGAGGTTGTTGTCATTTGTTTTTTCATTTTATTCAAGGCGCAAAAATACATATTCTATAAATAACACAAAACAATTATTTCATACTTTGACGCATAAAGTTTAATATTGCTACATTTTAATATGACGATTATTGCTGAAATCGTGCCATTTTTTATAATGAAGAGAAAATCAATGTGTTGTGAAAAATAAAAACGGGACTGTTGTCTATTTATACTACAGTCCCGTCTAAAAATCATACGATTGGCTATTAACACTTTACGCTTAACCCTCAACTCCCAAACATTTAACGCTAAACAAATTAACCCGTGAATTTTGACCTTTGACTCAAGTATGCAGAAAATCCCAAAGGTAGCACCCTGTTTATAACTTTTTTTTGTACCTTTGCAACCGCCTGAAAAAAGGTGAAAGATTAATTATATTGTTGATTTATAAGATATTGAGAAAGGAATAATTATGGCAAAGAGAATCAAATTCTGTTTGGTGTATCGTGATATGTGGCAGTCGTCGGGCAAATACCAGCCCCGCGTTGACCAGCTGACGGAAATCGCGCCGGTGATCGTGCGGATGGGATGCTTCGATCGTGTGGAGACCAACGGCGGCGCTTTCGAGCAGGTGAACTTGCTCTACGGTGAGAACCCCAACCACGCGGTGCGAGAGTGGACGAAGCCGCTGCGGGCTGCCGGCATCCAATGCCAGATGCTGGAACGCGCCCTCAACGGGTTGCGCATGTACCCCGTGCCCGCCGACGTGCGTCGGTTGATGTTCAAGGTCAAGAAAGCCCAGGGTGTCGATGTGGTGCGCTCGTTCTGCGGACTCAACGACTACCGCAATCTGGAGCTCTCCATCAAATACGCCAACGAGTTCGGACTTATCTCGCAGGCCGCGCTCAGCATCTCGCACTCGCCCGTGCACACGCTGGAGCACTACCTCGCGGTGGTCGATAAATATGTGGAGTATGGTGCCAAGGAGATCGGACTGAAGGATATGGCCGGTATCGGCCGCCCTGCGGAACTCGGCAAGTTGGTGAAGGCCATCAAGGAGAAATACCCGCACTTGGTGATTCAGTATCACGGACATACAGGTCCCGGCCTCTCGATGGCATCCGTGCTGGAAGTCTGCCGTAACGGCGCCGACATCATCGATGTGGCCATGGAACCCCTCTCCTGGGGTATGGTCCACCCGGATGTGATTGCCGTACAAGCGATGCTCCGCGATGCCGGCTTTGAAGTCGCCGACATTGACATGAACGCCTATATGGAGGCCCGCACGCTCACCCAGAAGTTCATGGACGACTTTTTGGGCTATTTCAT
>JAEEKL010000134.1 GCA_016282395.1 Bacteroidales bacterium
CTTCATAGACGATCCGTTGGACATATAGATATCATACTTGTTGTGGATGAAATCGTTGCATGTGGCCTGCAAACCTGCCCGGCTGTCCCCGTTCGCACCGTTCACTCTGATGCCATAACCCAATTTCTCGAACGTGTTCCGATGCAGAAGATTGTCGCTGTTCCCCGAATTGTCAACATAGATGCCGGTCGAGGCAAACAGCGTGGGGTCGCTGTAAGTGCTCCGGCTGAACGTGTTCTCCTCCACTAAATAACCCGTGCAGGTCCTCAAATCCAGTCCCTTGTTGCTCAGCGACTGAATCGGCACCTGACCAAGGTCGAATTCGCACCGCGTCACGCTGGCATAATGGTTGCCGTCGATTTTCACGGCCGTGTGGTTGTTGCTGAAAAGGGCGTGGTTGATTTGGACGGCGTGCTGCACACCCGTGGTGAGCACCTCCACCGCTGTGCTGAACCCAGAGAAGGTGTTGTATGTCGAAAGAGCCTCCGGGCATTCGCAATCGAGAAAAATGTTCGTGGGACTTTTGCAGTAAGTGTCTATCTTGAACCCTGCATCATCGGCATAGATGGCGTGGCGACGCTGGTGACGTTCGTTCGTCTGGTTGGTGAACGTGCAGCCCAGGAACTTCACCCCTCTCACCTCCCACATCGTGACGTGGTCAAGGAAGTCGGTGTTGTTCTGGGAGAAGAGATTGTTGTTGTCCACGGTGAACACACACCTGCTGAAGCTGCTTTGGTTGTCCATAATGGTGCCTGCCGGTGAATGGTTGGTATAGGAAAGGAAAGCCACTGCACGCCGGTTGTTGATGAAGAACGCGCTGTCGGCGGTGATGATGCCTCCGGTGGTGGCATACGCGGCATTACCATGGTATCCTGTATGGATACCGCAGAAGGCGTTCTCGATGACTGCGCTGTTCTTCAGCACCACCGTTCCCTGCCATTGCGGAATCTGCCGCTTGGTGGGGTCGCCCACCACCTCGATGCCCTGCCACATCTCGCCGGGGCAGGCACTGGTGAGGGTGCCGCCGTCCACCACGAGCTTGCCACCGGGGTGGACGACAAGGCGGGACAAGTTGCCCATTTTGGCCGTGTCGTAAAGATTGAAAACACCTCCTGAATCTACCTCAACGATGCCTTTCAAACAAACATTCGCGCCAGGCCGCACGATCATGGAGCATCCCGCATGGATTTCCACTCGGGCCCCTTTGGACAATTCGTAACGGCTCCCGCCTTCGAATGTGAGACTGCTGTTTTCCGTGAGGATAAGCGCGGAGGCGGAATCTTGCCGAAAATAGGAGCCGTTTTCACATGTCCAGTGCGTCCTGCCGGCAAACAGCCCTGTTTCCGGGCTCCGTGTGGGTTGTGCAACTGTCCTGTTCTGCGCCAAAGTGATGGTATTGTCCATGGTGAGGATAGCCGTTTCTTTCAGCGCAATCTTCCCTGTCCAGCGGGTGTCGTTGGTGATGTCATAGTCATCCCAACGCACGTTCACCAAAATATTGCCTGTCCCTTGTATAGGTGTCATCTCTATGCTTAACCCCGTCAGATAGGTGGTCTGTGTATTATTTTGGGGGTACTGTGCGTAAATGACAGATTCAGAATTGTTGTTGCTATAGTATGTCTTGGCGTTGTTAGTACTTGGATTAGTTCCCATGTTGATTTTGGCATGGAATCTGAAAGCATCCAAAGTGTCGCCAATAACAGGTAGGTTGTCATCATTTAGATTATTAAAAATTTTACGCCAGGTATCAGCTTCGTTATGGACTTTTAATACAGTATCTATAGGTTGTAGATAGAAATGTTTTTCTTGATCCTGTCCACCGCAAAGCGGGTTTTCCTCATTGCGCTTGATGGCCAAATAGTGGGTTTCATAGTTTACGCAGTTTATATTGTGAGTGTCCGCCACAAACTCGTAATCGTAATAGCCCTCCGCTGGGATGATTTTCAAGTTGTCGCGATGATAGAAATCCCAAACTTGATTATAAGTCCCTTCCAGAATGTCTCTGCCGATTTGATAATAGGCATAAATCCCTGCCATACCCTGAGGCCGACAATAGGCATAGCGGTCAATATTTGAATATTGGAGGAAATCCAATTTGTTGTTGCTCCCCACCTGATGGTTTTCCAGCCAGATGTACTGATTTGATGAAGTGACACTGTCTTTGTACGGTAGTTTGATGCGTATTACATCGCCGTATGTCACGAAATCGCGCAGGACAAAATTCCGATTGCCAGACTCCTTCGAGATGTCGGATGTCACGGACTGCGTGTTGCTGATGTCGCGAGCTGATATATAATCTACAGCCTGTGGATGTTTCCAGTGCATGCGCCACCGTTCATAACCATTACAGGAGACCAAGGACGAACCAGCAGCACCCATTAGTCCATAACCACCTTGGATGTTCAGGAATGGCATTGAACAACCCCATCCCCGATGGTTCCCTCCTGATGTATGGAAGTTATTACTACCGAACAAACTATGGGATATTTCATGGGTGACAATGTTAGTCGGATTGTCATAAAAATCCCTGTCTCCTACGCATTGTAATGTACCAGCCATCACTTTGTACCAGTTCCCTTCTATCATTAAGGAGTCAATAAAAACCTCTCCATATCCACTTCCCGGATTGATATCTGCGTGCTGTTTGTTGATATTTCTGATCAATAGGTTTATGAAATCAATTTTCCCATCCTGATCATAGTCATAATCCGACAGCTTATTACGGCCATACAATGCCTGAAGCCCATTACCGTTACTCATCATCATCTTTACAGCTGTTGCTATCTTTTGACAATTCAGAGTATCCACATTCGTCACGGCGCGAGCTGTGCTTTCACGCAGATTAACCACAACAAAATCACCGATGATTTGCAAGCTGTCGAAAGAGGATTCGCCGTACAATCGTGTGCAGTAACCGTGCGTCTGTCCAGCAACATACACGGTGTCCATCCAGTCTAACAAGTATTTGGGAATAGCGGTATTGTTGATACCTTCCAAGGAAGGATTCGTGACAGGCGGCCAATAGGTGGTGTCTGAGAACGGTTCGTTGTATTCCGGATGCTGGTCGTATATGATGTTAACGAAAATGTTCAGACAACGGATTTTGGCATTTGGAGAAATACCACACCCTTCCCAACTATGCTTTTGTCCGAAAAGCAATATAGGGAATGTTAACAAAAACAGAAATAATGTCTTTTTCATTGTTTAACAATTTTTTTAGTGATTTTACGATTATGTTGGTCAATAAAAGTAAACATATATACACCTTGCGGAAGTGCGGACACATCCAGGACTGTTTTTTTATCATTCACTGAAAACTGCCGGCACACTCTGCCCACCACGTCGCGTACAATCGCTGTCCCTGAAACCTCCATTTCGGTGGTGAATTCCAAAGTGACGTGATCGTTTGTGGGATTAGGATATACTTGCATGCAAGATTCAGGATAGAGGGGAACACCCGCCGCGCTTTGATAGCATCCCAATGCTTCATGAGTCATATAGTAGTGATTGTCATCCTTATGGAGACACAACAAAACTCCTAAAACAGGTTCCGATACGGGTGGATGAATGCCAAATATAGGCCCAACACCCTCCATAAAACGCAATGAGATGTTATAGTCAACCATATAAGAGGCAGAATGTGATGTATAGAAAGCTTCTATCTCACCATATTCATCGCAAAATGAGAGATATACCACTTTTCTGCCTGACGGGTAATGGACACTATCCACTACCATTTTCCTATCCCCATGTAAGCTCCAATGGGCTGATCCGTCAGGTAGCATAAAAGTATCCCCCACGGAAAGTGACAAATCACACAACAAATATTCATCATCTGTGGTGTCTGTGCCATACCGTGCATATAGGCGACCGTTCACCAAGTCCTCCCGCAAAAATATTGAGAAATAATCTTGGTGATAATAATATGTATAATCTCCTATACGCACCGTATCTCTCTCGTTGAAAGAGAATGTGAACGTTGCATTACAGCTACCTATAGCATAAGGGTCATATTCATCCGTGTAGCATGTCATAATATAGTCAGTGGCGTATTCCCACGACTCTTGTCCGAAGAATGACTCATACTGCGCTTGGATGGGGAAATTGGCGAACAACAGCACCATGAAAGCCAATGCGGAACCGAAACGTCCGCTAAATTTCTCTGTTTGTGTTTTTCTTCTTTTCATTGCTGTGAATTTTTAAGGGTTATGAATTGATTTGGCGAAAATACGATTTTTTCGGTTTACGATTTGCGATTTGCGGTTGGGGGGATCCGTTATTTCCTCACAATTTTCTGGTGGTAGTCCTTGCCGTCCGCATCCGTCACGCGCAACACATAGACCCCGGCGGGGATGGATTTCACGGTTATGGTTGCGGTGCCGCCTCGTAGAGACGCGCCATGGCACGTCTCTACGACCCGTCCTTGCAAATCGTACAACGCCACGTTCGCGATGCCCGTGCCGCCGCGCAATTCGATGAACAGAACGTCATCGGTGGGGTTGGGATAGACGGTAAGATTCGTTTCCCCTTCCTGTTGCGGCACCTTGGCACTGCGGGTCTCCATATTGTTGTTCTGGTTGTCCATGTTGTCGTCCCCCAACAAATCGTCCTCGTAACAAATCCCGTGGAAGAAACACAGCACCCCTTTCGCCATCACCGAGGCGCGGCCCGTGTTGCGTTCTGCAATGGTCTGCAACTGCGCGATCTGCGATTCTGTCAGCGAATACCAATTTATCGTCGGCGAATTAAGCGAATTTGGCGAATTATCGTTGCCTGTGTTGTCCTGGTTGTCCGCGTTGTCGTTATTGTCTCCCCGCAACGCCAATTTCAGCGCATGGAATTCCGCGTAGTTGGCC
>JAEEKL010000016.1 GCA_016282395.1 Bacteroidales bacterium
GAATTTCTTTTTCAGTTTCTTGAGCGCTTTGTCGATGGACTCGCCTTCTTTAATGGGAACAATAATCATAAAAAATACCTCTTTCTTTAAATTGTTAATAAATAAATTTAGCGCGGCAAAAATACAATTTTTTTGATATGGTTACGTGTTTTTTTCAGAGGTTATACATTGGGGAAGATATAAACAGGTATTGCCTGTGTTTTAGAAAAAATATCAAAGCAACAAAACGAGTGATATCATAATAAACTATTGCTTATAATGACGTTATACAAGTTTCGCAAGCGCTTATCAACCCGCTTGCAGTAGGAATTTCAGATTTACCTCTTTTGTAAACGTTTGATTTTCAGCAATCAAATTTGACATCACGTTTTCCTCTTCCAGCGAAAACAGTCCGCCAAAGTACTGACTACTTGGCAACTTTAAACCCGTTGCCGTTCGTTGAGGGTCAGTACAAGCACGTCTGCTTCGGTGACGCGAAACAGGGTGTCTAAGTGTTGGCAGGCCGTTAGGTCTGCCGGGCTCGGTGGGAATGGCCGGTCGCGAAGGGAGACGCACGCCGTCAGGTGTGCGGGGAAGGTTTCGCGTTTGACAACCCCAACGGCATCCATGTTCATTACAACACGCAGGCTCTAATGGTTTCACTTTTTTTTGCCCGCAGGCCTGACGGCCTGCGAACCCGCACATGGAATCCCCATTTTCTACCGAGCCCTTCAGCCCTAACGGACTGGTTCGCGAACGGATTGGCCTCTCATATCCGCACACAGCAGGGATAATCCCCGATTCTACTTGAAAAAGTGCTTATTGCAAAAAACAAACATGCGAAACTTGAATTTCGTTACTACTTATTTTCTTTTTTCAACAGTTTCGGGTGCAACAACGCAGACTGTATTTCTGCGCAAATCTATCTGTGAGTTCTACAGGAGAAAGAGCACGTTTACTTACCTTTTACGTGCAAACACGTGCGATACGCGGAGATTATTCGTACCTTAGCGCCGAAATCGGGTCCATATTCGCCGCCTTCTTCGCGGGATACCAGCCAAAGAAGATGCCCGTGAGGGCGCAGACGAGGAACGACCCCAAAATGGCCATCTCGCTCACCACGTAAGGCATGTGCATCAGCTTCGACGCCACGAAGGAGATGATCAGCCCGAATAGGATGCCGATAATACCGCCAATCAAACTCAGAATCACACTTTCGCACAAAAATTGCAGCATGATGTCGCGGTTGTGCGCCCCGATGGCCATGCGCAACCCGATTTCCTTGGTGCGCTCTGTCACCGTGACGTACATGATGTTCATGATGCCGATTCCGCCTACTATCAACGAAATGGAGGCGATGGCGGCCAGCAGCGTGGTCATCAAGCCCGTGACGGAACTGATGGTCGAAACTAACTCCTCCTGCGTGCGGATTTCAAAGTCGTCAGCCGCGCCACTCTTGATGCCATGGTTGCTGCGCAGGATATAGGTGATTTCCGTGGCGGCCAACTCCGACTCCTCCTCGGAACGGGCCGAGGCAAACATCATGTTAAAGTAAGTAATGCCCAAAAAACGCTTTTGAATGGTGGTGTAAGGGGCTAACACAATGTCATCCTGATCGTTGCCCATGCCGTTCTGCCCTTTCTCAGCCAAGGTCCCGATAACAGTCATCGGGATGGTACCGAAACGGATGGTTTTGCCGATGGGATTCTCCCCGTTGGTGAACAGCTTTTTCACTACGGTCTGCCCAATAACACACACTTTGTTGTAACGCCTTACATCCTCGTCAGTGAACATCACACCCTCCTTGATTTCGTATTTCCGAATGTCTAAATAAGAGGCAGACACGCCGTTGATGGAGCAGCTGTGGTTATTGTTTCCGTAAATCAACTGTTTGCTGCTGCTCACCATCGGTGAAACAGCGGCCACATAGCGGGTGTTCTTGGTCAGAGATTCCAAGTCTTTGTTGTCCAATGATTTGGAGGAAGACATTCCCATATCGACACCACCCCGCTGCTGACGGGCGGGCATGATCATAATCATGTTGGAGCCCATGGTGGAGAGTTCCGATTTGACGCTTTGGGTGGAGGCCTGACCGATGCTGACCATGGCGATGACCGATGCAATGCCGATGATGATGCCGAGCATCGTCAGGGCGGTGCGCATCTTGTTGCGGAACAGCGAACTGAAGGCCACTTTGATGAGATTTCCGATATTCATAGCTTAGTCTTCTTTTTGGAGATTGATGGCGGCTAACGCTTCCGCTGCCGACTGGGTGTTGATGGGCGCGTCTTCGATGATTTGTCCGTCACGGAGCTTGATCTTGCGGGTGGTGAAGGTCGCGATGTCGGGCTCGTGTGTCACGAACGCGATGGTCTTGCCCTGTTCGTGCAAGTCCTGGAACAGGCTCATGATTTCGTAGGAGGTGCGGGTGTCGAGGTTGCCGGTGGCTTCGTCGGCGAGCAGGATGACGGGGTCGTTGACCAAGGCGCGGGCAATGGCCACACGCTGCTGCTGCCCGCCGGAGAGCTGGTTCGGCTTGTGCTCCAAACGGTTTTCTAACCCCACTAACTTTAACGCCGCAATCGCACGGTCGCGCCGCTCTTTGGCCGGCACGTCGCTGTTGTAGAACAACGGCAGCTCCACATTCTCGATGGCTGTGGTTCTCGCCAACAGGTTGTAGTTCTGGAACACAAACCCGATTTTGCGATTGCGTAGTGTGGATAATTCGTTCTTACTCAGACTTTTGATAGACACACCATCAATGATGTAGTCACCGGCAGAGGGCGTGTCCAAACAACCCAAAATGTTCAGCAACGTTGATTTGCCGGAGCCGCTGGTACCCATGATGCTCACAAACTCGCCTTCGGTGATGGTGAACGAAACGCCGCGCAAAGCGTGTACATCCTCGCTGCCCACACGGAACACACGTTCCAGTTTCTCTACTCGTAATATGTCTTTGGCCATAATGTTTCTGTTTCTATTTATATGGACGTTTACGATACGTCCTGACAGGCGAATGCGATACACCCCTACCGTGTTTTCCGTTGTGGCGGCCCTGGCATGAACGGGTTGGAATTGCCGCCGTCTTTGCCCTGTGTTGCTCCCGAGGCCTCGCTCACACCGGTGACCACCTCCTCCCCTTCTCGCAACCCTTCGGGGATCAAGGCGTTGACACCATTGTTCAACCCCACCGTCACGCTTTTCTGCTCGTAGGCATTCTCACCCGTCTTCACCCAAATGGTCTTTTTGGTGATGTCTTTCAACCCTTGGGTGAGTTCCTCTTGGTTTTTGTATAACGACTTGAAAGAGAACCCTTTCTTCTCCAACTGCTTCATCATTTCCGGCTCAATGGAGGCGAACAAGGCAGTCATGGGGATGCAAATGCCACTCTCCTTTTTGGTGATGATGGTCACGCTTGCAGTCATGCCGGGAAAAAGCTTGGTTTCAGGGTTGGGCGCGTTGATGATGACCGTGTAAGTCACCACGTTGGAGGTCACCGTCGGATTGATGCGCACCTCCTTGACTGTGCCGGTGAACACGTCATCGGGGAAAGCATCGACGGTGAACGTGACGGGCTGCCCGGCCTTCACCTCACCGATGTCGGCCTCGTCCACCTTCGCCTCTACCTGCATCTGGGTCAGGTCGTTGGCGATGGTGAACAGCGTGGGAGTGTTGAACGAGGAAGCCACGGTCTGACCCTCTTCCACCGCCTTGTCCATGATCACACCGTCGATGGGCGATGTGATGGTGGCGTAGGAAAGGTTCGTTTGGGCACGCGAGAGATCCGATTGGGCGGTCCTAAGCTGGTTTTTCGCGAGGTTCAGCGAATTGGTCGCCGATTCGTAAGCTTCCAAAGTGGCCGCCTTGTTGTCGTACAGGGTTTTGACGCGGTCGTACTGCTGCTGCGCCAACGTCAGGTTGCTTTGGGCGTTCGACACGTTAGTCTTCGCCTGCGTGAGTTGCTCGTTGAGGTTGGAACGGTCGAGTTCAGCCAAGAGCTGTCCCTTCTTCACCACGGAGTTAAAGTCCACATAGATACGTTCAACGATGCCGGACACTTGCGTGCCCACATCCACCTTATAAACGGGCTGCAGCTCGCCGGTGGCGGTCACCGTGACTTCGATGCTGTCGATGGTGCTGCGCTCGGTCATCACCCGCAACTCGCCTTTCTTGCCTTTCTTCAGGGTGGAAATCAGGATCAAAATGAGGATGATCACTGCAATCGCGCCCAAAATCCACCATATTTTCTTCGATTTCTTCATATTATTTCTTTTTTCTTTCTTATTCTATTCATTAGTTCCCACATTGCGCATCGTTTTTGTGGGAATGTCCCCACACTGCGCTTCGCTTGTATGGGATTAATTGCACTTTGTGCGTTTTGCCTCTTCGAGGCTGTTTAAGGAAAATGCTTTCATAATTCGTTTCACCTTAACTGCTAACTACCAACTGCTAACTACTAACTACAGCGTTACAGGGATTCCCATATACACATCCAAGATCTTGCGTTTCAGCACGTAGGAATATTTTGCCTGCATAAATTGATGGAGCTGGTTGAGGAAGTTGGTCTGCTGTTGGATAAGATCGACGGCGGTGACAGAGCCGTATTGGAAGCGCAGTTTGTACGTTTTGTAGTTGGCGAGGTAAGCGTCTTTCTTGGCCTCCGCCGCAATGAATTCGTTCTGGGCAGTGGCCACGTCCAAATAGCTCTGTTGCAAATCCCTGTGAACTTTGTAAAGGGTCTCCTTGTTCTCCAGCTCGATCTGCTCGGCACGGTATTGCGCCTGTTTTACATTGTTGCGGACGGTACTGCGCTGATAAATCGGTATGTTAAGGCTGAGGCCGATATTTTCTCCGAGACCGTGCCACAGCTGCGTGCCCCAACCAGTGTTGGGCGAAGTAAGGTTAGAGCCGTTATAACCCGTGCTGATGCCCGCATTGGCCGATAAGGTGGGGTAAAAACCAGCCTTCTGGATTTTCACGTCGTATTCTGCGCTCGCAATCTCATTTTCACTCATCTTCAGCTCTGGCAGATAGTTTGTGGAACGTTCAATAAGTTCTTGCAGCGCAGGCAGTTCCAGATTTTTGAAAAGGGTTGTGCTGTCAGGGCGGGAAATGACTATTTCCTTCGCCGGATCTATCGAAAGTAAATTCTTTAATGTCAGATAATTGGACTGGATGTTGTGTTTGGTGTTTTCAATATTATATAGGTCTGATGTATATTGCGCCTGAAGCATCTTATAGTCGCTTTCGAGAATCTGCCCAACATCAAGCTGCTGTTTACCCTGATCCATCTGTTCTTTGCTGGCGGTGAGTACTTGTTGCTGGTAGTCAAGCATATCCTCGTTCATCATAATGGCCAAAAACGCCTGGATTATGGAAACGCGGATGTTGTTCTTGCTGCTCTCCAGCTGCAGCTGCGACTGCTCGACATTAAGTTTGCTCTGTTTGATTTTGTTGGCGTTGCTCAACCCGTTGAAAAGGGTCATGCCGGCGTTGATTCCGTAATTGCCGCCCCATCCCACGGACTTTTCATAGTTCCCGAAATTAAAACTCTGTGACGCTGAAGCAGATACCGTTGGAGCAATATTCTCTTTGGCCTGCTTCAAATTCAACTCGGAAGAAGAAATATTGATGTTAGCCGATTGTAAAGAGAAGTTGTTGGATTCCGCATATTGCAGACATTCTTCAAGGGTGAAATATTTTTTATCTGAACTTTCTTGAGCTGTTATATTGCTGAATATCAAAAGTATAAAACCAGCCGTGATGACAAATTTCTTCATATTCCTTTCAAAAACAATGTTATTGCGACTATTTTTCTTATAGGATGTTTAATCTGAAAAAAATAAAAAATCAACAATAAATCACTATTTTTTCGTTTTATTCCAAAGTCTTAAGTCTCACGTCTTACGTCTCAATCAAGAAATCAGAACAAATAAAGCAGTTTATAATCTTCATATTTTTCATTATAATAATTTTGTACTTTTGCCGCTGTGAAAAAATTCATCCTTATATTAGGGTTATTAGTTTGTGTTATAGCAGTTTATGCTCAACAGAAACGGTATTCTGCGCGTGTGTTCGACGGCATCACCTATCAGCCGCTTGCTGGTGCCAGCGTCTATAACGTGAACACACAGAAATTCGCTTTCACGGACAAAAACGGACGTTTCGAGATCGACCTTTCCCTGAACGACACGCTGATTATCTCCAAATCCATTTACCGACAACTTGTTACCGCTATTGACAAAGACCTGTTTTACGGTTTCGAGGACTTTTTCCTTTATTATAAAGTCACAATGCTGAAAGAGGTGACCATCATCGGCATCAACCCGTCGTATGAGGGTTTCAAAAAAGATATTGTCACATTGGAACTGCCCGAATACTACAAACGAGCAGAAGAGGCACAGCTCTCTGAATGGCAGAAGGCCAACGCCACGTATAAAGAGAATGGAAACATCCTGTCACTTGGCGGCGGCGTCACCATGTCGCCCATTTCCTACCTGTATGACAAATACAGCAAAAAGGCGAAGATGAACCGTTTGTACAACGAAATGCTCTCCTACGAGGACGAGGTAGAGCGCATCCATCACAAATATAACCGCGACATTGTTTCGGAACTTACTGGTTTGCAAGGTGATGAGCTATTGGATTTCATGATGTACTGCCGGTTCAACTATTACGACCTCGTGCGATGGAGCGACGAACAGATCCGGGAGAAAATCCGAACCAATTACTTTAATTATCAGTATGATAAAATAGCCAATGAAGGAGAATAACGACTTTTGGAAGAAGAACCTCACATGGTGGCATGTCGCCGGAATAGCGGCGGGGTTGCTGCTGTCACTGCTCTACTGGTACAAATCCGGACAGTTTTCCGACAACATTCTGAAAAAAAGCCCCATTCTGATGGCCATCTGGGGCATATTGATCGGCTATATCCTTGTCGATCTCGTGAAATCATCAAAAAACAGGGATAACAACTCTTGAACCTTGAACCTTGAACCTTGAACTTTGATCTTTGATCTTTGAACCTTGAACTTTGAACAAAAAAATGTACTTTTGCGGCTTCAAATATCGGAAATAATATAATTTCAAACTAAATAAATAAACATTATGACAGAAAAACTACAAACTTTGAGAGACAGCGCGGCCATGAGATGGACAGCGTTGTTGCTGTTGGCTCTGGCCATGTTCTGCTCCTACATTTTCATGGACATCCTCTCCCCCATCAAAGACCTGATGCAATCGACAAGAGGCTGGGATTCCACCGCTTTCGGTACCATGCAGGGTGCGGAGACGTTCCTGAACGTGTTCGTATTCTTCCTCATCTTCGCCGGTATCATCCTCGACAAGATGGGTGTGAGATTCACGGCGGTATTGTCCGGTACGGTGATGCTTATCGGCGGTTTGATCAAGTACTATGCCGTCACAGAAGCCTTCATGGGCAGCGGTGTTGAAACTTGGTTCACCAACCACCTCAACTACATCCCCGGTTTCCAGGAACTTGGCGTGGCTCCGTTCTATGAGGGAATGCCTGCTTCCGCGAAAGTGGCCGCCGTCGGTTTCATGATTTTCGGTTGCGGTGTGGAAATGGCCGGCATCACGGTCTCCCGCGGTATCGTGAAATGGTTCAAGGGTCGTGAGACAGCTCTCGCTATGGGTTCTGAGATGGCTCTCGCCCGTCTGGGTGTTGCTACCTGCATGATCTTCTCACCCTTCTTCGCCAAGTTGGGCGGCACGATTGACGTTTCCCGTTCCGTGGCTTTCGGCGTGGTGCTCCTCTGTATCGCTTTGATGATGTTCATCGTCTATTTCTTCATGGA
>JAEEKL010000135.1 GCA_016282395.1 Bacteroidales bacterium
AATTCGTAGAGACGTGCCATGGCGCGTCTCTACACCGTGAACCCCTGCCGCTCCAGCGTCTCCTTCAGCACCTGCGCGAAATGCTCGTTGTCGGGCTGGGTGTAGCGGTGCTTGGTGAAGACCTGCGCGAGATTGTCGCAGTCGGGGTTCTCTTTGAGGATGTTGGCGGTCTCCTCAGAGTTCTCCTTCTCGCGGTAGCACTCGTCGATGCGCTGCTCGTCGTAGTCGCGGTAAACCTCTTGGTGCACAAAGGTCTCCACGGGCAGCTTCTGCGTCAAAGCGGGTTTTTTCACGGGGTAGCCCATCGGGATGCGGGCCACGGGGATGACGTGTTGGGGCAGTTGTAGCGCCTCCACGAACTTATCGACGTTGTAGGTGATGGTGCCGAGCCAGACGAAGCCGAGTCCGAGGGCTTCGGCGGCCACGCAGGCGTTCTGCGCGGCGATGAGCGCGTCGGTGACGGCCCAGTGATAGCTTTGCAGGTTACTGTAAGCTTCCGTGTTGGCATTGCGGAACCGGCAGTACTGGTTGAAGCGGCGGAAGTCGGCGCAAAAGGTGAGGATCACCGGCGCGGAGGTCGCCATCGGTTGGTTGAAATGGAACGGCGCGAGCTTGGCCTTCATTGCCTCGTCGCGGGTCACAACGATGCTGAACAGCTGCATGTTGCCCATCGTGGAGCCGCTGCACGCCGCCTTGAGGATCAGGTTCAGGGTTTCCTCTTCCACGGGACGGTCGCTGTACTCGCGCACGCTGACGTGAGAGAAGAGGGTTTCTAAAGTGGGGTTATAAGTGGATACATTTTCGTTGCTCATACTGATTATTTTTTGGGGTGCAAATTTACACAATATACGAACGTGAAATATGGTTGAAACTTTCTTGTTTTAAGGGCGAGATGAAGCGGTTGCGAAAGAAGAGGTATCCACACACATTTCCAGCACCTTTCTGAAACTTGCAATTCCTTCTTCCAGATTGTCAATAATCTCAGCCGCAATCTCATCAGGCTCAGGCAAGTTGTCGAGGTCGGTTAGGCTCTTGTCCTTGATCCAGAAAATGTCGAGATTGGTCTTGTCGCGGGCGATGATTTCATCGTAGGTGAACTTGCGCCAACGGCCTTCGGGATTCTCCTCGCTCCAAGTCTCGGTGCGCAAATGGCGGTTTTCGGGATTGTAGCATTTGATGAAATCAGTCAAATCCTCGAATGTGAGCGGTGACTTCTTTAGCGTGTGGTGGATGTTGGTGCGATAGTCGTAAAACCAAATATCTCGGGTCTGAACCTCTTTGCTTGCCGGACGGTTGTCGAAGAAAAGAACGTTGGCCTTCACGCCGTTGGCATAGAAAATGCCAGTCGGCAGACGCAGAATAGTGTGCAGTTCGGTGGTTTTCATCAGTTGCTTGCGGATTTCCTCGCCCGCTCCACCTTCAAACAACACGTTGTCGGGCAAGACGACCGCCGCCTGACCGTTGATTTTCAGCAAGGTCTTGATATGCTGAAGGAAATTCAACTGCTTGTTGGAGGTGGTCTCCCAAAAATCCTGACGGTTGTAGCTCAAATCCTCCCTTTCCACTTCGCCGTCCTCGTTGGTGATGGTGATACTGCTCTTTTTGCCGAAAGGCGGATTGGTGAGCACGTAGTCGTAGCGGTTGCCTGTGTCGGACACAAGGGCATCGTTGGGCGAGATGAAGTCCTCGCTGTCGAGTTCGCCGATGTTGTGCAGATAGAGGTTCATTAGGCACAGACGGCGCGTGTTGGCCACAATCTCGTTGCCGAAAAAGGTCTTTTTCTTCAGAAATTGCTTCTGGTCTTTGTTCAGCGACTGAGCGGCAATGTAGTCGTAGGCGGCAAGGAAAAAACCGCCCGTGCCGCAGGCCGGGTCGATGATGGTCTTTTCGGGCTTGGGCCGCACGCAGGCCACCATTGCGCGAATCAAGGCACGGGGCGTAAAGTACTGACCTGCACCGCTTTTAGTGTCTTCGGCGTTCTTTTCGAGCAAACCCTCGTAAATCTTGCCCTTCACATCGGAACCCATCAGCGACCAATTCTCGCGGTTGATCATCTCAATGACGCGCAGCAATTTGGCTGGATCCTGAATCTTGTTCTGGCTCTTGGTGTAAATCTGCCCCAACATTCCTTTTTCTGTGGCAAGGCTGCGAAGCATCTGCACATAATACGCCTCCAATTCCGCGCCACGCTTGCTTGTGAGCGTTTCCCAGTCGCACAGCTCACCATTGGGGATTTCCTTTCCCTCGGCATCCTTCAAGTGCGGGAACTTCAGCCCCTTGTTATAAGGCGGCTTGTTCATCTCGTCGGCCATTTTCAGGAAAAGCAGATAGGTGATTTGCTCCAAATAGTCGCCATAACTTACGCCATCGTCGCGAAGGACGTTGGCCATATTCCAGATTTTCGATATGATGGTTGATTCGGTCATAAACCCTTGTCTATTTTTACATTCCATAATACAATTTGATGGCGACACCGACAAATATCGCCATTGAAAAACTCAACAATGTGCCTATCAATACATATTCCGATTTCGCCTTGTCGCCTTCGGCAAAACGCAAAAGTGATTTTGCGGCTATGATAAATCCAACGGCTTCATATTGTCCCAATAGCACAAACACCAACGACAGAAGCCGTTCCACAACACCTATCAGTTTTCCCGCATTGGGCAAATCTTCAGTATTATTATCGTCACTTCCTTTGTTCACCTTAATATTTGCATCTTTGATAATTTCCTTGATTATTATGTTGGATGGTTTTATGCAAACAAACACTCCCAACAGCAATGCAATATACTTTTCGTCCAAACAGCACAAGCAGTCTGGCAAACCACCTTTCCAAAAGTAGCAAACAGCAACTATAACAACTACATGTATTATCTGATCGATAAAGAAAATATATTTACACTTGGAAGCATAACATTTCATGGCATCAACAAGCAAATGAGTGACTGCAATAATCAACGCCACCCACCAAAAATTGAATGAAAATGACAAAAGCCAAGCGCACACAAAGGTTATCAAAGCATGTATATACAGTTTTGGCGACTTAAGGCCATTTTTTGCCTTATCCGCACACGATTTGTCGGTCTGTAAATAGAAATCACTGATTGTGTGTGCAATTAGCTGTAATAATAAAAAGCTTACCATATTTAGAATTCCATTTGTTCGTAATACTTCAGCAACTGCTCAACAGCATTCCATCCGAATGTCGTGGAATGTTGATTTACAACCGATTGTTTTATGCCTAATTGCTCAGATATTTCGTTTTCACTTTTGCCCAACAAACGATAATAAATCACCTCGCACTGTCGCTCCGTTGCCCTCTTAAACAGCACATCCAAGAACCCCAAATACGCATTTATCTGCTGCGTCAATTTTGAATCCGAAGAATCAAAAAACAAGGTGTTTTTTATCACTATTTTCGATTTATTCGAAGTCCGCTGCCGCTCAATTGCCCTTCCTGATGCATAGATGGCCTCGCCATCCAACATATTTGTCCGTTTATTGACAATCCGCATTTCGCCTACTCCAATAGCAATTCTAATACCGTATGTCTTGAACATATCCAAACGCTTCTTATCCGTTTCATTTCCTACACATTCCGCATCAATCTTGAACTTTTTCACCAATGTTTTTAAGAGCAGGGCTATTCGCAATGAATCCTGAGGTTTGTCAATATAAATCTCCACGCTATCACCTTTGCTTAATCGTCCCCAAGAACCTTTATATTCAATTCCTATTTGCTTGACAAAAGTCTTTATTTCGCTCTGCAATTGACTTAACGCGCATTGTGTCAACTCAGTAGAAGAAACTATGTCCGCTGAAATTGTAGCTTTATTCATACTTTTAATTTTTTTGCAAAGATACTAAATTTTATAAGTCAAACAACCTATAAACATAATTTATCGGCTAAACAACCTATAAACATAATTTATCGGCTAGACAACCTATAAACACGACATGTAAGCCAAACGACTTATAAAATGCATTATAGCAGCTCCCCGCTAAACGCCTTCTTGAGTATGCTTTGCCTGAGTGCCTCGGCTTGTTGCAGTGCGTTTTTAATATAGGTTTCGCTTGCCGTTGCCTGCGACAGACGCGATTCGATTTCCTGCACTATGCGGTGCTGGTCGGAAAGCGGGGGAAGGGAAAATTCAACAGATTTCAAGGATTGACCTGTTAAATGCTTTATTGTTGTTCCTGTAAAGTATTTCCCCAATACACCATTTTGCGCATATAAGACAAATAGAAAATACACGTATTTATTTAACACATTGTCGTTTAGGCGAATCCTGTGCAGTGCTTTTTGAATTTTCATATTTGGAATGTCGGAATTCCAAATTGCGCATCTTCCTGGCTCTCCGCCTTCACACATTATCAAATCCCCCTTCCGTATTCCATATCTATCTTGTTCTGATTCTTCAAATTTCATCTCTAACAAATCATCTAAATCAAAACCACCCCATCGAACATTGACATTTCGAAGATATGGCTGATAGGTTCCTTTATTTTTGTTTTTATCCAACATTTTGCCCAAACACATTTCGGCCACCTCTCCCAATTTCACCATCTCCCATTTCCCGTCATCATTATTCAGCCAATGGTTGAGCACGGCCTGCCTGTAAGTTTTGAGCTGCTGCTGTGCGGTGCGCAGGTGCACTGCGGCCTTGTCGAGTTCGGCGAAAAGGGTTTCTATACGGGTTACTATGGCGTGCTGGGTGGGGAGAGGGGGGAGAGGAATGGGGATTTGCAACAAATCTCGTTTCGCAAGACTTGGTATTGTGGTACTTTTGTCCAACTTTTTGAAATCAAATGATTTACAAAAGAAAAACAAATATCTTGGCAAAACCTTTTCAGATGGCTGGATTCCAAAGGCCGTATCAACATTCCAAAATTTACGATTGACAAAAATCGGGCTGTCTATTGTTCCTTTTCTGCCGATAATGGTACTATTTTCCTTGCATAGATAGTCTGTGGCCCAACCAATGATTCCTCCACTGCCATAAATAGGATATTTACCCTGTGGTGAAACAACCTCTTTTTGGTTTTTCCCATTAATGATTTCAGCGACATCGCCTAATTTATATGTTGGGTAAGTGGGCATTGGAAACAATTGATTTATATGGTTTTAATCCGCAATATAATTATCGGGAATCAAATCCAGTGGATTGGTTTTGTTGGCATTGATTTGATTGTACTTCACTTTCCCGTCATGCGCAAGGCTCCCGAGGATGATGGAACGATTAATTCCCAAAGTTGTCGCCGCCAAGTTGAGCCGGGATTGTGTCATATAGCCCTTATGATTGGAGAAGTAATTTACAATCTCTTCGTGTTTAAGTTGCTTTTGCGCCAATGCGTTGGCTTCTGCTTCCAATTCATCGTTTTGGTGAGAATCATCATCCATAAAACAAAGGTCTTCCTTCAAATGAAGCAATACGTGCGCAATCTCATGCGCTAAAGCAAACCAAAAATTGTCCAACCGCTTATAACGTCCTGTATAAACAATCACAGGATTCTCATTGTCCATAAAAGCGGCTCCATCAAGGTAAGTATGCTGCAAATGGCTTAAAACAAAGAATTTGACACCACAATCATTCATGCGTTGCAGAAAACTGTTGACACCATTTTCCTCGTCTGTCGTATATTGTGAGATATCGTTGTACAACGCTTCAAGTTTGTAGCGGTTGTACTCACAAACAGACATTGACCGTGCAATCAAGGAGGCCTTTTGTTTCCAGCACTTAAGCGCATAGAAATCAAAATTTTGCATTGTTTCAGATTTTTTGCATGCAATTCTCAAATTGCTGGTGTCCTGCATGAAACCGAAATCCACTGAATCTATCTCCCAAAAGCGTTTCACTTGTAGTTCCAAGTCTTCTGCTTTCTTTGTTTTCGTTAGCCAACCTTTTTTTATCATTTCATTGATCGGCATATATTCATAAATAGGAGATTTCATTCTCACCTGTCTTGCCTTTTTCTCACATTTTTGCATGCTTTCCCTATAACGGAGTTCGTGGTTAAGCCATGTTTGCGCTGATATCCCGAACGCGTTTTCAAGCAGTTGCGCTGTTTCGAAAGTGATGCTTTGCTTGTTTTGCAACAGATGATTAACCTCTTTGGCTGACAGCCCTAACACATCAGCCAAATCTTTTTGTGTCCAACCACGCGCGTCCATTTGGCGCTGAATGAAATAGCCAGGGCCGAAAACTTTATGGGCTTTCAGTTCTTTTATGTTTACTTTTTCTTGTGTCTCCATCTTATTGCTATTTATAATGGTTAGATATTTCTGTAACTTCAACTATTCCGATTGTACACTCTTGGTTTATCCAGTCTATATCCATCTCAAGTCTGTATTTGACGTTTAGCCTCATGGAATAAGAATTCTCCGATCCTTTCATTTTCTCGAAATTCAACGATTTATCATTCCAAATATCATATATGGTTTCCGCATCGGACAAAACTTGCATACAATAGAAAAACTCATCAACAATATTCTTTGGCAAAGGATACTTTTTAGACTTCCCCGTTTTGTATAACTTCCTCAGTTCCTTGTTTTTAATGAATACCTCCATCCAACAATGTATTTCGCTGCAAAAATAATACTTTTTTTAATTGCAGAGTTAAAAATTTCCATTTTGGAAATTTTCATTTCACAAAAGTTTCAACCGCACAAATCAACTATATGTATTATGCTTGTAATCTGCCTATTACGCAACCAACACCTCATTCAATTCCTCAATTATCTTTTCCATCTCATCACCAAACAGTTGATACATCTTGCCACGTCCGCCTTGGGCGTCGAAGGGCGTGTAGTCAAGGTCGTCGAGGTCGAGATGGTAACTGCTCACGATGTGGTCCTTGATCATTCGCAGCCATTCTATCTGCTCGGGCGTGAAGCGGTTGCGGTTGCCCGTGTGCTGGCGGAACAGCCACGCGTTGAAATTTCGCTCAATGGTATTGTTGAAGGCCACCAATTTTTGGTCGATGCCGCAGGCGTGGCGCACCAACGAAACCAATGCCGTGAGTTCCGTAACGGGGCGGCTGGATTTCACCTTCTCAATAGCGCAATAAGCATCCCACACGTACATCGGTGCTAACATCGGTTTGTCCTGCTTCAACTTTTCGAGCAACTCCTGCGCCATCTGCAGGGTGAGATTGCGGCGGTTGTAGGGCTGGTTGTAGAAAATGCTCAACGCCATAATCTCGTCTTTATGCTGTTCCAAATATTCGGTGAAATCGTGCACCGTCTCTTTCGCCTTCTCGAGCGTGAAACTGTTGAACTCGCTTTTCAGCACCGTGTCAAGATTTACAGTGTCAATCTTCTGGTCGTGCAGGTTGCGCACGGTGACAATGTACTCGTTCAGTTCGCCGTTGAAGGTGCTGCTGGCAATATCGGCCAACCGCTGCTGCGCCTTTCTGCGTATCTCCTCCTCAATGGCGGGCGTCAGTTCGGTTGGCGGAATCTTTTTCAGTTCTGCCTGTGCCTCATCGTCGATTTTGTCGGGGTCGAAAGCCGATAGCAGTTCGGCACTCATCTGCCCCAACGTCTTGCCCCACGACAAGGTTTCAATTTTCTCCTTCTCCTTTTCAGTGACTTCTTTGTTGAGTCGAATCAAGCGGTTTGCCAACGAAGTGAACAAATCTTCTTCCGTCACGCCCATTGTCACTGCACCCAACAAATCCTTCAGTGGCACGGTGGGCTTGCGTTCCAATGGTCGGCTGTCGGTTTTCTTGGTTTGCGTTACGCCCACGGCATCCACAATCACAAAATGCGTCTTGGTCTGCGCCGTGCGGCTCACCAATTGCAGCGAGTCGGGGTTTATGGTTCGTGTGCCGCGGCCTTTCATCTGCTCAAAATAGTTCGCGCTGCGCACATCGCGCATAAAGAGCAGCACTTCGAGCGGCTTCACGTCGGTGCCCGTGGCAATCATATCCACCGTCACGGCAATGCGCGGATAGTATTGGTTGCGGAAGCGGTTGAGCACCGATTTGGGGTCCTCATCAATCTTGTAGGTTACCTTCTTGCAAAAGTCGTTGCCCTCATCGAACTCCTCACGCACAATCTTGATAATGTCGTCGGCGTGGCTGTCAGTCTTGGCGAAAATGAGCGTTTTCGGCACTTCGTACTGCCCGTTTTCATCGTAGCGGTTTGGAAAAATCTCCTCCATCAGCGCCTTGCGGAACTGGCGAATAACGGTGCGTATCTGGCTGGGATTCACTACAGAACGGTCGAGGTCGTTTTTCTTGTACTCTGTATCCTCATCCACTTGTTGCCAGCGTGTTTTGCGTGTCACCTTGTTGCGATGGTCGATATACCAACCCGCTTTGATGAGACCTCCGTTTCTTGAGATTTCCGTTTCAATGGTATAGACATCGTAAGGCACATTCACGCCGTCGATAACGGATTGTTCGTAGGTGTATTCGCTCACCACATTCTCGTTGAAGAAGCCGAAAGTGCGCTTGTCGGGCGTGGCGGTCAAGCCTATAAGAAACGCGTCGAAGTAGTCGAGCACCTGTTTCCAAAGATTGTAAATACTGCGGTGGCACTCGTCAATCACCACAAAATCAAACTGTTCGACAGGTACTTTGGCGGTGTACTCCACAGGAATGGCCTGCTGTTCCTTCAACCGCTGCTGCAACCACGACGATTCGTTCGGGTTGTCGGTTTCGGCCGATTCGTCCAACTCCTCGCCTTTCAGAATCGAATAGAGCCGCTGAATGGTGGAAATGCACACCTGGCTGTCGTTGGCAATGTAACTCGACGAGAGCCGCTGCACATTGTAGAGTTCGGTGAATTTGCGGTTGTCGTCGTTCGGACGGAAGTTCATAAACACCTGCTCGGCCTGCTCGCCCAAATTGCGTGTATCTACAAGAAACAGAATGCGTTTCGCTTTGGCGAATTTCAGCAGACGATAGATGAACGTGATGGCGGTAAACGTTTTTCCCGCACCCGTCGCCATCTGAATCAGCGCCCGCGGACGGTTGTTCTTGAAGGATTCCTCAAGATTTTCAACCGCCTTTATCTGAGCGGGGCGCAAACCCGTGGGATCCAATTTGGGAAAATCCTGCAAACGGCTTCTCAGACTCCGCCCGTTGCGAATCCATTCGGCGAAAGTCTCCGGTTTATGGAAAGCGAAGACCATTCTGCTGCGTGGTTTCGGGTCGCTGTAATCAGTGAAATGTGTCAAGGATCCTGTCGTCTCATACACATAGTTCAACGGTTCGTTGTTCAGGTATTTCAGTTTGGCGTTGGCATAGCGCACCGACTGTTCTTCAACCACCGTGATATTGACGGCTTCCTCCTCTCGTTTCGCCTCAATAATGCCCAGAGGTTTGCGGTTCACGAACAAAACGTAATCCGCAGGCCCCACATCAGTTTGGTATTCACGCACGGCAATGCCCACTCCCGCCGAAAAGTCAATCTTGTTTTTCGACTGGATTATCCAACCTGCCTGTTCGAGCAGACTGTCAATCTTATCACGAGCAATTTGTTCGGGATTCTGATTCATTTATCATAGAGGCGTGGTTTTTGACGGAAGAAATCAAGATAACTTTACTTCACAAACGCGATCACATCGCCCTTGCTCACTTTCTGTCCCTGCTCCGCGACCGTCTCCAAGAGCTGGCCGTCGAAGAGTGAAGGCACCGGCTCCATGCCGTAGTAGGTGCTCACGAAACAGACCGTGTCGCCTTTCTTCAAAGGAGTGCCTACCGGCTTGGGCATCGACTTCTCGTCACCGACGGCGATTTCCCACAAGAGCTGTCCGCTCACGGGCGCGACAATCGGCTGGGCCTCGGGGTACATCTTCCTGACGCGCTCGAAGACAATCTGCTGACGGTCTTGCGGGGCGGCACCGGCACCCGCCTGCTTCTTCTGCATGGCGGCCTCCAACTCGCGGTTGAAGTTCTGCTTCGCCCTACCCTCTTTGTAGTCGATATACTGGCGTTCGTGCATGGCGAGCTCGAAGAGTTCCTCCTCGTCTTGACCGACATCCCAGCCCTTCTCCTCCATCATCTTGCGGTACTTGGGCAGCTCGTCGGGATAGTTGTCTTGCGGCACCCCGTCGAAGAACTCGAAGCCCTTCTCCTTGGCCAACGCGACGATTTCCGGAGCGAGCGGTCCGGGCAGACGGCCGCACTTGCCGAGAATCATGTCCCACTGGTTCTGCTCCATGTAGGTGAAACGGGGTTTGCCCTCGATTTCGGCGCGGACGTTCATCAACGCGATGTTCTTCACATACTGGCTGAACGGGGTCACCAGACCGGGCGTACCCACCATCGGCCACACCGCTGCCACCTCGTCGAAGAGTTTGATGAGCAGCTGGTCCTCGCTGAGCGGCTCCTTGCCAGACTTCTCCAGCGTCTTGTTAAGGTAACTGTGGATGCCCTTCAGGTCGGCCATCATGGAACCCATCATACCGCCGGGCAGACCGCAACCGAGCAGCAGCGACGTGGAAATCTTGTTTTTCGGCTCGATGAAATAGCCCAAAAAGTCGTCCATGAACTTCTGGGTGAGCGTGCGGGCCTCCATATAGGCGTTCATGTCAATGTCGGCGACTTCAAAGCCGGCATCGCGGAGCATCGCTTGTACGGCAATCACGTCCGGATGGACCATACCCCATGAGAGGGGTTCCATGGCCACATCGATGATGTCGGCGCCGTTACGGCAAACCTCCAGCACGGAAGCCATCGAGAGGCCGGGCCCTGTATGTCCGTGATACTGAATCACCAAGTGCGGGTATTTCTCCTTGATGGCCTTCACCAACTTGCCAAGTTCCGCAGGGCGACCGATACCGGCCATATCCTTCAGTCCGATCTCCTTGGCACCGTACTCCACATATTTATCAACCACCGCGAGGTAGTGTTCCAGCGTGTGCACGGGCGAGTGCGAGATGCTGAGCGCGGCCTGCGAGATGAGTCCGAACTCGTTGGCGTATTTGATGGAGAGCTCCAGATTGCGGTAGTCGTTGAGTCCGCAGAACGAGCGCACCACATCGACGCCCTGGGCCTTCTTGACCTTGAACATCAACCGACGCACGTCGGCGGGCACGGGGTACATGCGCAACCCGTTGAGGGCGCGTTCCAGCATCTGGCATTGGATGCCGGCAGCCCGCAGCGGCTTCGTCCACTCTCGCACCGC
>JAEEKL010000136.1 GCA_016282395.1 Bacteroidales bacterium
CTTCTATAGTTCGGAATATGTTGACAATCTGTCGCTTACGGACTCTTTGAAGGAGAAGCTGCTGCAACAGACCGTAACTTTTTGGGAAAGCCGCGTCTTTAAAGATGAACAGCAAACGTTTTCAAGTATGGACAGCATCAAAAAATACGGATTGGCCGGACTGATCATCTTAGGGCTGAACGCGATGTCGTCGGCGCAGACCGACAGCACCGTAGCGGGCACAGCGCATAACCCGAAACAAAAGAAAATCCATCTCCTCGATAATCCGATGAACGGTTTCCATCTCGGCTATACCATCCAGTACGATTTGATAGAACCTGTTCTGACTAAAGAGATGAGTGGACTTAAGCAGCACGGACACTCAAGTATAATTTCCGGCTTTCACGCTGGACTCGAATTTTCTTACCATTTCGCCGACTATTTCGGGGTTTCTGCCGGGCTCAATTACGGGAATGTGGGAGCGGTTTTCCAATTCGACGACGAGCATGACCCATGGGGACTTTATCACTCTATCAATCAATATGGCTTTTCTTTCCCTTTGAAATTCGAATTCTGCTATCCTGTAAGCAAAAATCTTTTGTTCACTGCCAGCGCAGGAGCAAGAATCAGAGTTCCTTTCAGTGCTTATATACAAGGTTTTAACAAAGAAACGGGGGCTCTTGGGAATTCCTGCAGTTATAATTTAAGGGCTGATTTAGTATATGACAGGAACATCATCCAAACGGATATTCTATTAGACGCTGGAATCTATTACCGTTTACCCAATGAGGATTATTTGCGTTTTACGGTAGGCATGAATATGGCCATGTCCGATTATATGCATGGAATCGTGAACATAAAGGGTTCCACTGTGATTTTCGATGACGAACCTACCGGAAGTGAACCTGATTATTATACGGTATCCCACCGCAACAACCACCTCTATTTCCAGATGGCATACATCCAGAGTTTCAACAAGAAACGCAAAATTATGCAGGCTCAACCGCATTGGAGCACGGAAGTCGGGATGCACCGCCGCCACGAGATCCGTTTAGAGGTTGGCGATCCGCTCGGGATTATGCTGCTACAAAAAAAGAACAAGCGCGTGCCAGATATGGATTATGAACAAGACATGAAGATGGCTGAAGATGGCAACTGGTCTGCCGTCGGTCACGCTTGGAGGGCCACTCCGGTCTTTTCGCTCAATTACCACTATCGGTTGACCAAATGGCTTTGGGCAGGCGCAATGGGGAACTATGCCTACTACAAAGACCAAACAGATTACGCCTATCGAGTATATAATAAGCGGTGGATGCATTGCATAACGCTCATGCCTGAACTACGGTTTTCTTATTTCAACCGCCCACACGTGACACTCTATTCCGCTCTTGCAGCTGGAGCCACTTTGTTTTTGGGGAATGTATTTTATGCCGATCCGTATGAGTCGTTCTACTGGGAGAATATCCAAAAAGTGTATCCGACCTTCCAGTTTACCGCCTTTGGCATCCGTGCCGGCGGCGAACGGCTCTTCGGCACGTTTGAGGCAGGATTCGGCATCAAGGGGATTGTCTCGGGAGGAATTGGATACGCGTTTTAAATTAAGAATGATGAATTATAAATGTTCCAAAAGGGCTGAAGGCCCGTCGTATTTTAGTCCAAGGTGGAGTGAAGCGGAGCCCTGGAATCGGACGATAATGAATGATACGATGAATTAACGATGAATAATATGATGAAAAAGATTTTTTATGTTATTTTGACAGTTATCGCGATGATGGCGACGGGGTGCGGTAAATTTCACACATGTAAATGTGTGTCATATACAACGTCTGACATCATTGACACCACTTTAGCAGACAGTGTTCAGGATTACCCAGTGGCAACGAATATTTACACTCACGAATCCGTCATGGATTGTTCCTACTGGAGCTCACGAGATACCGTTGGGCAATATTTACCGGAATATGGCATTCAGATGTATTATTTTGTGGAGTGCCACGAAAAGTGAGATACCGTTGTAGAGACGTGCCATGGCGCGTCTCTACGGCCTATAGCTAACTGCTAATAGCCAATAGCCGTTTTTTTCGTACTTTTGCCTTTCTTAAAAAACCCCAAAGGCAATGACGAAAAAAATTAGTCACTGCGTTTCCGCTGCAGTTCCGCCAGCACGGTGCGCAGTTCCCAAAACTCGTATTCATCGCCTAAAACTTCCCTGGCGCTGCTGAGGCTGGTATCATCCACAGATTCAAAATATTCCTTTATAGTGGCGCATTTCTCCTTATCCACAAAACGGTCGGCATCGAAAAAGCCTTCTTCCACCAACCGTGAAAGGTGCCCGTGGATAGTACTGACAGCCATCTTGCGCTCTTCGGCAATCGCCTCCACGCTCATCCCTTTGTCCAGCATTTCTTTGGTGGTTTGATAGGTTTGCCCTTTCTTCTTTGTTGGCTGCGCGTACGTCTCGTCCGGCATATCCGTCGGATTGTCGGCGTATTTCCGCACAATGGTGACGATTTCCTCGCCATAGCGTTTGACACGTTTCGTTCCCATCCCGTCCACTTTCTTAAGTGCGTTTGTGGAAACGGGCTTCTCGCGGGCGATGCCTTTGAGGGTTTGATTGGGTGCGATCTGGAAAAGCGGGACATCTTCTTCTTCGGCTTTTGCGGCGCGCCAGGCAACCAACGCCTTGTAAAGGGTGCTTTTTTCCATCATGTCATCCTTGATGGCAACGGGCTGATTACTGTTCTTTTCTGCTTTCAGGGCGGCGGAGGCTTTCGTCCGCAGGTACTGTTCCGCACTGAAGCCATCCGTACACGCATCCAAACAGCTTTCCTTGACGGAAATCTCCGTGTTCAGACTTTTCAAGGCTTCGGAAATCTGCTCATTCACCGCTTTGTTGTCGGTCTTGAACGGCAGGTCGAAAATCCCGCTGACGGCGGCATTAAGATGTTCCTTGAAATAGGCAGACGCGTTTTTCAACCGACTCTGCAACGGCTGGTTATCTGCACAAACAGGATTGTCTTGTTGATGTGAAAGAAGTTGTTTTGCGAATTTATTCCCTACATCGCACAATTCGTGCTGTATTTGGTCCAATCTGCCTATCAGATGCCGAACCAGCGACTCCTCAAACAGTTTCTTGGAGGCCAGCACGATGCCGACAATTTTGCTGAAGCTCTTATAAATTTGCTGAAAATCAATAAGTTCCAGTAAATTTTCCAGTTCATATTGTTGGCGCAGCTTTTCCAATTTCTCCTTGGAGGGTTCCCTTTCGGGCATTTGTCCCACAAAGCAGTCAACCTTGTAGTCGCTGACCAGTGCGTTGGATGTGATTTTGGTCTTCAGCACGAGACCTTCCAGCGAGGTGCAGCGGCTCAGTGCCACATACACTTGTCCGTGTGCAAAGGCTTTCCCTGCGTCCACAATCAGCTTGTCGAAGGTCAAGCCTTGGCTTTTGTGGATGGTGACGGCCCACGCTAACCGCAGGGGAATCTGTGTGAAACTGCCGATTTCCACCTCATCCACCTCCTGGGTCTCCTCGTTGAGCACGTAATCCATGTTCGACCATCGGATTTTGGGCACGTTGATCCGTTCCGAGCCGCAGAGGACCTCCACAGTGCCCGTTTTTTCGTCATAATCGGTCAGCCGTCCGATTTTCCCGTTGAAGTAGGCTTTTTCCGGTTCCGGGTCGTTTTTGATGAACATCACTTGCGCCCCGACTTTCAGTTCCAGCGTTTCTCGGGTCGGGTAGAGGCTTTCTGGGAAAATGCCGTCAATGTTCGCGTTGAAAATCAAGCTTTTACTTTTTAGTACATTCAGTTTGCTTTCGTTAATGCTGTCGGCTTGGTAGTTGTGCGTGGTCAGGGTGATGTACCCGTCATCGTCGTTCGGGGTGAAATCCGGCAGATAGCGGGTGTTCAGCACGCGGACGCATTCCGCATCCATTTTGTTGTCACGCACCTTGTTCAATATTTGGATGAAATCCGTATCGTGCTGGCGATAAATGTGGTCTAATTCCACGCAGAGGTAAGGCGTGTTTCGGAGTACCCAGCTTCCGAAAAAGTAGGTGGTATCGTAGTATGGGGCCAGGATTTCCCATTCCTCCGGTTTTGCCACAGGTGCCAGCTGGTGTACATCGCCAATCATCAGCAGTTGCACGCCGCCGAAAGGTCTCGTGGACCGGCGGGCGCGGCGCAGCACGGCGTCCACAGCGTCCAATATATCCGCCCGCACCATACTTATTTCATCGATGATGAGCAGGTCGAGGGCACGCATAAGATCCAGCTTTTTCTTTCTGATTTTCTGGAATTGGGAGGCTAATGCCCGCGACTGGAAGCTGTTTCCGGACGGGTGGTCTTGTGCGTTTTCCGGCACTTGGGGGCCGAAAGGCAGTTGGAAAAAGGAGTGGATGGTCTGACCGCCGGCATTGATGGCTGCCACTCCTGTCGGAGCCACCACCACCATCCGTTTGGCGGTCTTCATGGGCAGACTTTTCAAGAAAGTGGTCTTTCCCGTACCCGCCTTTCCCGTCAGAAAAACATGCGCATCTGTGTGGAGTATCAGCTCTTCGACAAATTTAAGTTTTTGATTTACAAAATCTTGATCATTCATGGTTCTAATATTTTTGTTAATAATAATCACGGCAAATATACAGAATTTTAGGTAACAATCGGTTTGGGAAAAAAATGTATTTTTGCTGTTTCAAATTAAAATCGACGGATATGAAAAAGAAAATGCTGCTATTAATCGTTATGGTGTGCGCAAGTGTGATGATTCTCAATGCGCAGAATAATAACGTAAATGGAAACAAGAGCAGAGACAGAACCCAAACTCAAAATCCATACCAAAACCCGAGAATGTCCTCCACCTATATCAAAGATCCATGCAACGGGTCTCGTCTCAATTTCGGAATTACTTTTGGGCAAGCTTTTGACTGGATGTATGACCATACTGAAGGATATGAGAAAAACGGTGTGGTGATAGGGCTTCGCTATGGACTGAATTTGAACATCAACCTTACCAAGAAGAAAAGTTTCTATTTTTCCACAGGCGTTTTTGTAGAACATCGCGGTGGGAAAATGGAATTTTTGGATAATATCCCATTCGGATCGTTTATGATTGCGGACAGCACACGCACACAGCGAACTTATCGGTCCACATATCTCACTATTCCTACGATGATTACGTTAAAGACGGGTTCCATCAACAATTTCTTTATCTGCGGGAATGCCGGATTGTTGCATAGCTTCAATTTAAAAGCTTCCAATATCGACAGCTATTTGATCGGGAACGAGACATGGTCTCGCCAAAGAGTGACTTCTGAAGAGGCGGCTTTGTTGCGGGAGTCTTTTATTGCAGGGCTCGGATTTGAATATTCCGTTACCCGGAACATGCGTGCAGGGCTGATGGTCAACTACATACAAGGTATCACCAACTATTTCAAAGGAAAGGGGATGGCTCAGAACAGTCTGAGCAAGGTTGACCAACGCGCCAACCTCGGCTGTGTGGAGATAGCCTTGAACATCAATTTTTTCTAATCGATATGAAATTTATTTGTATTGGGCGGAATTATGCGGCGCATGCGGCGGAACTGCACAATGCGGTCCCGTCGCAGCCAGTTTTTTTCTTGAAGCCGGAATCGGCCATCACACGCTGCAACCGTCCGTTTTTCCTGCCCGATTTTTCGGATGAGGTGCATTACGAAACCGAGATTATTGTGAAAATCAATCGGTTGGGGAAGTGTATTTCCGAGAAGTTTGCTCACAAGTATTATGATGAAATCGGTTTAGGGGTGGACTTCACCGCCCGCGACATCCAGCGCAAATGCATGGCCGAAGGCGAACCGTGGGAGATTGCCAAGGCCTTCGATGGTTCTGCCGTTGTGGGGAAGTTTGTACCCAAAAGCCGTTTCGCCGATGTGCAGGATCTGCATTTCCACCTGCTGCTGAACGGCGAGAAGGTGCAGGCAGGTCATACTAAGGACATGCTTTTCTCTATTGACACACTGATTTCGTATGTTTCCCGCTTCATGACGCTGAAGATGGGGGATATTTTGTTTACGGGTACGCCTGTCGGCGTGGGTCCCGTGCATATCAACGACCATCTTCAGGGTTATCTTGAGGAGGAGTGTCTTTTTGATTTTAAAGTGAAGTGAACTCGGACTTAAACTTTGACATAGACATAGACATAAACTTAAACTTAGACATAAAACTTAAACCATTAATATTATGAACGTAAAAGTCAGACTCGTTCTTATGAATTTCCTCCAGTTTGCAGTCTGGGGGGCGTATTTGACCTGTATGGGACGCTATTTGGGACCTTATGGGATGGGAAGTCACATCGGACTATTTTACTCTATACAAGGAATAGTTTCCATTTTCATGCCTGCCCTGCTGGGTATTGTGGCTGATCGTTGGATTCCTGCACAAAAGATGTTGGGTATCAGCCATGCCATTTCAGGCGCAGCTATGATTTCTGCAGGTGCCTACGGGCTTTCTGCTGGAAGTGCTGTCCAATTCGGAACATTGTTTACCTTATATTCCATTGGGGTTGCGTTTTATATGCCCACTATAGCATTGTCAAATGCTGTGGCATACAATGCATTGGATAAAGCAGGTCTTGACACTGTGAAAGCATTCCCTCCTATTCGGGTGTTTGGAACAATTGGTTTTATTTGCTCCATGTGGATGGTTGACCTTCTTGGTTTACAAGAAAGTGCCAAACAATTCATTGTCAGCGGCGGCATTGGCATAGTATTGGCTGCTTATTCTTTCACATTGCCCGACTGCCCCATTATGAAAAATGGCGAGCACAAGTCTATGGCTGAAGCATTGGGTCTTAAAGCATTTTCTCTGTTTAAGGAAAAGAAGATGGCTGTTTTCTTTATTTTTTCGATGATGCTCGGTGTTTCTCTGCAAATAACCAATGGATTTGCCAACCCGTTTATTTCGAGTTTTGGAGCAGAGCCGGAATATGCCAACACCTTCGGTGTCCAACATGCCAACATGTTGGTTTCCCTTTCGCAGATTTCAGAAACCTTATGTATCTTGTTGATTCCTTTTTGTCTTAAAAAGTTCGGTATTAAGAAAGTGATGCTGATTGCGATGTTCGCATGGGTGTTGCGGTTTGGCCTCTTTGGGGTCGGCAACCCAGGCCCAGGAGTGTGGCTGTTCATTCTTTCTATGATTGTCTATGGTGTGGCATTCGACTTCTTCAATATCAGCGGTTCTTTGTTTGTGGATAAGGAAACGGATGCCTCTATACGTTCTTCAGCCCAGGGACTCTTCATGTTGATGACCAACGGAATAGGCGCCACAATCGGCACTTTGGTTGCGCAAATGGTGGTGAACCACTTCTGCACATGGCAAGCTGTAGAAACAGCTGCCGGAACGCGACATTTTCTTATGGGAGATTGGAAAACAGTGTGGTTTTTGTTTGCGGGTTATGCCCTTTTTGTCGCGGTGGCGTTCATCTTCGCGTTCAAAGAGGAGAAGGAGACGATTCCTTCCGAAGCGTAATTTCGTATTTTTCCAAATTTCACCATTGTAGAGACGCAAAATATTGCGTCTCTACTGTTATTTCACTCGCAATTTCTGTCCTTCTGCGATTTTATCAGCATTCTTCAAATTGTTGAGGGATAGTATTTTGTCAACGGTTGTGTGGTATTTCGCCGCAATTTTGTAAAGCGTTTCACCTGCAACGACTGTGTGATACACGGCTTCGGATGCCTGTTCTTGGGGTTTCGGTTGCGCTTGTGGAACGGTTTGCCCGGTTATTTCGGGTGATTGTGTGTCCGGATCCAAGCTGTGGGATTGTTCGGAAGGGGCGCGGTGTTCAGTTATTTCGGGTGACTGTGCATCCGGATCCAGACCTGATATTTTGGGTTGAGGTTTCTCTTCTGTCTTAACAGGCTGTGTTCTTTCCGGTTGGCTATCCG
This sequence comes from Bacteroidales bacterium, assembly GCA_016282395.1. Lineage (GTDB taxonomy): Bacteria > Bacteroidota > Bacteroidia > Bacteroidales > WCHB1-69 > F23-D06. The sequence continues at coordinate 7,910 of JAEEKL010000136.1, forward strand.
AAACGGCAGGCTTTGGCTTGGGAGCAGCAGGCTTCCAATCTCCCACCTCATTCAAAGGGATGATGTTGAAGTCTCTGGACATCAATGCCATATTGTTCTGCAACACGTCTTCTTCCTCAAAGTCAATCACTAATTCAGGATTGAAATACTCGTTCATGAAGCGGGTTTCAAAGTGCAGAATGCACTCCTTGGTGTTGCCGGAAGTGCCGGTCTGTCCGATTACTTGTCCGGCCTTGACGATTTGGTTGGGTTTCACGCTTACCTTGTCCAAGTGGGCATACACGGTTTCCAGCCCGTTGTAGTGGCGCACAACCACGGTAACCCCGTAGTCGCCATAGTTTTTAGTCATGCGAACCACACCGTCGAAACAGCTCTTGACCAAGGTCTGGGGTTCAGTTTTCAGATCGATCCCGGGGTGGAAACTGCCGTTTTTCGTTTCGCCGTAGGCGGTGCGGATTTTGTCGAACTGGCACGGCATAACGAACGGATTGTTTGCGTCCTGCACTAACATCAGCATCAGGCGGTCGTTGGAGAAGGGGATTTCCAGTATCTTGCTCCGCAGATTTGAGGTGTCCCAATATTTTTGGTACAAGCTGTATGCGGGAATCTCGTAGCTTTCTGATATGGACGGGTATGGGGCCAATTGTCTTGAGATTTCCTGACGGGTGTTCAAGGTGTCTGCCAAGGCGATATTTTGTGAATAGGCGGTGACATCCGGATTTTGTGCCATCAAAGCAGTGGCGAAAAAAGACAATAGGATAATGGTTAATTTCTTCATTTATATGGTTTTTAATTGTTCAATGATTTGGGAGGAGGAGAAACCTTCCACAAACGGGATGGTGGTGACGGTCCCTCCGTTTTGTCTCACAAAGTCTGCCCCGACAATCTGATCTGGGGCGTAGTCGCCGCCTTTCACTAACACGTCAGGACGCACGGTCTTGATGAGGCTTTCCGGCGTATCTTCTTCAAATAAAACGACATAGTCCACGCAACTGAGTGCTGCCAGCACGAAAGCGCGTTCCTTTTCCCCATTAATGGGACGCGATGGTCCCTTCAATCTTCTGACAGAGTCATCGCTGTTTAACCCAACCACCAATATGTCGCCCAACTTTTTGGCTTCCAATAAATAATGGACATGTCCGAAATGCAATACATCAAAACAGCCGTTTGTGAAAACGATTTTCTGTTGGTGCAGCTTGAGTGCGTTTCTATTGAAAAAGTCGCATCCAACGATTTTTTGTTCAATATTTGTGTTGGAATCACTCATTTTCTTTCGGAATTTGAGCCGAATCGTGTTTCTTATAAAAAGAGGTGACAGCGAGAGAGAAAAAGCCAAGTACCAATGAAACAGCGGTTTGCAGAATCCAACCAATCCATCCGGCGGCTAATCCTTGCGGGTAGGAAATACCGTAGAGCATGACGATTCCGGCGGTGATGAGCGGGTATGCTCCCAGTCCGCCTTGGGAGATGATGAAGGCGATGGTGCCGAAAACGAGCACGGAAAAAGCGGCGCCGGGGCCGATATGTTGCAGGTAGGGTAGGGCGTGGAAGAAGAGATAGACCCCGAAGAAATAGCAGACCCACATGGCAACAGTCCAAAACACGAAATGCCACGGTTTGGGAATGTCCTTGATGGAAACAAAACCATGCCAAATGCCCTTGAAGAAATTGGCGATTTTGACTAACGCCGGTTTCTTCTGCCACCAGTTGCGAGTTGCGCGGATAAGAATAACTAATAGGATGACAATGGCTATGATGATATAAATCAAGTAGTTGCCGATATAGCTGAGTCCTTTTTGCGCAAACCATTCTTGAAGGGTTACGCCTGTCTCTTGATCCACAACAAGTTGTGACAGCAGTCCATTGTTCAGCAGCATCGCAATGATGAGCAGGAAAATCCAGCAGACCAAATCAACAGCGCGTTCGAGGATAACCGTGCCGAGAGATTTCTGGAAGGGAACGTTTTCGTAGCGTTGCAGAAAAGTGCAACGGAGGACCTCACCGAGGCGGGGAAGGGCGAGATTTGCCAAATAGCAGACCATCACAGAGTAAAACATCATAGAGAAGCGCGGTTTGTAATGGATGGATTTCAACAGAAGTTCTGCACGGGCGGCACGGATGAGATCCGCCGCAACAATTGCCGCCACTGAAAGCATGATGAAAAACCATCCTCGCGGATTGTTCACCAAAGACATCGAAGAGAAAATCATTTGGATGTCTTCTTTGTCTAAATCTTTGATAGATAGCCAAATAAATAGAATCCCTAATCCTAAAAACAGAATTACCTTGAGGATGTCGGGCAATATTTTCTTGAATTTTTCCATATTTTCTTGAATCATTCAAAATCAAACGGCAAAGGTACATATTTTTCATAAACATACGGACATGTTGTTGATTTATGTACGTCAACCGCACTAAAACAATTAAGAATCCGATAGTTTAAAATGTTTGTTAAATCACCCATACTTTTGTTCTGGAGAAAAAAACATCAAGGATTTTCAATATGATGAATTTTTTTATTCAAGTTTCGCAAGCTTGATTCGAGTCGTGTTTTTGCTGCTGAACGTTGGAGATTCCGCCGGCTCCTATCATCGCCTGGCGGAATGGTGCGCACTGTCGAGTGAAACCTTGGTGCGGCGCACCATTCCACGAAACGCGACAGCGTTGAGCGAAATCTCCAACGATTTGTCACGTTTTTTCCTGTCCTTGCGAGGCGTAGGTTCCGTTTAGCCGGTAAACGCCTCGCATTTCCGTTAAGTCAGTGATTGTCGGAAATGCTTGTTGTTTTCGGTTCGGGAGGGTGGCCAAACGGAATGGAGATGGGTTGCTCGGGACGGTTTGTTCAACGATGAGACGATGGAGAAACCACGTTAGCGGTTGCATATCCGTAGCCGATGGTGGAGTGGCGGCGAAACCGCCTGCATGAATTAAGCTTGCGAAACTTGAATAAGATTTTGGCGGGAAGGTCTGATTTTCTGGCTGCGATTCCGAATTTGTTTTTTTAGACGATACTGCAACTGAAAAAAAACTATTTTTGCAACTTGTAATTTTTGGAATCAGCAATAATCAATATTATACAATATGTATCCGATTTTACACCATCCCATCTTGGATATTCCCGAAAGGGAAATCACGACTTTTGAGTACAAAGGTCAGCAAGTAAAAGCCGCGAAAGGCTACACCATCGCGGCGGCCCTGCACCAGGCGGGGTTCCCTATCCATAGTCACAGTTTGAAAGGGCGCGAGCGCAGCATGGACTGCGGCATCGGCAAATGCGGTGCCTGCGAAATGCTCGTCGATGGCGTGGTGAAACGCATCTGCGTCACCCTCGTCGATGGCGTGAAGAAGGTGGAGGAGATTGCCCACAACTATCTTCCCGAA
>JAEEKL010000137.1 GCA_016282395.1 Bacteroidales bacterium
ATAACCTATAACCATTAAATAATGAACGCCTTAACAAAAACCAATTACCAATTCCCGAATCAAAAATCGGTGTATCACGGAAAAGTCCGCGACGTCTATTTCTTGGACGATGTTTTAGTGATGGTCGCCAGCGACCGCATCAGCGCCTTCGATGTCATCCTGCCGAAAGGCATCCCCTACAAAGGGCAGATTCTCAACCAGATAGCATCGAAATTCCTGGATGCCACCAGTGACATTTGTCCAAACTGGAAGATGGCCTCCCCCGACCCGATGGTCACGGTGGGCCGTGTCTGCAAAGGCTTCCCGGTGGAGATGATTGTGCGTGGTTACCTCTGCGGCAGCGCGTGGCGCTTCTACAAGAACGGTGGCCGCAACCTCTGCGGCAACATTCTGCCCGACGGCATGAGGGAGAACCAGAAGTTCCCGGTGCCGCTCATCACCCCGACCACCAAGGCCGAGCAGGGCGAACACGACGCCGACATCTCCAAAGAGGAAATCCTCGCCAAGGGACTGGTTTCTCCTGAAGATTACGCCGTTTTGGAGGACTATACGATGAAGCTCTTCCTTCGCGGCACGGAAATCGCAGCGAAAAAGGGATTGATCCTCGTTGATACCAAGTACGAGTTCGGCAAGGCCGATGACAAAATCTACCTCATCGACGAAATCCACACTCCCGACTCCTCCCGTTATTTCTACGCACAGGGCTACGAAGAGCAATTCGCCAAAGGGCTGCCGCAGAAGCAGTTGTCGAAGGAGTTCGTGCGCGAGTGGCTCATGGCCAACGGCTTCCAGGGCCAAGAAGGCCAGCAGGTGCCCGAAATGACCGAAGAGGTCGTCAACGGCATCACCAACCGCTACATCGAGCTCTACGAGCACATCACCGGCGAGAAATTCGTCCCCGCCCCCGCCGACAACGTGGAGCAGCGGATTTATGACAATGTGACGAACTGGCTAAGTAAACGATAATGCGTTCACTTGCGAGATGGAGATTCCGCCACCTCCTATCGTCGGCGGCGGAATGGTGCAGCGCAGAAGATGAAAAGAAGTAAGTACTTACAATTAACTACTAACTACTAATTGCCAACTGCTAACTCGCTTCAATAACCTATAACCCATAACCCATAACCATTAAAAAGAATGAAATACCTGATCATAGGCGGTGTGGCAGGCGGTGCATCGGCGGCCGCACGACTGAGAAGACTCAGTGAAGATGCTGAAATCATCATGTTCGAGAAAGGCGAGCATATCTCGTACGCCAACTGCGGAATGCCCTATTACATCGGCAACACGATAGAGGAGCGCAAGCGGCTGTTCGTGCAGACCCCCGTGTCGTTCGGCAACCGCTACGACGTGGATGTCAGGACATTGCAGGAGGTGACGGCCATCGACCGCGAGGCGCACACTGTGGAAGTCAAGAACCTGCGCAACGGCAAGACCTACACTGAAGACTACGACATCCTGCTGCTCTCTCCCGGCGCCGAACCAGTGATTCCCGAACTGCCTGGCATCCACAGCGAGAAGATCTTCACCCTGCGCAGCGTCAGCGACTGTGACAAAATCAAGATGCAAGCCGTTGAATCCCTGCACGATAACGCGAAAGCGGTCATCATCGGCGGCGGATTCATCGGGTTGGAGATGGCGGAGAACCTGCACAAGATCGGCTACCAGATTACGGTAGTGGAGAAAGCCAACCACATCCTCACACCTGTGGATGAACCCATCGCGGCCATCGCGGAGAAGCACCTGAGAGACAAGGGTGTAGAGCTGATTACGGGCAACGGAATCTCAAGCTTTGAGGAAAACGGAGAGCAGCTGACCGTCTGTTTGGAAGACGGGCAGAAGTTAACCTGCGACCTCGCAGTGCTGAGTATCGGCGTGCGTCCGAACACGGCATTGGCCGAAGCCGCCGGTCTGGAAATCGGCCGGGGTATCAAGGTCAACGAATATCTGCAGACCTCCGACGAGCGCATCTTCGCTGTGGGCGACGCCATCGAGTTCCCGCATCCCGTGACGGGCATTCCGTACTGCAACTTCCTTGCAGGTCCCGCGAATGCACAGGCACGTATCGCCGCCATGAACATGGTCTATCCCGAAAGCGTGGTCTATCAGGGCTCTGTGGGTACCGCCATCGCCAAGATTTTCGACTTGGCCGTGGCCAGCACAGGACTGAACGAAGCGGCTTTGCAACGGGCGGGCCTCGCCTACGAGACCGTCATCGTACACCCGGCCGCGCACGCCACCTACTACCCCGGCAGCACCCCGATGTCGCTGAAGCTGAACTTCTCCACGGAGGACGGCACAATTTACGGTGCCCAGGCCATCGGTATGCAAAACATTGACAAACAGATTGATACTATTTCCTTACTGCTCAAACACCACGGCACTATCTTCGACTTAGTGAACAGCGAGCACACGTATGCGCCGCCGTTCGGGTCCGCCAAAAGTCCCGTGATGTTCGCGGGCATGGTGGCCGAGAACATCTTCGCCCACCTGATGAAACCCATCCATGTAAAGCAGTTGGACGAAATGATTGACAACAAGGAGGATTTCTTCCTGTTAGACGTCCGCGAACTACCTGAGTACAAGAACGGTACCATCGAAGGGGCAACCCGCTACTCCGTGGATGAACTGCGCGAGTTCCTCGAAGAAATCCCCGAAGGAAAGAAAATTGTGGTCTTCTGCGAGGTCGGTCTGCGCGGCTACGTCGCCTCCCGCATCCTCATGCAGAACGGCTTCGAGGAGGTCTATAACCTCATCGGTGGGATGCGGACGTATCGGCTGACAGGGAAACACAATTATAATGTACAATGTACAATGTACAAAAACCTGTTCACTGATCACTAATCACTGATCACCAAAAAAGATAATAAACAATAAATCCATACCAAAATGAAAAAACACCAAATTTCAACCAAGTTTCTCAGCATTGAGAAGGTAACCAAAATCATTGAACGCAAGCAGAAAATCGAATTGTCCGAAGAGGCGATTGCAGCGGTGAAGAAGTGCCGCGACTACTTGGACACCAAGGCGGCCACGAGCGCGGAGCCCATCTACGGCGTGACCACCGGCTTCGGCTCGCTCTGCAACAAACACATCTCCCCGGAGGACCTCTC
>JAEEKL010000138.1 GCA_016282395.1 Bacteroidales bacterium
AGGCTGGTTGTCCTCCGTGGCCTCCAGCGTGTCGGTGGAAGCAGCCTGCATCGAGAAGGTGACGTGTTATTTCACCCCGAAACGCTCCTCATAGACGGGCTGGATTTCCGCCACTTTCGCCTTGAAGAGCTCCAGATGGTGCTCGGAGACGGTGAAGTGCAGGTAGGCATCGGTGCCGGAGGTAGCGTAGAGCGCGGCCTCCACGAAATGCTCTTCGATGGCGGTGCGGATTTCGTTGTCGTAGCGGTGGAAGAGTAGCAGACCTTTGGGCAGGTTGCCGTAGTTAAGACCTTCTTTTTCAAGGAGGTGTTGGATTATGAGGCGGAAGTTGCCCTTTTGGATTTCTGCATCGAGGTCGAGCTGCTTGTCGGCCATCGTCTGCTTGAGTGCCTCGTAGAACGGATAGCGGGGCAGGGTGGCGAGGAAGGTCTTCGCCATCTCTTGCTGTTTGTCGTCCAGGTTTTCGTTCAGCAGGGCATAGAGGTCCTTGAACATGCGGGATGCGGCGCCGGACGCGGGCACGAACTTCTCAATCTTCTTGCCCTCGATGGCGTAGGGGTATTCGGCCTCCAAAGCGGCCACCTCCTCTTCGTCAAGGCGCAGGATGCCGTCGTTGATGGTCGCCGGCCGCTCGATGTCGGCGAAGGGGAAGCCCTGTTCAAAGTTGGCGAACTGCTGTTCCACTTGTGCGGGTTCGCTCCCGCGCTGAGCCATAAATTCTTTATCTTCAAATGTGAATTCCAATTGCATAGTTTTAATGTTTATTTTGGCGGCAAAGATACTGTTTTTTGTTTTACGGAGTTTACAGGATTCCATTTCTGTTTGTTCGGACTATTTTCGTTGTTTTTACATTCTGTCATATTGACACATACTTGGTGGTCATTTTTTAATTAATGCCACACTAAATAGCCGCGCAAAGATAATGCGGTACGATAGTATCGTGTTAGGAACACTACAAATTATGAAAAAACGATGATACGCAACTCTTCCTTTCCGGGCTTGTAGATGGCCTGTTTGGCGCGTGCCACGCATTGTTGCTGGATGTTGCGATTCGTGATGGTGGTCTTGTGCTGGGCATTGTTAACAACACGGGCATCAATGACATGACCGTCGGCGGCGATATGCACCTCTACGCATACTTGCCCTTCCTCATTGACATCAAGAGCAATGTTGTTTAACATCCCACGGTGGCCGGTGCCATAGCCGACACCGCCGCCGCTGCCGCCGCCTTCGCCGGGACCGAGGCCGGAGCCTGTTCCGCTGCCGATACCGCTACCAGAACCACCGCCACTACCACTGCCACCACGACCATGGTACATGGATGACTGGTCAGGTTTTGGCGTGGAGGGAACTGTTTGGGTCTGGGTGTTGGTGGAAGTTCGGTTCGAGTGGCTCACCGCAGGGGCTTCCTGTGCGTTTTGCGTGGCGTAGTTCTGCCCGGCTGCGGGTTTCGGATTGGAGGTCACCTGAGGAGTACCGCCACCACCGCCGCCGCCCATCGGGGCTATGTCAACATAGACCAACTGTTTTGGCGGTGGCGGGGGAATCTGCGTCTTAAGACTACAGGCCAGAAGCAAAATCAATAATAATGCCATGGTGCCGATAGTCGTACACCATGCAATCACATTATCTTTCCTATTCTCGTTAGTTTTGATCATTTGGCTTCTGTGGCAAGTACCAATTTATATCTTTCTTCCTCGGGGAAGTTTTCGTTCAATTCGTTCAAGACATCCATCAGGGCGACCACATTCTCAATTGGGACGCTCTTGTCGGCGCGGAGGATGATGTTTTTCTGATCAGGGTTGACTTTTGTCACGGCATCCATCAGTGTGGGAAGCAGGTTCTCATAATCGGTAGGTTGCGAGGTGGAACCTTCCGGATTCACATAGTAGTTGAGGTCAGCGTCGATATAGACTTCCAACTGTCTGTTCGATAGTTGTTTTTCCGCTGTGCTCTTAGGCAACACCAGATTGATGGCGTTGGGTGAAATCATCGTCGAGGTCAGCATGAAGAAGATCAGCAGCAGGAACACCAGGTCGGACATGGATGTCGCGCTGAACGTCGGGTCAATGCGGTTTTGCATCTTGATAGCCATGGCAGCGGGGGCTTAAGCGTTCTCGTGAAGCAGATCCATGAATTCGGTGGTGCGCACCTCCAACATATAGACGATATTGGAAATCCTGGAGATCAGGATATTGTGGAATACTAAGGCGATGATGCCGACGACCAAACCGCCCACAGTGGTGATCATTGCGGTGTAGATGCCGGATGACAGGGTGCCGATGTTGAAATTGTTGGGGTCGGCGGCCATGTTGTGGAACGCGCCGACCATACCGACGACAGTTCCCAAGAAGCCCATCATGGGGGCGACGGCGGCGATGGTGGCGAGGGCGGAAACGCCTTTCTCCAATCGGGAGACCTCCAGATTGCCTTCGTTTTCGATGGCCGTGCGGATATCGTCCAGCGGACGGCCGAGACGGCTGAGACCTTTGTCAATCATGCGGGCCGTAGGGTTGTTGTTGTTCCGGCAGAGCGCGACGGCAGAGTCCAACTTCCCATCGTGGATGAAATCGCGGATGTTGTTCATGAAATTGCCCTCCTCTAATGAGGCGCGGTTCACCACCAACAGTTTCTTTACGAAGAAGTAGATGGCGAATGCCAGCATCAGGATCAGCGGGATAATAATCCACAAGCTGTTCACTGCAAATACTAATTTGAAATAGGAGGTTTCTTCCACGTGAGGTTCCACTGCGGTGGCAACAGCCCCCATGGATTCGTTTGCTGCCGTTAATAACAATGTTAATCCGTTCATGTTCAAAATTTTTATGCAAAAATACCTTCTTATTGAATGTTTTTTTGTTTTCTATCTTTTTTTTTCTAACATTGCGATGTTTATATAATACAAATTGTAATAACTCGTTTTGCCTTTAAATATTGTATTTTTGTTCGTTGAAAATTTCATTCGATATTTCCTATTTTCAATAACCAATAACCAATAACCCATAACCATTATAAAAGTGGCAAAGAAATCGAATACATCAAACATGCAGAGGCTGGCCGGATCGCAGAACGGCGGGGCGTCGAAGAAAAGTAACAGAAAAAAATCTTCTGCAAAAAGCAATTCATCCAGATCTTCTTTTTCCTTTTGGAAATTCTTATCAGGGGAAAAGATGGTGGTTTTTTACGGCGTTTTGCTTATTTTGTTCGCCCTTCTTCTCTTCCTCTCGATAGGGTCGTTCTACTTCAACGCGCATAACAATGTCGCGTTTGTGGAAAGCGACCATGCGGAACCCGCCGTGAACATTGCGAAAGGGGTGGGGGCTACCTTGTCGTATTTTTTTGTGCAGTATTTCTTTGGCATTGCTTCCATCGGTTTCCCGTTCCTTATATTATTATATGGTATCAGACTTGTCGCCAAGAAATCGATCCTTCCGCTTGGTCGAACCACTTTCGCCGTGCTGATGACGATGGCGTGGATATCCATTACTCTCGGATTGGTGGGTTACAATTCCAACAGCAGTCCCTTTTTGGCTGGCTATTTCGGGAATTTCATCTGCAATTTCCTTGTCGAGCATGTGGGCATGGTCTTCTCCGTGCTGATTGACTTTGCTGTTTTTGTTTTGTTGCTTGTCTTCTGCTATGACATTGACTTCTCGGGAATCATGGTGTGGTTTCAACAAATGGTTGTTAATATTCGCGAGCGTAAGTCGGCGAAACGGAAGGAAAAGGTCGCGCAGGCCGTTCCCGTATCCAATTTCCAGCATGAAGATCAGCCGGATCTCTATATCACCGACCATGGCTCCCTCAGCGATGAATACAAACCGAAAGTCTATGATTTAGTGGACAATAAGGAGGAAGAACAGCAAGAAGAGATGGAAAAGGCCAACGACGTGTTTGAGCCCGATCAACTGTTTGAGGAAGAAGAAGCTGAAGGTCAGACAGATGATATTCCATTCGATTTTGTGAACACAAATGATAAGGTGTCCGATGAATTAAATGATGAATCAGGAGATGAATTAGGAGTTGAATCAGAAGATGAAGAGAGCGAGGAAGAACAAACGCATGAGCTTACGCCGGAAGAAGTGCGAGAACTGGAACCCTTTGACCCAACGAAGGAGCTTTCCCATTTCGAGTTCCCGCCAGTTGACCTGCTGAAAGACCATCCTTTTACCTCCTCCACGGAAGAGCTGATAAAGAAGGAGTTGATGGAGAATAAGGTGAGCATCGAGAAAACGCTGCTCAGCTTCGGTATCGCCATCAAGAGTATCTCGGCAGTGGTTGGCCCGACCGTAACCTTGTACGAGATCGTCCCCAAAGAGGGCGTGCGTATCAGCAAAATCAAGAACTTGGAGGACGACATCGCGTTGAGTCTCTCTGCGTTGGGAATCCGTATCATCGCCCCCATCCCGGGTCGCGGCACCATCGGCATTGAGGTGCCTAACAAGAACCCCAACATCGTCTCTATGCGCGAGATTATTAACTCCGATAAATTCCGCAAGAACAACTATGCGCTGCCCATCGGTTTGGGCAAGACCATCAACAACGAATCTTTTGTGGTGGATCTGGCGAAGATGCCGCACCTGTTGGTCGCCGGTGCCACGGGTCAAGGTAAATCCGTTGGTCTGAACGCCATTATCACGTCACTACTCTACACGAAGCATCCATGCGAGATGAAGTTCGTGTTAGTCGATCCGAAGAAGGTGGAGTTCACGCTCTATTCTGTCATCGAAAACTACTATTTGGCCACGTTGCCCGACAACGGCGACGCCATTATCACCGACACGAAGAAGGTGGTGCGCACGCTCAACTCTCTCTGCGTGGAGATGGACACGCGTTACGACCTTTTGAAGGCCGCCAAGATGCGTAACATCAAGGAATACAACGCCAAGTTTTGCGCTCGCGAGTTGTCGCCGGTGGCGGGTCACCGCTACATGCCCTACATCGTAGTTGTCATTGATGAGTTCGGCGATTTGATCATGACAGCGGGTCGCGAGGTGGAGCAGCCGTTGGCCCGTCTGGCCCAG
>JAEEKL010000017.1 GCA_016282395.1 Bacteroidales bacterium
CGTGCTGAAACAGGAACTCCAAGAGCTCGGCCTCGAGCACGACATCCGCGTCACGGTGCTCGGTCATCTGCAGCGCGGCGGCACCCCGCTGGCATACGACCGCATCCTCGCCACCGAGTTCGGAGTCAAGGCTTTCGAGCTCGTCAAGGAGAAAAAATACGGCAACCTCGTGGTCTATCGCCACCCGAACATCTCGTATGTCCCGTTGGAAGAAGCCGTGAAGGAGCCCCACCTCGTAAAACCCGACGACTTCCTCGTGAAAGCCGCCCGCGGCGTCGGCGTGGTTTTTGGCGACGAGATCAGTTAGTAGTTAGTAGTTAGCAGTTAGCAGTTAATAGTTGGTAGTTGTGACGAAAGGCTCCATTCCCTTTCTTTAAGAATGGGTGCCCGCAGGGCGAGGTGGTAATATAAAACATCAGAATTCCTTGTGAATAGAAAAGAATATCAGAGTAGTAGTATTTGTTCAACATTATTTTTATGAGAAAAATTGTTTTGTTCTTTGTTGTGATCGTCATGCTAGTTATGTCAGGTTGCCAAAGATATCCAAAGGATGAGTGCGAAGATATCCTCACCCATGTATGGCTTCTGCCCAAAACTCTCAACCAGTATCTGCCATACGAGGTTGGTCAACACCTGACTTTTACCAATGAAATGCCTGACGAGCTTGGAGACACCGTGATTTATGAAATAGTTGACGTTCGATTACTGGAATATGATTCTGCGTACGTCACCTCATCATACAATCCTTGTTACCCAACAGGACTATTACCCGATTATGATGTAAGGTTGATTCGCATCTCTGAACAAACGGAAGACAAAACCCCAAAACAGATATTATTGTTGTTTGGCGGGAGTGCCGGAGGCTCAAATGGTCAAGTGGTGAATGTGGAATTTGGAATGTTGTCTGATTTCGAGAATCATCAGAGTGGCCTGAATTCAAAGAATTATCAAGGCAATGTCTCGGAAATGGGGGATACCATACGGTTGGATCAATATGGTGATCCATACGTGGATTATGCCGAAATACATAATGATAAAGGATTGGTCGGTTTCTCGAGCCATCGTGATGGTATCGTATCCTGGATGTTGTTAGAGTAAACAGGGAAGATTCTAAAAAGTTGTCTCAATGCCAATGTCAATAACCAATGTCAATAACCAATAACCCATAACCAATAACCATTATGAAAAAGATCGTAGTCCTATCCGGTGCCGGTATCTCTGCGGAGAGCGGCATCAGCACGTTTCGCGACAGCGACGGACTTTGGGAAAACCATAACGTGGAGGATGTGGCCACCATCGACGGGTGGTACCGCAATCCGCAGCTAATCATTGACTTTTACAACGAGCGGCGTGCTCAGTTGGAGCATTGCGAACCTAACGACGCGCACAAGCTGGTGGCGAAGTTGGAGGAACATTACGACGTGACGGTGGTCACGCAGAACGTGGATAACCTGCACGAGCGCGGCGGTTCCTCGAAAATCATCCACCTGCACGGCGAGCTCACCAAGGCCTGCAACGAGCGCAAGACGGAGGTTTTCGACATCGGCTACAAACCGATGAAATACGGCGAGCGCGCCAAGGACGGTTCGTTGCTGCGCCCGTTTATCGTCTGGTTCGGCGAGGCCGTGCCGTTGCTCGATGCTGCCGCCCGCGAGGTGGAGCAGTGCGACATCCTTATCATCATCGGCACTTCCTTGGCCGTCTATCCCGCAGCGGGGCTGCTCTACTACGCACCTGCCAACGCGGAGATTTACGTCATTGACCCGAAACAACCGGGCGCCATTTCTCGCAGGGTGACCTACATCACAGAAAAAGCGACCGTTGGAATGCGACAGTTGTACGGACAGCTTTGCGGAAGATAATCAAACAGAAAAGGGGCTTTTATGAGTAAACTGGCGAAAATTTGCGTGGTGGTGTTTTGCGGAATCACTGCCGTTTTGTGTACGTCATGTGAGAACCTGTTCTCCATCGACTATCGTATTGTGAGATCCTGGCAGATCTCGCACACCTATCTCAACGGTGTGGAGATTGATTCCACGGAGTATATCGGTTATGCGCCGCAGACATACTATTACATATATGCCGACCATGTGATGTCTGTGATGGCTCGTTACAATGGTGAGTATCGCGAATCCTCTTTCGCCATGTGGGTGGCGGACCAGAAGAAGAAGACGGTGAATTTCCAATATACGTTTTACGGGAAAGAGTATGATTTCACTGCGGATATCCTCAAGTTGAACCGTAATGAGTTTCTAATTGAGTTCACCGACGAGAAAGGCAACCATTGGAAGTTGCAGATGTTCTCAAGATCAAACTATTAGGATGGGAGAGATTGTTCCTCGTTCGGAAGAAAGCAAGTCTCCATTGCCGGGTTCTGCTGGATGGAAATCTTGGCCGTGGGCATTTGTAGGCGCAGCCTTCTTGCTGGGCCTTATCTTTTTTTTGCAGCATCGGTCGGAGTCACAGGCGCGGGAGAAAGCCCGCCAGGAAACGGAGTCCCCGGCAATTAAATCGGAGGATGCCTCCATGAAGGTCCATTTCACCCGTGATGACATCGAAATAAAAAAACATTGGACGCCGTTGGCCGGCCGTCACCCCGTGGTGACGATCCGTTGCACCATAGATTCTGCTGCTCCTCCCTGCAGACGGGCGGTCTTATGCTACCGCACCGTCGGCATGGATGAGTGGGGTACGGCGGAAACGCTTTTGAAACGGAAGCATACCGCTCGAATTACGCTCCGCGACCTCTATCGCGACATGCCGTACGAGTGTTTCTTCGTGATAGTCGGACGCGATACGATGTTCCAAAGCGAGGTGGTCAGGTTTGAGACGTAAGGGGCGATGCTGAGATGAAAGTCGATGAAAAAGGAGGACCCAATGAAGTAATAATGAACATTGTAATAACATATAGGAGGACGCGGCGCATGTCGATGAGGGTGGTGAGCAACGGGGATCTGCACGTGACAGTGCCGTATCTCACATCCAAGAAAAAGGTGATGCGGTTTGTGCAGGACAATGAGGCTTGGATTGAGGAAACGAGGCGGAAAGTGATGGAAGCCGGCATGAAACGATACAACTTCTATGCACAGCTTCCGTTGAAGACCAAGGAACAGGTGCGGGAGGCAGTCTCACGGTTGGACGCGCTCATCACCCCAATGTTGCAAAAATACACCGCGTTGATGAATGTCCATCCGTCCAAAATCACTTATAAGCCCACAATTTCACGGTGGGGTTCCTGTAACAAGAAAACCGGGGTTATACAGTTCAGCACGTATCTTTTACTGTTGCCCGATTGGTGTGTGGAACACGTTGTGGTTCACGAGCTTGCGCATCTTATCGAGGCCAACCACGGACCGAAGTTTCACTCGTTGATGGACTGTTATTTCCCGCGCTGGAAAGAAGCGAGGAAAGCAACGAGATTGGCTGTGCGTAATAGTTCCTAAACTGAAATAGATACTACGGCTTCATCGATTTTTCGTTCATGTCATCGAAAAAATCCGTACTTTTGCCGCCGACTTAAATGGTCAAGAGAATGTTTGCTATCATCCTCCTATACCTCTACCTTGTTCCTCTGCTGGTGATGCTGGCCGCTAAAAAATGGCCAATCATCGAAAAGATTTCACCGATGGTCATCCTATACATTATCGGACTGGTTGTCGGCAACATCGGCATTGTCGGGAAAGCGTACTCTTATGTATTCGAGAACATCTCCAGTTTGTCCGTCCTGATTTCCATCCCGCTAATGCTCTGTAGCTGCGATTTCCGAAAGTGGTCTGCAACGATGATGGTCAAAGCGTTTCTCACAGGACTGGGTAGTATCATAGCCGCCAACATCATCGGTTTCTTCCTGTTCCGCTCACAAGCAGTGGCTTCGGGAATAAATGTCACAGACTTTTCAAAAGTGACTGCCGCCATGACCGGCATCTATACTGGAGGTATCCCCAACTTCGCACCCGTGGCCAAAGCTGTCAATCTACCCAACAACCTCTTCCTTCTTGTCTCCGGATACGATCTGGTGGTAACTGCAGTGTATCTACTTGTCATTGTCTTCTTCGGGGAGAAAATAACCCGTCTCTTTTTTCCAAAAACAAAGAGTTCTCCAAGCCAGACAATGCAGGTATCACTTGGGGACACACAGGAAACCTGTTCTGAAGAAACTGCCAAAACACTCAAACAGAAAATTTCGAGCCGGGCATTGGGTATCCTCGGTTCTGTCACCATCGTCACTCTCGCCATCGGGCTAACCCATCTTTTCGCTGTAAAAAACACTACTGCACTCATCATCATCGTCATCACCACCCTCTCCATCCTACTTTCTTTCTGGAAACCAGTCCGCAAATTAGATGGCATCTTTGACACAGGACTCTATTTCGTCTATGTTTTCTGTCTATCCGTAGCGACAATGGTAAACATACACGACCTCGAATTTTCGAGATACATATTCTTATTGTATTACATCGCTTTTGTGGTTTTCGGTTCACTGATAATCCAGATTATGCTGGCCCGTCTTTTCAAGGTTAGCGGTGAAATGGTGCTCACTTCCTCCATATCCCTTATTAACTCGCCACCATTTGTGCCAATGGTAGCCGCCATACTGCACGACAAATCGGTAATCCTGCCTGGCATCGCCATCGGACTGTTAGGGTATGCGGTTGGAAACTACTTGGGAATCGGCGTTTTCATACTGCTCACCGCATTGTAACGGATAACTAAATTATAGTTCCTTTCTGAGACGGGCAACCGGGATACCGAGCTGTTCGCGATATTTCGCAACTGTACGGCGGGCGATGTTGTATCCTTTCTCATTCAGCATCGCACAGATTCTGTCATCCGAAAGGGGTTTTTTCTTGTCCTCCTCCGCGACCAGATCACCTAAAATCTGTTTGATTTCCTTGGAGGAAACGTCATCGTCATTAACAGCTTCGGAGAAAAGGTGCTTGAGTGGGACAATGCCGAAATCCGTCTGTACGTACTTGCTGTTCGAGACGCGGGAGACAGTGGAAATATCCGCACCGACCTCCTGCGCTATCGTCTTGAGAATCATCGGTTTCAAAGCCCTATTGTCTCCCGTCATGAAATACTCGCGCTGGTGTTGCATAATGGCATACATTGTGTTGTAGAGCAGCATCTCGCGCAATGACAATGTTTTGATGAACTGCATTCCGTCATCAACATATTTCTTCATGAAACGTTCGGCCTCGGCTCGGCGGCGGTCGGCCTCCTCTTTCGACAAGAAACGGTATTCGTTACTGAACTCCTTGTTTATCCGCACTTTAGGGACGTATTGGTTGTTGAGGGTCAGTATCAGTTTCCCGTCTCGGTTGGTGATGGTGAAGTCGGGAATAATCACATCCGCATTTTTCTGCAAAGGGCTGCCTAACGCTGCCGGACGCGGATCCAATTTCTGAATCACTTCCAGCACTTCCTTCAATTCGTCATCGGAAATCTCCAGAGCGGACATAATCTTGTCATAATGCCGCTTCGTAAGTAAATCAAAGCACTCCGTAATCACCTTTCTGGCAAGCAGATGCGCCTTCGTGGGGGACGGCATTTTGTCGAGTTGCAGCAGCAGACATTCCTGCAGGTTCCGAGCACCGGTGCCAGGCGGATCCAATTCTTGGACAAAATGCGTCAGCACGTATTCAACCTCCAGGACATCCGTCTGGACATTTTCATTGTAAAGGAGTTCGTTGACAATGGCTTGCAAATCCGCATGGAGATAGCCCGCATCATCCAACGTTCCCATCAGATAGGTGGCAATTTGAGCCTGTTTGGGCGTCATCTCCATCGCATCCAACTGCAACTGCCACTGTTCGTGCATGGACTCGTAATAGACATCCGACTTCGGATTCTGCGGTAAATCTTCGGGAGCATTCAATTTAGCGATGTAATTCTCCAACTGCAAATCGGAAAACCCATCGTCATAATCCTCGTTATCACGGTAATAGTCTTCCTTAAAAATCTCATCTTCGGGAAGTTGCTCATTTGAGAGTTCCAACGGGTCGCCATTGTCATCATATTCCTCGCGGGGAACATCCTCGCGGGTTTCCGTATCAGCAACGGAATCGTCATCATAGATTTCCAGTGCGGGATTCTCATCCACCGCATTGCGGATTTCCTGTTCGAGGGAGGCATACGGCAACTCCACCAGATGCATGAGCTGCAACGTCAACGGCAGACCGACCTGCCGTTGGACGTTTTTTTGCTCCAAAGATAAGCTGTTATTCGGAAAAGGCATATAAACGATTAAAATTCAGCGTTTTGAGGGGTACGAGGGAATGGAATCACATCGCGGATATTGGTCATGCCGGTGACAAACAGCAGCAGACGCTCGAAACCGAGACCGAAACCGGAATGCGGCGCGGAACCGAACTTGCGCGTGTCGAAATACCACCAGTACTGTTCCTCGGTCATGCCCAATTCGTGTACGCGGGTGAGCAGTTTCTGGTAATCGGCCTCGCGTTCAGAGCCGCCGATAATCTCACCGATGGTCGGGAAGAGCACGTCCATGGCGCGCACCGTCTTGCCATCATCGTTCTGTTTCATGTAAAACGCCTTGATCTCCTTCGGATAGTCCGTAAGAATGACCGGCTTTTTGAAATGGTTCTCCACCAGATAACGCTCATGCTCAGACTGCAAGTCAATACCCCATTTCACCGGATATTCGAACTTCTTCTTGGCTTGCAACAGAATATCTATGGCCTCCGTGTAGCCTAACCGCACGAAGTCAACCTTGGTGACAGACTCCAAGCGGGCGATGAGTTCCTTGTCGAACATATCGTTGAGGAACTTGAGGTCATCCATATTATTGTCAAGGGCATACTGCACCAGATATTTGATAAAATCTTCGGCAAGATCCATGTTATCCTTGATGTCATAGAAAGCCATCTCCGGCTCAATCATCCAGAACTCGGCCAAGTGGCGCGGCGTGTTGCTGTTTTCGGCGCGGAACGTCGGACCGAAGGTGTAGATGTTGCCCAACGCCATCGCGCCCAACTCACCTTCCAACTGACCGGAAACCGTCAGGTTTGTGTGCTTGCCGAAGAAGTCCTGCTTGTAATCAATCTGGCCGTCCTCAGTACGCGGGATATTATTGAGGTCGAAAGTGGTGACGTTGAACATCTCGCCGGCACCCTCCGCGTCGGAAGCGGTAATCAACGGCGTGTGAAGGTAGAAGAAACCTCTGTCGTTGAAGTATTTGTGGATGGCGAAGGCCATGGCGTGACGCAGACGCAACACACATCCGAAGTAGTTGGTGCGCGGACGCAGATGGGCGATCTCGCGGAGAAACTCCATGGAGTGGCCTTTCTTCTGCAACGGGTACTGCTCGGGGTCGGCACTGCCATAAACCTCAATCGTTTCGGCCTGCACCTCAACATTCTGTCCCTTGCCCTGCGACTCTACCAACGTGCCGGTCACATGAATGCACGAGCCAGTGGTAATCTGTTTGAGGAGGCTTTCATCAAATTTCGCCGTGTCGGCCACCACCTGCAGGTTGGTCACGATGGAGCCATCGTTGAGCGCGATGAACTGCACGAAATTGTTGCCGCGTCTGGAACGCACCCAACCTTTGACCTCCACGGGGTTGCCGATTCCGACAACCTCAGGGGTCTTGATAATATCTTTTAATCTGAGTTTGTTCATACTTTTTTTCTTTAACTTAGACTATGACTATTGACTATAACTAAAACTATTAACTTTTGACTATCGACTATCGACTATCGACTATTGACTATTCACTATTCACTGCTTCAATAACCAATAACCCATAACCCATAACCATTATAGATACGATTGCAACACCTTGCATTTGGCATTGTGGCGCAGTTTGCGAATGGCTTTTTCCTTGATTTGGCGGACACGTTCACGGGAGAGGTCGAACTGCTCCCCTATCTCGTCTAACGTCAAAGGATGTTTGCTGCCCAGCCCGTAGAAGAGTTTGAGGATTTCCGCCTCACGCGATGGGAGCGTGTCAATAACAGTGCCAAGTTCCTGCTGCAATGACTGGTAAATCAGTTCCTTGTCGGGGGAGACCGTGTCCTCATTACGGAGAACATCATACATATTGGTATCGTCATCCGAAGTCAGGCTGGCATCCATGGAGAGATGCTTGGGGGAATTCTTCATGGAATCCTTAACCTCATCCTCTGTCATGCCCATTCGCTCGGCGATTTCGGAGACCTTAGGTTCACGCTGGAGTTCCTGCTCCAGAATGCCCATCGTCTTGTAAATCTTGTTAATGACCCCCACCTTGTTCATGGGAAGTCTCACAATGCGCGACTGTTCGGCGATGGCCTGCAGAATAGCCTGCCGGATCCACCACACCGCGAAAGAGATGAACTTGAACCCCTTGGTTTCGTCGAAACGGTGAGCCGCCTTAATCAGTCCGAGGTTACCCTCATTAATCAAATCCGAAAGCGTAATTCCCTGATTCTGATATTGTTTTGCCACTGACACGACGAAACGGAGATTGGCATTGGTCAGTTTCTCTAACGCATCCTCATCGCCGTTTTTGATACGCCGTGCCAACTCCGCCTCCTCATCAGCAGTCAGCAGCGGCACCTTGCCTATATCGTGCAGATACTTGTCCAACGAAGGAGTTTCACTGCGGTTTGTTACTTGTTTAGTAATTCTTAATTGTCTCATTCCCAATAAATAAAAGAGCGTATATTTTGGCTATCGGCTTTTAGATTTTAGCTATTAGCTATCGGCTTATAACTGTTTGGTTTACAAAAATCTACCGTCTCAACCTTCGTCCCTAATACCTAATACCTAATACCTAACACCTTGAAAATTAGAAACTGTAACCAATACCTAAGCCAACCACTTCCTTGAACTGGACACGTGCAGTAGGATGTCCGGGATGGTTTCGTGTGCCGTCCCAATCCTTACGGGCAATCATCACCTGGTCATAATACTTCAAGGAAGTCATCAAGCTGACACTGAACACTTTGAGGAAATTATAGGTAATGGCCACATCCCAATCAACATCGAAGTTGCCGAACTTTTGTCCGTGCTCTTTGTCATGGATTCTGGCCGTATAAGGCGTGAACAAGGTAATAGTGGAAATAATCTTGAGGTTTTTCACCAGCGTGTAATTGATGCCGCCATTGATACGAAGACCCATGTTCAGAGCCACTGGCTTGTAAGTGCCGTCATCGCGCATCGGAAGGCCGTAGTTGGGACGCAGGCTCTCATCCGTGCAAGTCGTCATACGACCTGCAACAGGATAGACACCAATGGTGAAGATGTCATTCGGACGATACTCGACACCGAGCGCCAAATCCGTGTAGGACGGGGAGAGCCATTTTGAAATCAACGTGCGATCCACGGGATTGCCTTCCACATCCTCAACCAAACCGGTTTCTTCATTCCAAATGCCATCATCCACTTTTTTGTAGTCCCAGCCGGGCGCATACTGTGACCGGAAGCTGCCCAACAAGGTGAGATACCATTGCGGATGCATTTGGAAACCCACTTTGGTCGTCAGATTGATTTTGTCATTAGCTTTTCTCCAGCGGTAGCCTTTCTTATAGTCGTTGGAGAACATCTCTCCCAGTTCGGTGTCCAAATTGGTGTCCCATGTCCATTTGTCTTTCTTGTAAGACAATGTCAAATTGGCGAAAATGAAACCCATCACGTTGTTATTACCGCCGGCAGCCCAATTGAAAAGAGCTGTTTGGGCGACATTGAGTCCACACACACCTGTGAACTTCCAATACTTGGCACTGTCCACCTCCGCTGATTTCACTTTGGTCTTCAACGCCTCGTCAGCTGCGGTTTTTTCATCCACCTGCGCGTTGGCAAATGAGAAACACAACGCGCCCATTAAAACAAGTAAAAATCCTTTCTTCATATTGATGTAATTTTGTTAATTAATTCCAATGTTTAAGTTTAAGTCTATGTCTAATTCCTTAGCAGCTAAATCATTGATTTATCTTATGGTACGTCCGCCACCAGCGATCGGAGATTTTGTCCTCGCACGCCAACTGGTAATCCCGTTGAGAACAAGGAAGGTAATAGTGTTGTACCTGATCCTTGTCTTTTTTGTAAATAGGCACAATCACCCACCATCTGCCAGACTTCTTGCTGTTGAAAAAGACCATCTCCTCCAACGCGCCCGTCACCGAGATGTTGAATTGCCTATAATCGCTTTTGTTCTTGAACTGTCCTTCGCTCTGTCGGAAGATAAAGCCCTCCACAAAATACCAGAGAATATGGGCGATGAGCTGGGAGGTCTGGTTGTTGAAATCCAGCGTGGGGTCGTATTCATAGATGCCGAAAGAGGAGAGTTTGTCACTCAGGCCCACAAACTTGGCAATCTGACAGATTTCCTCCCCGTAGAAGCCGTTGGAAGAGTTATGCGGACAACCGGGGGCGTCAGGGCGACGGACAGCCGAGATGTCAAGGGAAACCATGTCCGCATTGCGCACCACAGGCTCCACCTCATCCAAATTTCTCCGCATCAACCCGACCCTATAGGTCTCAAAAAAGAGACTTTCCATCATATTCACCGACTCGGGGCTGTTCATGTAGCTCTGAAAACCGATGTTGGCATAGTTCAGCAGGAAATTGGGTTGCTGGAGCACCATTTTATTCACGTAAGCATCGGAGCGTATGGGTTTGTTCTCGTTTCCCAAATCGAAACAGGCATCGATGGCCACCACATTGGCCACGCGCTCCATCATCTCGTAAGCGCGATAATTGGCGAAAGCCAGATCATTGCTGCCGCCCAGAATGACCGGCACGACACTGTTTTCCACGAGATATGCAATCACCTCAGAAACAGCACGATAGGTGTCTTCCACCGTATTTCCCAAACGAAGGTTTCCCAAGTCAATGATTCTCACATCTTTACGCCAGGCATAAAGTTGATAGAACTGCCTGCGGATTTCGTCAGGAGCCAGCGAACAGGACGGGTTCTGCCAAGCGTTGCGCACCTCAGGAACACCCACAACAGCTATATCCGCCTCCGAGATGTCCACGGAAGCCTCCGGATTATACATCATCACACGGTACAGCAACCTGTCCGTCAAGGATTCCGCCTCAGGGATATGCAGTGAAGTTATGGAAACGGGATCAAAATAGAGTGACAAGTCCATCTTTACGCTTTTTTACGTCTGACAACACGTTTTTTTGTCGTTGGGGCGGTCTCCTGCATAATTTGGACACAGTCCTGATAGGTAAGCCTGTTAGCCACCATATCTTTAGGAATCTTGAAGTTGTCCGTCCCATTGGTGATATAGGGACCGTAGCGACCGTTCATCACTTTCAGATTGGGATCCTCCGAATAAGAAATCAGGACATTGCGCGTCTCCTTGTTCTGGATAATTTCAATCGCCTGCTCCTCCGTCAGGTTGTCAACGCTCATATTCTTATCAAGGGTATAATTCTTTCCGTCATATTTTATATAAGGGCCGTAGCGTCCGGCGGCGGCAAGGATCTCCTTGCCCTCAAAATGGCCCACGAGATGCGGTGTCCGCTCGGCAGCTTTCTTCATCTTACCCTCCAGAAGCTCAATGCAGCGTTCAAGTGTAATAGAATACGGATCGTCGGTTTTGGGAATGGACTCGAACGTGCCGTCATAGCGCACGTAGGGTCCGAAGCGACCAACACCCACGGAAACCACCTTGCCGTTCCAGTCGCCAAGAGTGCGCGGCAGTTTGAACAGTTCCAATGCCTCCTCCAAGGTGATGGTGTCGATGAACTGGTCAGTCTGAAGGCGTGCGTAACGGGGTTTCGAATCAGCGTATGTCTCGCCAATCTGCACCATCGGGCCATACTTGCCCAATTTCGCGAACACCTTCTCATTGGTCTTCGGATCATAGCCTAACAAGCGTTCCCCGCTGGCCTTGGTGGAGTAGTTGATGGCTGTATCGACCTGCTGGTGGAAACCGCCGTAGAAGCGGCTCATCATCTCCTGCCAGTTGGCCTTCCCTTCCGCGATGTCGTCGAACTCTTTCTCCACATCGGCCGTAAAACCGTAGTCCATAATCTCCTTGAAATTCTCCTGAAGATAATCGTTCACGATAATGCCCACATCCGTAGGGATGAGTTTGTCTTTCTCGTAGCCATATTTCTCTTTCTTCACCTCTTCTTTGACACCGTCCGCCGTCATGGTGAGGCAGCAATATTGACGTTCCTTGCCCTGGCGGGTGGCCTTGCGCACATACTCGCGCTTCTGGATGGTGGAGATGGTGGGCGCATACGTTGAAGGACGACCGATACCGAGTTCCTCCAGTTTTTTCACGAGGCTGGCTTCTGTATAGCGCACAGGCGGCTGTGCATAACGCTGGGTCGCCGTAATCTGCTTGGCGTTTAAGTCATCGCCAACCTCCATCGGCGGCAGCATACCCTTTACCTCTTCGCCCTCCTCATCTTTCGACTCCGTATAGACTTTCAGGAAGCCGGGGAACAGGATGACCTCGCCAGTGGCGACGAATTTCTCGGCTCGACCTTCAACCGGGATAGTGATGGCGGTCTTTTCCGTCTTGGCATCGCTCATCTGGGAGGCAATGGTGCGCTTCCAAATCAACTCGTAAAGATGTTTGGCAAAGGTGTCGCCTGGGATAGTCTCCCGCGATATGTCCGTGGGGCGGATGGCCTCGTGCGCCTCCTGGGCGCCCTTGGTCTTGGTGACATATTTGCGGGTTTTGGCATAATCCTCGCCGTATTTCTCGGCCACAACCTTGTGAGCGACAGCGAGAGCCATATTTGACAGGTTGACAGAGTCGGTACGCATGTAGGTGATGTAACCGGCCTCGTAGAGTTGTTGCGCCACAACCATCGTCTTTGAGACGGAAAAGCCAAGTTTTCTGGCCGCTTCCTGTTGCAATGTGGAGGTGGTGAACGGCGGCGCCGGACTTTTTTTGCCCGGAGTCTTCTCTATGGCCGTAATCCTGAACGATGCATTCCGGCAATGCTCCAGAAAAGCCACCGCTTCCTCTTTGGTGGGGAAACGTTTGTTCAGCTCGGCATCCAACTCTATTTTCTTGTCTCGAAGAGGATTAAAAACACCATCCACCTTGTATGAGGAAGTGCTGTTGAACTTTTCGATTTCATGCTCACGTTCAACGATCAGTTTCACCGCCACCGACTGCACACGCCCTGCCGAGAGCGAGGGACGCACCTTGCGCCACAACACTGGCGACAGCTCGAAACCGACAAGACGATCCAGCACACGCCGGGCCTGCTGCGCGTTCACCAAGTCAACGTTCAACGACCGGGGATGCGCCAATGCTTCATCTATTGCGGATTTCGTAATCTCATGAAACACAATACGTTTCACTTTCTCCGGATCCATCTTGGTTACCTCCATCAAATGCCACGAAATGGCCTCGCCCTCGCGGTCATCATCGGTTGCGAGCCAGATAGTGTCGGCCTCCGCCGCTTTTTTCTTGATGTCGCTGATAAGTGCTTTCTTGTCATCCAGCACCTCATACTGGGGTTCGAAATCGTGCGCAATGTCAATGCCCATCCCCTTTGAGGGAAGGTCTCGCACATGTCCCTTACTGGAAATCACGGTGTAATCCTTCCCGATGAATTTCTGGATGGTCTTCGCTTTCGCCGGAGACTCGACGATGATTAAGTTCTTGCTCATATTTTATGAATGGTTATTGATTATCGGTTATTGGTTATTGAAGCTTATATGAATATCCCAGCATCGCATCGACTGTATCCCAGTCTTTTTTGAGGATATGTTCACGGATGACGGCAGAGTGTACGCCGGCGGAGTGCCACATTTCTTCGGGGATGTCCACCACTTGGAGACTGTGTTTTCGACAATATTCTTTAATGTTGTCGTGATGGCCTTCGCGGTGATGCCCGAAAGCGTGGTTCGGCCCCATGACTAACGTATGCGCATGTAACGTCCCCATAATGACCTTTTGTATAAACTGCTGGTAGGTCATTAGGGAAAAATCCAACGAGAAAGGCAATACAACTGTTACATCAACACCTTGTTCCTCGATAAGTTTCAAATTCTTCTCCAAACTATTGATAGTAAAGAACGAGGATTCGGGGTGAAGCACGGTGCGCGGGTGGGGATCGAAAGTCAGCACCACGCTGGTGCCGCCGACCCGCTCCGCCTGCTCGCACAAGAAACGCAGGATCCGAACATGCCCCAAGTGAACGCCGTCAAAAGCACCGACAGCCACCACTGGGTTCTCCCATTCTGGCAAATCCTCTATCCCTTTGTAAATCAGCATCCTGCAAAGAAAGTTCCGTTAACGCAATTTTGCCCCGACCTCGCGCTCGTATGCCGAGACCAACTTGTTCATCGTCTTGTTGATTTCTTCGTCAGTGAGTGTTCTGTCCGCACTCTGCAGCACGAAGTTCAACGCATACGATTTCTTGCCTTCGCCAAGGGCAGCCCCTTCGAAAACATCGAACAAGCTGACCTGCTTCAGTAACTTGGAGGCATACTTGTAGCCGATTTTCTCCAACGTGTCATACGACACATCTTTATCCACCACCAACGCCAGGTCGCGACGTACAGCAGGATAAGGATTGATCGGCGTGTAGTTGACTGCATTTTTCCGCAGTGCATTGACCGCATCCACGTCAATCTCGGCATAATAGACCGGCTTTTTCAGGTCAAAGCAGCGCAGGATGTCGGCACGGAGAACGCCAACGTGAATCGGGGTCACGTCGTCCACCTTGTATGAGACGTGCTGGGCGAACATGCGCGGCTCCGTGTCCGTGACGAGCTGTATCTTCTCTGTGGGGAAATTAATCTTCAGCAGGAAATTATCGATCATGTTGCGGAGGTAGAAGAAGTCAGCTTCTGCGGACTTGCCCTCCCAATTGTCATCACCCTGTTTGCCGGTCACGAAGATGGACATCATATCACGTTCCTGATAGCGGACAGTGACATCATCACCCACAACCGATTGCGGGTTCAAATGATACGTTTTTCCAAATTCGAACAACCGAAGGTCAGCCGTTTTGTTGTTCACATTGCGGCTCACATTTTCCAAGCCGCAGAAAAGCAGGGACTGTCGCATAGCATTCAACTCGCTGCTGAGCGGGTTGAGCAGTTTCACCGTCTCGCGTTCGTCAAGAAAGTCGAAACGCTGGGCATACTCGGCCTTGGTCAGGGAATTATTCATCACCTCAAAGAAACCATTGTCTGCCAAATACTTAGAAATGGTCGTCTGCATCTGATAAGCATTGTCGCCCTGACGCAAACAAGACATATCGTAAGTCAGTGTTGTGGGAATTTCGATGTTATTATATCCGTAAATACGCAGGATTTCCTCAATCAGATCAATCGGGCGGGTCACATCGGCCTTGTTTTGTGGCACAGTCACGATGAGCTTGTCATCACCCGCCGGTTTCACTTCCATATCCAGCAGCACCAAAATCTTGGTAATCGTCTGTTTCTCAATCACTTTACCCGCCACTTGGTTTACATCCTCGTAGTAAAGGGTGATTTGCGCGGGTTCAATTTCATTGGGATAGCGGTCAAGAATGTTCATTACAGGATAGCCGCCGGCCAGTTCCAGCACCAACTCCACAGCGCGTTTCAGTGCATAAACGGTGATGGACGGGTCGCATCCGCGCTCATAACGGAACGAGGCGTCGGTCTTCAAGCCGTGGCGTTTCGCAGTCTTGCGGATGCTCACGGGATTGAAGTAAGCGCTTTCCAAGAACAAACGGGTGGTGGTTTCGGTGATACCAGAGTGCAGACCGCCATAGACACCGGCAATGCACATGCCCTCTTTCTCATTGCAAATCATCAGATCGTCAGCACTGAGCTTGACCTCGTTGCCATCGAGGGTGACAAACGGGGTTCCTTCCGGCAGATTTTTGACAATCACCTTGTTACCCTCAATCTTATCGGCATCAAAAGCATGCATGGGCTGACCCAGCTCAAGCATGATGTATTGGGTGATGTCCACGATATTGTTAATCGGGCGCACGCCGACAGATTTGAGCTTGGTCTGCAGCCATTCAGGAGACTCCTGTACCTTGACACCATCAATCAGCACGCCGGAATAGCGGGGGCAGTCCTTCTGATTCTCAATGACGATGTCCACGCGGGAGTGGACGCCAGCCACGGGCTGCACTTCGCGAGCGTTACGACGCACAAGGGTGGAGCAAGTAACGCCATGTTGGACGAGGGCGGCATAGAGGTCACGGGCCACACCAAAGTGGCAGATGGCATCGCAACGGTTCGGGGTCAGGCCTATCTCGAAGATGGTGTCCGCATCAACCTTGAAGTAATCCGCCGCGGGGGTGCCCGGCACCACATCTTCGGGCAGCACCATAATGCCATCATGCGAGTTGCCGAGGCCGATTTCGTCCTCCGCACAGATCATGCCCTCGGAAAGTTCGCCGCGCAGCTTGGATTTCTTGATGGTGAAAGACTCGTCACCGTTATAAAGCACAGTGCCGATAGTGGCGACCACCACCTTCTGCCCTGCGGCAACATTGGGAGCACCGCAGACGATGTGCAGCGGTTCCGGTTCGCCCACGTTAACGGTGGTCACATGGAGATGGTCGGAGTTTGGATGCGGCTCGCAGGTGAGCACCTCGCCGATCTTCAGACCACGAAGCCCGCCCTTGACCGTCTCAAACGCCTCCATTCCCTCCACTTCCAATCCGCAATCCGTCAGGTAAGCGGCAGTCTCCTCCGCCGTCAAGTTGAATTTCAACAATTCTTTCAGCCATTTGTAAGAAATCTTCATATATGTAAGTATTTTATAATAAACATATTAACCACAAAAACGGAATATTTTTTTGCGGCTGCAAATATAATATATATAAATATAGAAGCGGGTGGAATTTGATTTTTTTTTGTTACGCGCTGGATGTGTGCGCGTTAGATGTTAATAGAGACGCACCGCCGGCACGTCTTCACAAAGACCGCCTTCGGGAATGCTTTCCGATTCGCAGACCCATATCCGACGGCGTAGTTCATCTCGCCTGACGGCACCGTTATCGTGATGTCCTCCCTACCCTCGCGGGCAATTTGTTCCACGATGCGGTCGCGCCATAACGCGGTGAGCACCAATTCTTTGAAAGAAACGTGGAACGGACCTGCAAGCAAATGTTCCCCTTCGCGAAGATCCTTTGTGGGATGCAGTCCCACACGCAACACCGTGACTCCCGCCGTTTGGAAATAGCGGTAAAGATCCTTGCACCAGTCCACCGCCTCCTCCAGCGACAACGGGATGTATTTCCCGTTCCGATAATCGTCAGCCAGTGCGGTGCCATCCACAACTAACGTCGGGTAGATGCGCGTGCAGGAGGCTCCGAACGCGACAATCTGTCCCGCCGTGTGCAACGACATCCCTTTCGTGTCTCCGGGAAGCCCAATCATCATCTGCAGCCCGAGGTCTATGCCATGTTGACGAATCAGTTTTGAGGCGTTCTCCACGTCCGCCACGGTATGCCCGCGCCCGCTGCGACGCAAAATGTCATCATCCAGGGACTGCGCACCCAGTTCTATCAATGAAACACCTTTGCGTTTAAGGTTTTGTAAAATCTTTTCGTCAATATAGTCCGGACGTGTGGAAAGCTGTATCCCCTCAACACTTCCGCCTTCAAGATATGGTTGCACTGCATCCAGATAGCGGTTCTGAACCTGTTCGGGCAGGCAGGTGAAGCTGCCGCCGAAGAAAGCCACCCGCTTATGACAGTCGGTCGGGATTGTCTTCAAATAGCGGTTCACCAATGCTATAACCTCTTCTATAGAAGGCAGTTTCGGCTGCCCAGAAATCACATACTGGTTGCAATAGACGCAACGGTGCGGGCAGGCCAGCATCGGCAGAAAGACGGGGATGACGCGATAAGCGGCAGACATGATAAGATATTCTGAAACAGAAACGACTACAGACGAAAAAAGCAACCTTTTCAGGTTGCTTGGTGGTAGCGTGTAGGGGATTCGAACCCCTGATTTTAAGAATGAAAATCTTACGTCCTAGGCCAACTAGACGAACACGCCATCAGTTGTCAAATTTGACGCGGCAAAAGTACACTTTTTTTGATATGCTCCGCCAAATCAGAAAAAATATTTTTTCTTATTCGTTTTTATCCTGTTCAAACCTGAATCCCAAACGTTTACCAGTTCTCAGAAGGTTCGTTTGCTCTTCTAACTGAAGGATATCGTTCACGGTAATGATCTTCATATCCTCATAATTTGGCACCAAAAGGTCAAAATTCAGCGTATATCGAATAGCGGAACTGAGGATTTCATTGACCGCATCCGCGGAAATTTCGTTGCTGCTGAAATTGTTGATGACCTGCGCCAACTCCCGTTTGCCTTCAATATAATAATGGCCCTCCTTGTTGATGAAGATACGACCAATCATGTAACCGAGGTCGTTCACGCGGTCGTATTTCAGGGAATCGCCGAGGAAATTGAAAATCTGGATCATACCGCAATAGGAGCGGTCCTTGTCCTCCTTGATGTAAGGTGTGCGCATCACCTCGTGGTCACGGGAAAACTCAAAAATGTTAGTGTGCATGAGGAAAATCAGTACATCGCCGCCGAACTTGAGCATAAACTGGTACTGGTTCTTATTAGTGAAAAGCACCGGGATATTGTCATGGTCATCGGCATAGTTGTCGCGGTAATGTTCCTCGAAACCTTTCGCAGCATCCTTAAAAAGCTGCATCGTTTCCAAGGTGACCGTGAAAATACTCTGTTTAAGTTCACCCTTGGTTATCAACAAATTACATAGGTTGTCATCCATTTTTCTCGTATTAAAATTGAACGGCAAAGATACAAAAATAGGCAATGTAGAGACGCAAAATTTTGCGTCTCTACAAACAGCCCTAGTATTCCATCATCGGATCAATCTCTTTTGCCTGATCGATCATCTTCTGGAGTTCGGTGGCGGTAGGCACACGTCCCACAAGATGTTTCTGCTCGTTAATCTCGGTCAGTTTGGCGAAGAGATTCTCCGCGACACGGTGGCGGAATTCCTTCACAGTGTCCACTCCAGCGGCCTCCAGCAGCTCAGAGAATTGCGGACCGACACCGTTAATACGCATCAAATCGGCATGGTTGGCCCACGTGAGGATCAGTTTCGGAGAAATGGCCGTCTTTTCAGCCAGTTCAGCGCGACCTGTGGGCTTCTTGGCGGCCTCCAACAGTTCTTCCACTGTGTTAATACCAGCCTCTGCTAATTTCGTGGCGTAAACATCGCCGATTCCTTCTACGTCAATAATTTTGTAACTCATAACATTTTATTTTTAAAAATTCCGACCGCAAAAATACAATTTTCACAATATCTTACAAAATTTCATATTTTTGCCGCGTTTTTTTTCAACAGCCAAAGGTCATTCAACAACATAACTTATAAACCACAAACCATAAACTATAAACTATAAACCCAAAGCTTCAATAACCAATAACCTATAACCCATAACCTTTATGAAAAGAATCATCAACCCCTGGATAGGCAACACACACGGATATAACTGTTTCGGGTGCAACCCCGGCAACCCGCAAGGCGTACACATGCAGTTCTATTGGGACGGCGAGAAAGTGGTCTCCTTATGGCGGGCGAACCCGAATTTCGTGAGCTGGATTGACACGCTGCACGGCGGCATCCAGGCCACCCTGTTGGACGAGATCTGCGGATGGGTGGTCTTCTACCAGCTTCAAGGCTCCGGTGTGACCGCCAAGATGGAGATGCGCTACCGCAAACCGGTGAGCACACTGTGGCCGTACATCCGTCTGAACGCCCAATTGGTGGAGCATCGCCGCAACATCGCCGTAGTCCACGGCGAAATCCTCAGCCCCGAAGGCGTATGCTGCGCCGAGTGTACCTGCACCTATTTCCTGTTCACTGCCGAAAAGTCGGCGGAGATGGGTTACCTTCCCGCCCGCCTCGGCGAAGAGGAGGTGACATTCGAGGAAGCAGTCTTCTTGTTGGGCAGGCCGTAGAGACTCGCCAACGGCACATCTCTACAACGGCGATATGAAAAAACATCCATCTCTCCCAACATTTTGCAGAATTTTTTATCTTTGCGCGTTTTTTTCCACCAGCGGTTTTGTTCCGTGTGGGAGACGACAAGTAAGTATAAAAAATATAATATGAATCAAGACGACAGTATCATTCAACTTCACGCCAAAATTGACGAAATGTCAGAATTCCTTGACCTCGAGGAATTTGTAAAAGGGGATAAAAACTCCCTGAAACAGGTACGAACCTATTACCGGCTTTGCGGATGGGCCTACAAACGATTCCACTCAAAAGAGGGTTTCGTGCATTTTGGAATCTCCCAAGGCGACACATATTCCCCTAAAGACCTTTACTATCTTCCAGACACCGTCTCCAAATACATCAAAAAGGGGGACACCGTGATGGAACTCGGTTTCGGGCAAGCCGCAAATATCGTATATCTTGCAAAAAAGCATCCCGACGCAAAATTCATCGGAGTCGATCTGGGCCCATTTAAGGAGAAGAACCCTCCGAAAAACATCATCACATACAGACAGGACTACAGCTCGCTTCCCCAGTTGGCGGACAACTCTGTGGATGTCATCTACGCTTTCGAGACCATCGTCCACAACACCGACAAGGAAAAAATTTGCAGAGAAGCCACCCGTGTGCTGAAACCCGGCGGGGTTATGATCATCTACGACTTTGCCTTGAGCGATGAATTGTCAACCTTTGATCCAAAAACCCAGCTGGCTGTCGCGCTGATCTCGAAAGGCGGCGCCTCCGCAATGATCGAGTCCGTTGACGCGCTAAACAAGCATTACACTTGCGGGGGACTGACATTGGAAAACGTCACCAACTACTCCAAGAACACGCTACCCGACGTCAAGCGTATGCAAAAACTGACACACAGGGTGATACGGCGGCGAAAATTCGCAAAAGCAGCGTTTAAGCTTGTGCCCATGCCGATAATGTTCAATGTTATTGTGGGTTATCTCGGCTATGATGCCGTCAAAGCCGATGTCGTCACCTATCAGGAGTGGATTCTCAAGAAACCCTGACCGCATCCGCAGTTCCTCAACACAATGTTGTGCGTTTATCTTAGCACAAGAAAAGACTAATTTAGAATATTCATAAAATAAACAAAGTTACCAAATATGGAAAAATACGACAATGTCCAACAAGTTCACGACAAAATCGATGAAATGTCAAAATTCCTCGACCTTAAAAAATATGTGCGAGGCGAAAAGAATTCCCTGAAACAGATCCGTTCCTACTATATAGTCAACGGATGGGCTTACAAGCATTTCCATTCACAGGAGGGGTTCGTGCATTTTGGGATCTCCAAGGGCGACACTTATTCCCCCGAAGACCTGTACTACATGGCTGAAACAGTTTCCAAATACATCAAGAAGGGGGACACGGTGATGGAACTCGGTTTCGGGCAGGCCGCAAACATCATGTATCTGGCCAAAAAGCATCCAGATGTGAACTTTGTCGGGGTCGATCTGTCCCCGTTTAAGGAGAAGAACCCGCCGAAAAACATCAAAACGTATCGGCAGGACTACAGCAGCATTCCACAGATGCCGGACAATTCCGTGGATGTCATATACGCCATCGAGACCATTGTCCACAACACGGACAAGGAAAAGATCAGCAAGGAGGCCACCCGCATACTGAAACCCGGCGGGGTCATGATCATCTACGATTTTGCCTTGCGGGAAGATTTTGCCAATTTTGACCCGAAGACCCAATTGGGCATTGAATTGCTCTCGAAAGGCGGTGCAGCGGCGATAATCGAGTCCGTAGATGCACTTAACGCGCATTACACCAGCGGAGGACTGGAGCTGGTGAGTGTCACCGATTTCGGCCCGAACATCCTTCCCGACCTCAAGCGGATGGAACAAAAGGCGGCCAAGATCATGAAACGCCCGAAACTGGCGAAATTCATGTTCGCTGTCTTGCCCACGCAGTTCGTCCTCAACATCATTTTAGGTTATCTCGGATATGACGCCTACAAGACCGGCGCGGCCATGTATCCGGAATGGATACTGAAGAAACCGTAATATCAGGACAGACGATAGCCGAGACGTGCTGCAACGCGTCTCTACGGCCAAGAACCCACGGCATGTGTTCTCAACCATGTTCCGTGGGTTCTTTCTTTAACACATGACACCTACCATGGGATACTTGCTGTTAATAAAATTTAACATTTTTATATAGCTGAAAATCAGGTACAAATAAATTTTAATATGCGATTTTTGACCGAGTGTGCCATATATTTTGTATTTTTGCCGCCGTTTTGCGATTAGACGATTTAGGTCTCTTGATTTCCTACTGCTCACTGCTCACTAATCACTAATCACAAAACAACCTTAAAAAGAGAAAGTAAGAATAAAAAAATAAACAGTATTAAAAAAAACAGTATGAAAAAACTTTTAACCATTTTGAGCGTGCTGCTGTTCCTTATGATGAACAACTTGACAGCACAACATTATCAATTTCCGAACCCTTCGTTCAGCAACTGGACTAGCACAACCAGTAGCAGTGCAATTCCTAGAGGATGGCACTCTTTCAGTGATGCTGAAGGAACTTGGTCATTTGCTGTCAGTAACCATAGTAACACAGCGACAGACAGATTTGGTGTGAACAATCACGCTTGTCAGATTTATACAACAAAAGTACTGGGTGTCAAAGCGAATGGTGCCATGACCTTAGGAAAAATGGTTGTAGCAAGTACAAGCACCTCAAGCGATGCAAACCTAATTTATACAAAACGTTCCGACGCTGACAGTTCTGGATGTAGATGGTCTATGGCCGGTCGTCCTGATTCAGTGCGTCTTTGGGTCAAATTTGAAATGGCCAGCTCTTCAAGTATAGCGACATGTAAGATGCACATTCACGGAGATGTCAACTACCAGGACATTCCAAGTCATTCAGCCGGCACTGCACAAACCGGAAAAATCGCCAATGCCTTCTGCGAAATGGTGAAGAACCATGGTGCGGTTTCGTATGGCAGCTCCAGCAATTTTTGGGAACGTTTTGATTTTAAATTCACATACTATGATGATGCCAACAACATAATCTCAAATCCGACATTGACAAATATCGTCCAGGCATCCCAATCGTATATTTTGGCATCTTTTTCTACAAATAAGACAGTGGGAGGAGGCAGTGAAAATGACAAGCTATACTTTGATGACATGGAGCTGGTCTATAACAAAAAACTGGCTTCTTTGTCAATTGGCGGGACTGCCATTCCGGCATCTGACTTGGTGAGTTTAAACAACACCGCCTTCGGGAGTGCAGTGGGAGATCCACATACAGCGTATAACATATTCAACACCCAAGGCCTTGCCGTGTATGAATATAACCAACCCGTTTGTGCAGGTGCTTTTCCTGAAGTATCCGCAACGGCCGAGTCAGGTCTTATCAATGGTATCACTTACTCGGAAGCCACAGTTTCGAATCCATATACAACCATAGTGGTCACCCATAATGATGGTTCTTATTACACTTATAAAGTGCATTTTGCCAATGTTCAATCATCCCCTACCGTCACCTTAGACAACGGCGGCAACTATTCTGTCTGCCAGAACAGTTCCCTCACAATGACGGCCAGTGGTGACGCGGCATCCTATAGTTGGAGCAACGGTCTTAGCAACAGCAATACCGCCACGCCACCCACAGGCACGGTCGGCACAACCACCTACACCGTCACGGGCTACAGCTCCAACGGTTGCCCCAGCACCGTCACGGCCACCGTTACGGTAAACCCGCTGCCCGCCGTCACCCTTTCCAACAATTACAACCAGTCAGTCTGTTCAGGAACGGCCATCGACAACATCGCTGTCAATTTCAGCGGCGGTGACCCTTCCGCATCCGGACTTCCGGGGTTGAGTTTCAATCCCGACAATGGTGTCATCACAGGCACGCCCAACGGTACCAGCGAATACACCATCACGGTGACGAGCAACTACATGCCGAGTTGCGGCACCGCTACTGCCAGCGGCACCATCACGGTGAATCCGCAACCGGTGGCCACCCTCTCCCAAAACAGTATGACAGCTTGTGAGGGTGCTGACATTACGCCTATCATAGCCACCACCTCTGGTGGCAATGTCATCCCCACCCTACCCAGTGGTTTATCCTACAACCCTGAGACAGGTGAGATCTACGGCACCCCTACCGAAGCCGGCACCATCACCATCGCTACCGTCAGCACCAACTGCGGAACGGCGACAGCACAATGTGCCGTCACACTGACACCTGGACCGAGTGTCTCCCTCTCTAACAACAAGAACCAGACTCTCTGTAACAGTTCCGAATTCACACCCATAACAGTTAACTATTCAGGCGGAAGCATAGAAGTCAGCGGTCTCCTTGGCACAGGCCTCACCTACTCCGGCGGTCAAATCTCGGGCACACCGCAACAAGGTACGCACACCTACTATGTCACAGTGACCAGCACTTCCTGCGGCATTGTAAGCGACACAGGTACCGTGACGGTGAACTCCACCCCCACAGTGACCCTCTCGCCGTCTTCTTTCAGCGTTTGTCAGAATGCGGCTGTTGAGGGACTTTCCGTATCGCCGTTCAACAACACGACCGTGGTCGAGGGTCTTCCCGATGGTTTGAGTTTTGACAACACCACCGGCCAAATCATCGGTAATCCGACCGAAGTCGGTACATTCCCCATTGCGGTTACCACCTCAACCAACTGCGGCAACGCCAGCACCAACGGCACCATCACGGTGAAACAGCTGCCCACAGCCATCCTTTCCAACAACACAATCGAGGTTTGCGAAGGCGAGGACATCAGCCCTATCACCGTCACCACGACCAATTGTGGCAACTCTAACGCATCTATATTATCCAACGGACTGCACTTCAGCGGACTGACCAACAACACAGGTACTATCACAGGTTCCCCTGCGGCAAGTGGCACTTTTACGATCAACGTCATCAGCAACAACCAGTGCGGTTCAGCCACCGCTGAAGGCACTGTCAATATCAAGACAAAACCGAGTGTGAGCATCAATGCTCCTGAAACGCTTTGTCAGGGAAACACCGAAACAATCACTGCAGAAGGTAACTTCGCCTCCTGCGTGTGGGAAGACAACTCCACCAACGCCATTCACAATATCACACCAGACCATGCCGGACAAATCACCTACAGCGTGACTGTCACAGGCGACAACGGCTGTACGAACAGTGCTTCCACCTCGATTATAGCACAAGGCAGCCCCGCCGTTCCGACCGTTTCCACAGTGAGCAACAGCAGCTGTCTTGCACCCTACAACGGCAGCATCACGGTTAACTCTCCTACTGGCACCAACTTCTCCTACTCCATTAACGGCGCAGATTTTCAAACATCCAACGAATTCAGCGAACTTTCAGCAGGCACCTACAACGTGACGGTCAAGAACGCAGCCGGCTGTACTTCCACGAAAGAGGTCTCAGTGGGATCCACCGGCAGCACCATTACTGCTCAAGCACAGGCCAACAATCCTTGTACGGGCGGAGACCTGATTCTGACCGGCTCTGCTTCCACCGAAGATGCCACTTTTGAATGGACCGGTCCCAACGATTTCATTTCCGAAAATCCTAATTCCACCATCCCCAATGCCTCTGCCAGCCTCGAAGGTGTTTACACGCTCACCGTCACTGAGACAGCCACCGGCTGCACCAGCACCGCAAAGGTCAGCGTCACAGTAAGGCCGCTGCCCACCGTGAGCATCGCACAAGCAGCGATCAACCCTTCCGTATGTCCCGGCACCACCCTGAACATCCTGGTTGACGGGCAGAACGGCACCCTTTCCTCCACAGGTCTTCCTAATGGATTGAATTTAGCCAATGGTTTCATTACAGGAACAGTATCAACCCCCGGCACCTACGACTATACGATCTCCAACAACTCCGAATGCGGTACCGCCAATGTGAGCGGCACCATCACGGTATATGACCTTCCGGTCATCACGTTTACCGGCACGCCCAGTTTTTGTCAAGGATCCAGCACCACCATCGGTGTGGGAGAGACATACAATAGTTATATATGGAGCAACAACAGCAACAACAGTAGCATATCCGTCAATGCAGCAGGTCTCTATAGTGTCACTGTCACTGATGGAAACGGCTGTCAGAACAATGCATCCAAGGAAGTGATTATGAATATCCCGCCGATGGAACCTGACGTTATTATCACGGACAACACCAACTGTACACCTTTCAACGGAGCAATCACCGTCATCGCCCCTTGTGGCGACAACTACTTCTATTCCATTGATGGAGTAGAATTCCAATCCTCGCCTAAATTCAACGGACTGGAATCTGACGAATACACCCTCATCGTTCTTGATAACAACGGATGCCAATCCATGCTTGACGGAATCTTTGTGGACGACTTTGCCGGATCTATTGAGGAGGAAATCACCGTTGACAATGTTACCAGCTATGAATGGAACGGCACCACCTATACGGAGTCCGGCGACTATACTGCGGTTTTCACCGCTGCCAACGGCTGCGACTCTATCGTAACGCTGCATCTCACCACGCTTGGGCAGACCACTGTCACTCAGACGACTGCCTTGGGCGCTGGTGCAAACTGGTTCTCGTCGTATGTAGAAATCACGCTTGACGACCTGAAGGCCGCTCTTGTTGCCACGGGTAACACCGAAATCACTATCAGTAGTCAGAACCAAAACACCACCTACAATCCTAACAACGGCCGTTGGA
>JAEEKL010000139.1 GCA_016282395.1 Bacteroidales bacterium
CACACCGATCTGACGCATCTCGATACGGATGTGGAACTGCTCGGCCAGAATCTTGATCAGCTCGCGGAAATCCACACGCTCCTCGGCGGAATAGTAGAAGATGGCTTTCGTGCCGTCGCCTTGGTACTCCACATCGTTGACCTTCATCTTCAAATCCAGGTCCCAAGCCGTGTAGCGCGAGGAGAGCATGGTGGTGTACTCCTTATCGACGGTGGCGATCCACTCTTCGATGTCGGCGTAGCGGGCATGCCGGTAGAGTTTTTTGACGACATCCTCGGGCTTCACGTGCTTGGCCTGCATCTGTCGCTGCACCTGCAAACCGAGCATGGAGATGATGCCGATGTCATGGCCGGTGTTGGCCTCCACGGCCACGATGTCGCCCACCTTAAAATTGATGTTGGGTGGCAGCAGGAAGAAGTCTTTATGGCTGTTTTTGAAACGCACCTCCGCGATGGGGAACTCCAAATGCTCGAGCCCGATTTCGAGGTTGTCCATCCAGTTCATGGAGGGCAACTTGCAGGAACTGTACTGGTATTGCGAGCAATGCGCGTGTTCCGGATTGGGAAGGTCTTTCAAACCGCGAGTGTGGAAGATGTTGGCGGCAATCTGGTCTGCTTCATGCGACACGCCTGTGCGGATGTCGATATCGAGATATTGCTCCCAGTCTTCGCCTTGAGACGGGACGTTGCTTTCAAGATCCTGTTTGTCAATGGCAGCGGTCTTCCGCCGCAGACTCTTGGTGGCCTCCTCCAACTCCTCGGCGGTCATCGTGTCAAAATATTCGCGGTCCTCTTCATTCTCATCGTCGGAGTGGTCAAGGGTCGGGTCTTTCAGCAGCCGCTCGCCTTTGGCCTTGTTCTTCTCGCGACGGCGGTTGTTGTCCTTGCGATTACGGTTATTGTCCGTGTCCTGCCCTTTGTCTGCATTTTGTCCTTTTCCCGCGTTCTGTCCTTTGTCCGACTCTTGCCCTTTCCCCTTGTTTTGTCCTTTATCCGCGCTTCTTTCCTTCTCTTTGGGCGTCTCGTTTTGCGTAGGCTCCGGGCGGTCCGCATTTTTCTCCGCCTTATCTTCAACGTTCTTGTTATCAGTTTTATTTACGTTCGCTTGGGTCTCTTTCTGAAGTTCATCACCGTCGTTCCTGCGGTGGTTTCTGCGTCTATTGTCGTTTCTCATTTTCAAAAATAATTAAGCGGCAAAGATACGATTTTTTAGGAAAACTGTTTTTAGGCCAGTTTCACAATTTCTTCATAAATCAAATCAATGGCATTAGGCAAAGCGAAACGTTTGATGTTGTCGGCCAGTGTCTGCATCCTATGCGGATCCGTCACCAGCTGCATCAGCGTGGGAATCAGCTTCTCAGGGGCATCCTTGTCGGAAATGAACAGTGCGGCATCCTTGGTAGAAAGTGCTTTGGCATTGAAAGTCTGGTGGTCTTCAGCGGCATAAGGATACGGCACGAGAATTGTGGGAACCCCAACGATGGCTAACTCTGCAAGTGCAAGCGCACCTGCCCGTGAGACAATGACATCGGCCATGCTGTAGGCATCATTCATGTTTTTTATGAACGGCACAATGCGAATGTGTTCGTCCTGCTGTTTCAGCAATTCGGGGTCAATATTCTTGTAGAAGAGTTCACCCGTCTGCCAAAGTAGTTGCAGGTCAGCTTTTCGGATCTCGTCAAGATGGGCGGCCATGGTTTGGTTGAACGTCCGTGCGCCGAGACTTCCACCAACAACCAATACAGTCTTCTTATCTGGACTAAAATTAAAATACCGGTATGCGTCAGGCTTTTTTCGTTCCAGCTCTAGAATCTCCTTACGGATAGGATTGCCTGTCTTAATAATTTTCTCCGGAGGGAAGAAGCGGTCTAAGCCATCGTAAGCCACACAGATAGCTTTGGCTTTTTTAGCCAGCATTTTATTGGTGACACCTGGATAGGAATTCTGCTCTTGCAACAACGTGGGAATCCCTAACTGAGAGGCAGCCTTCAACGCGGGACCGCTGGCGAACCCACCCACCCCGATAGCAAGGTCGGGCTTAAACTCCCGCATGATTTTCTTAGCCTTGCGCATGGCCTGCAACATCACCACCGGCAGACGCAGGTTGCACATCATTCCGCTAAGCGATTTTTCCCGGCATATACCATATATCTCCAATCCCTCTATAGGATATCCAGCCTCGGGCACGCGTCGCATCTCCATTTTGTCACTTGCCCCGATGAAGAGAATCTTCGCATCAGGATTCTCGGTTTTGATTTTGTTGGCGATTGCCAGTGCGGGGAAAATGTGCCCGCCTGTGCCGCCGCCACTGATGATATATCGCTTTTCCATAGTGGTTCGGTTTTGAGGTGCAAAAGTACAAAAAAGGATTATACGCATGTATTCATTTTTTATGTATGTTTGCCGTCTAAAATCATGCAAGAATGATCAAACCTGACAAATCCTATTTCCCATTCCTCGCTGGCGAGGAGAACAAGCGAAGACAGGCGGAAAAAACCCGTGGACAAACATACAACTACATATCAACAAACAAGTTACAATCGCTGGCTTTAAGCATTTCCGGCGGCATTGACAGCACATTGTGTGCCGCGCTGCTCTCGAAGCTGCGCCAGGGCAACATGAAAGCCCGCATGAGAATGATGGTGCTCTACAACCTTGCCACGTATCTCCTTGGTAAGGAGAACGAACAACAGAAGGCCGCCATGCAGTCCTGCATCGATGCCTCTCTGGTCGATGGACTCGGCAGCTGCTCGTGCGACTGCGAGCAGCTCGGCGTGGAGAACTATTTCGAAGCCGACCGCATCTTTGCCGCATACTTCCAAGGTGACGAATCGCTGCGCGAACACACGCTGATCAAGCTGTACTATTCATCGGAATATAAACGGCATAATCCGGCGTGTCTGTCACGCGAAAAGTTGATCTCATAATAATTCCAGGGTGAACAACAGCGAGCCCTGGGCTAACATATTTTGATCTTTCAGCCCTTTTGGAATATAAAATGAATCATTCAAATCGACATACTCATCTCCTCGTCGATGCGGGTGCAACCAAAAGCACTTTTGTGTTAATCGGCGGTGACGAACCGTTCCGCTGCCAGTGCGCCGGCATTAATGCAAACTACACACCTGAAGCGGATATCCTGCGCATTCTATCCGAAGCGGTCAGTCAACTCCCGAAAGAGGCAACCGTATGTGAGATTGACTATTACGGTGCCGGTTGCGCCACCCTGCAGAACGCACTCCGGATGGAAGGCTACCTTCTCTTGTACTTTCCGACTGCCGACATCCATGTCTGGTCAGACCTGATGGCTGCCTGTCACGCGTTGGCGGACGGGCATGAGGCAATCGTCTGCATCCTCGGCACTGGCGCGGCCTCATGCCATTACAACGGATACGAAATGGTAAGCCGTGCACCCTCCCTCGGCTGGATACTCGGCGACGAGGGTAGCGGCACGCACCTCGGCAAATGTCTGATCACCGCCTACCTGTCGGAGGCACTCCCTAACTTTATCCACACGGAATTCGAGGAACGCTACCACCTTAACCGCGACCTCGTTCTGCACAAGCTCTACCAGGAACCGAAACCGAATCTCTTCCTATCGCAATTTGCCCCGTTTCTAAACGAATATCACAACGAACTCGCGATCCGCCAGCTGATAGTAACCGCTTTCAGATTGTTTTTCGCCAAACAGAAAAGCTATTACCCGCAATGCGACAACCTGCCGTGGCACTTTACAGGATCCGTGGCAGCTCATTTCGAAGAAATGCTGCGCGAGGCGGCAGAATCTTCCGGATGCAAGATTGGGAATATAACGGGTGATCCGATGGAAAAACTGGCAAGTTTAACCATCATGTAATATAGCGAACCTTGATTTTTGCTTAGTCTAATTTCAACACCGCGAGGAAGGCCGACTGCGGCACTTCCACGTTACCAATCTGGCGCATACGCTTCTTACCCTTCTTCTGCTTCTCCAACAGCTTGCGCTTACGAGTGATGTCGCCGCCGTAGCACTTGGCCGTAACGTCCTTGCGCACCTGCTTGACAGTCTCACGGGCGATGATTTTGGTGCCGATAGCCGCCTGAATGGCTATGTCGAACTGCTGGCGCGGAATCAACTCCTTGAGTTTCTCACAGATACGCCGACCGAACGGATAGGCGTTATCCACATGAATCAATGCAGAAAGGGCATCAACAGAATCGCCGTTGAGCAGAATG
Organism: Bacteroidales bacterium; assembly: GCA_016282395.1. Taxonomy (GTDB): domain Bacteria; phylum Bacteroidota; class Bacteroidia; order Bacteroidales; family WCHB1-69; genus F23-D06. The sequence continues at coordinate 4,215 of JAEEKL010000139.1, forward strand.
TCCAATTTCACAAGATGTGCGGGTTTATAGTCTGTGATGTGGTAGTCAAAAGAGGCGTAACCCTTAGAGATGCTTTTCAGTTTGTCATAGAAATCGAAGACAATTTCGCCGAGCGGCAGATCGAAAGTCAACTCCACACGGTTGGCGGCCACATACATTTGGTTAATCAACGTGCCGCGCTTGTCGATGCAGAGCTTGATGACCGGTCCAATGTAATCGTCCTTAGTAATAATCTGGGCGCGGATGTACGGTTCCTCCACATGGTCGATCTCGTTGGGTGCAGGCATTCCTGATGGGTTATACACATCCATCCATTGTTTCTTGGTAGTCAAAACTTTATAAGAGACATTCGGTACGGTGGCAATCACGTCCTGATCGAACTCGCGATCCAGACGTTCTTGGATAATCTCCATGTGCAGCAACCCGAGGAAGCCGCAACGGAAACCGAAGCCCAAGGCCAATGACGACTCCGGCACGAAGGTCAGGGAGGCATCATTGAGCTGCAGTTTTTCAAGAGAGGCACGAAGTTCTTCGTATTGGTCTGCCTCTGTGGGGTATATGCCGGCAAACAACATCGGTTTCACCTCCTGGAAGCCTTCGATGGCAGTTTCGCAGGAGTTATCCACATGCGTGATGGTATCACCGACTTTCACCTCCGTGGAAGTCTTGATGCCGGTGATGAGGTAGCCCACGTCGCCGGCGGACAACACATCCTTGGGTACACGATCCATCTTCAGGATGCCGATTTCATCGGCGTCATATTCGTGTTTGGTGGCGAAGAATTTCACCATATCATGCGTGCGAATCGTTCCGTTGAAGATACGGAAATAGGCGATAATGCCGCGGAAGGAGTTGAAGATAGAGTCGAAAATGAGAGCCTGTAGCGGGGCATCGGGATCGCCTTTGGGCGCGGGAATGCGCTCGATAATAGCCTCCAGGATCTGTTCCACGCCTAATCCCGTTTTGCCGCTCGCCTCAATAATATCATCCACATCACAGCCTAACAAATCCACAATCTGGTCCTTCACTTCTTCGGGCATGGCGGCAGGCATGTCCATCTTGTTAAGCACGGGGATAATCTCCAAATCGTTGTCAATGGCTTGGTAAAGGTTGGAAATAGTCTGTGCCTGAACACCTTGCGTGGCATCCACGAGTAGCAGTGCGCCCTCGCACGCGGCGATGGAACGCGACACCTCGTAAGAGAAATCGACGTGGCCCGGGGTGTCAATTAGGTTCAGGATATATTTCTCGCCCTTGTACAGATAATCCATCTGGATGGCATGACTCTTGATGGTGATACCGCGCTCACGCTCTAAGTCCATGTCGTCCAGCACCTGATTTTGGAAGTCACGGTCGCTGACGGTTTTAGTGTATTGCAGTAAACGGTCAGCCAACGTGCTCTTCCCGTGGTCAATGTGGGCGATGATGCAGAAGTTCCTTATGTGTTTCATCTATAATGGTTATAGGTTATGGGTTATAGGTTATTGAAGCCCAACGTGTGCCCCATTTTCGTCTGTTTGGTCTTCAAATAATTCTCGTTGATCTTATTGGGTTTGATGATGATGGGCAATGTTTCGGCTATTTGGATGCCATGGGCGGAGAGGCCGACGCGTTTGGCGGGATTATTGGTGATGAGGCGGACATTGGTGGCCTTGAGGTCGCGGAGAATCTGCGCTCCCACACCATAGTCGCGCTCATCGGCCTTGAAGCCGAGTTCGAGGTTGGCCTCCACAGTGTCGCGGCCGAGTTCCTGCAAGTGGTAAGCCCTCAGCTTGTTGATAAGTCCGATACCACGGCCTTCCTGACTCATGTATAGCACCAAGCCTTTACCTTCCTTATCAACCATCTCCATGGCACGGTGCAGCTGTTCGCCGCAGTCGCACTTGCAGGAACCGAAGATGTCGCCGGTGGCGCAAGAAGAATGTACGCGCACCATTACCGGCTCACCATCTTGCCAATCTCCTTTCTTTAACGCAAGGTGAGTGGCGCCATTGTTAAGTTGCGTGTAGGCTATCAGCTTGAAATCCCCCCATTGCGTCGGCAGGTTGACCTCCTGCTCCCGACGGATGAGGGTTTCTTTCTCCAATCGGTAGGCAATCAGTTTCTCTATGCTGGTGATAGTTATACCGTATTGTTCTGCCACCTCCAGCAGTTCAGGCAGACGAGCCATTGTGCCGTCGGGATTGATGATTTCGATGAGTGCACCTACGGGCTCCAGACCCGCTAACTTCAGCAAATCGACAGTGCCTTCGGTGTGGCCGGCACGGACAAGCACACCGCCGTCACGGGCGCGCAACGGGTTCACATGTCCCGGACGACCGAAATCCGTGGCCTTCATCGTTTTGTCAGCCAGTGCGTTAATGGATGCTGCTCGGTCGTGCATGGATACTCCTGTCGTACAGCCGTGTCCGAGCAAATCGACAGTAACGGTGAAAGGCGTTTCGTGGATAGAGGTGTTGTTGGAGACTTGCATCTCCAAGTCCAGTTCACGGCAGCGTTCGCCTGTCATGGGCACGCACAGTACCCCACGACCTCGCGAAAGCATGAAATTCACCTTCTCCGCATCTATATATTGGGCGGCGATAATAAAATCGCCTTCGTTCTCTCGTTCCTCATCGTCCACTAAAATGACGAACTTCCCGGCTTTCAAATCCTCTATAGCCTGTTCAATGGATTGTAATCTAGACTCTTGCATATTATTTCTATACCTTGTCTTTAAAAGGTGGCAAAGATACATAAATTACGAATACACTTTAGCATTCTAAATCACTCTATTTTCATTTGTCCTCCTTTGACATCATCACCTCTCCCATATAACACCAAAACGCACATCACAACACACTGATTTTCAACATACATATCAACAATGCAAGTTATTGGTGTAAAAAAGGGAACCCTTCCGGATTCCCCTTTTTCTGAATTTCAAATTCACACGCTCTATCTAATAATCGTAAGCGATCCATTATATGTTACGGTCTTCGCTTTGCCTTTATACTGGAAAGAGTAATAATAAACACCATCGGAGAGACCGGAACCATCGAACAACATATTGCCAGGATAAATTGTACCATCCTTGGCGTATGTGTCGTAATTCTTCGCGTCATACACCTTGTTGCCCCAGCGGTCGTGAATCAACAGGCGATTATTGCGGTAGCCGTCAGGATCCTCCAGATTGATATTCGTATTCAAATTCTCAATGGCAAATACATCGTTTATACCATCACCATTCGGGGTAATCACATTCGGGAAGATGAGATCCTGCTCTATGACCACGGTATGGGTGATTTCACTAGAGCAGCCCGAATTGCTCTCCACATGCAGGGTGACGTTGAAGTCGCCCCATGTGGTGTAGGTGTGCGGGTCATCAAAATGAGTGGAATCAATGGTACCGTCACCGAAATCCCAGTAGAAGCTACCTTGGTCACTCAACACAATGGATGGATCGGAGTAATTGATGAAATTGACCACACCACCGTTTTCGCTCAACATGGAAATAGACGGGTTAGCCTCAAATTCGGCAATTGGCTGCGGGTTCACCGTAATATAGTTATACATCGTGATGGAATCCCGACAGCCATCCGGCGTGACGACCTTTACCGCCACGGAATAGACACCTGGATCTTTCAACTGGAACGTGGGAGATTCTAATGTGGAGCTGTAAGCCATATTCGTATTGCCGAAGTCATCATAATTAAAGATATACCACTCATACGAGCTGCCCGCAGGCGTGGAGTTGTTTTCAATACGGAGATTCAACGGGGCACAACCCGACAATTCAGGAAGATCGAAATCGAAAATGGGTTTCTCGTACATGTCAAGATGTATGGTATCGCTTCCCTCACAAGTCAGACCCGAAGCACTTGTCGTGGCGATATGCACATAATAGTCACCAGCGGTCAAAGCTTCAATTGTTCTTGTATTATCACCAGTGTTCCAGTGATAAGCTGTAGTTTGTCCTTCTGCCCCATCTTGATTATAATGGGGATCCAAAACAGTAATATCACCATAACAGATATTAAAGTCCGGGCCGAGATCGGGTTCGGGATGGCCCACCACTTCCATGTGATTGATTGTATCATAAACGCAGCCTAACTCATCCTCCACATAAATAGTGTATTCGATTTGACCGGCGGAATCGGGGATAACGGTAGGACCATTGGCACCAGGGCCAACCACCCATGCACTATCTATCAGCACTTGATAGGACCAGTCTTGCGGCAACAAAGCCGGATCCAAGGAAATCTCCCACTCAGTAATCCATCCATTGTCAGATCCCCAGCCATCCACCACCTCAATACTCCATGTGCCGTTCATCGGGCATCCAATCAAATTGGCAAAAGAGCCTTCGGGATGGAACACATTGGTCATCGCCGCCACATTGGTGGAGTCCATCGTAGTACTATTGAGGATATTCGAATTGGCATAGACATAGCTACCCGAGTTATACTGATAACCGTTATTCGTATTGTTTGACCACACATAGTTCCAAGGAGTACCCATCGGATTCGTGTTCGGATTACATTTGTTGCTATAGTCATCTGAGAGCACTAAACCAAAGTTAGCACCGCTGCTGCCCGTGGACACCCAACCCCATTCCGATTGCGGGATAGCACTTGTACAGCTCGACGTACCAGAGCTATTATATTTCCGCACGATGGACGTATATTGGCCATTCGGACAAGTAAGCGCAATCCATATATCCCCCACGAAAGAGTGTTCCATCTTTACACGCACAAACCAAATGTCGTTGGCTGACTGGATAGTAGCTGTTGGGGAGAAGCTGGTGAACGTAACGGGAGAGATGTATGCACATCCAGCACCACAGTCTTGCCCATCAGGAAGGAAGATAGTGTCATTTACCGAAAGAGCTGTAATTTGCTCACTGCCAACTGTATCTGCTTGAACGACAGACAAATTATCATAACCCACAGTAAGATCCACTTCTGTTCCCGCACACACAGACGGGAAATCCAAGACCTCGCGAATAGGATTCGAGGAAGTTCTGACCCTAAACGTTTGGGGAACGATGGAATTACAACCGGCGCTGTCAGTCATGGAGATGGCGACATCATAACCGCGTCCTTGTGGGAAGAAACGGTCAACGCCCGTTACACCGAGACTGTCGAATGACTCCCAGCCGAAATCCCAATGGAAAGTCGCTTGGGCATCATCCTGATGGTAGCTGAAATCATTGTCCGGATAATAGCCTTTCACAGCTATATGCATATTGTCATACGGACAGACGTCCAAATAGTAGTAGCCATCGGCTTCCAAATGAGGCACTTTCGTACACAAGGCCGTATCCATTTGGATAATGACACGCTGACAAGGGTGTACACACTCGGTAGTGATGACGAAGCCTGCACCCTGTTCACTACCGTCCGACTTGAAACGGATTGTCAGTGATCCGTCGCTACGAATGGTGGATGCCACACTAATGTCTGTGGCCACAACCAAAGAATCGCAGTTAGTGAAATAGGCCAGCAACATTGAATCGACAACCGCTGGACCATCATAGAAGAAAAGGGTGTCACCACAAGCCACATCGAAAGAGAGCATGTCAACATTCGCCATCACCGCACCATTAGCCGGGTCATTCGACTTAATGTTGATGATGACATCCATGTTGGCAGAATAGTCATCGTTCAGACCACCATCATCATAGATGGTGAAAGCACAGCCCGTGTAGGAAGGCTGGGCAGAGTTATTCATCAAAATGGCTGTCTGGGCGGAAAGGGCTGTCACGAAAAACAGCAAAACTATGATAGAAAGTAACTTTTTCATTTTCTTCCGAATTTTAAGGGTTAATAACCATACGATTTAAGGAAAGTCTGGAGCCGCGCATTGAAAACGGTTTCCGGTGGCACAATCACGTAATAACCGCTGCGCTTCAACGTAAACACATTCCACTGGGTCTTGTCCTGGGGAAGCTGCCACTTATAGGGGTTCAGACTGCCACTGCGGATAATATCATCCTCGTTGTATGCCATCCCTTCGGGCAAATACTTTTCCAAAGCCCCCATTTGGCGCGCATCACCATCCAACGGCTTTTCAGTCACCAAGATAGAATTTACCAAAGTGTAGTTCAACCGAAGCAGCTCGGCGGGATTGTCAGTCCGCATCTGCTCAACCTGTGCGGGAGTAAGCTGCTCATAAATCATTTGCGATGGGTAAAAATCTGTCAACGGTTTCTGCTGTGCAAAACAGAACACCATCGCACCCATCATCACCATTGTCAATACTGCTTTTTTCATATCTATTTGTTTTTAAACTTTATTATTTTCGTATCAATAAACATTCCCTTTCGTTTTTCTCTGTCGCACCAACCCCTCATTTTGTTACATCTATTTTCACTTTTTTTTCATTAATCACATAATCTTATATTAATCAACACTTTACAACCATCCTATCATCCTATCATCCCATCATCTTATCATCTCCTCCTCGTCATACAACAAATACCGCGCCCGTACCTTCTTGAATTGGTCGAGGGCGGGTTGCCATGAAGCGCGGATCTCCTCTTCTGATTTTCCCTCCACAATCTGCTTACGCAACATACCTGTGCCCGCCAACTTGTTGATAAAACCGTTTTTGAGGAAAAATTGCTCCTTGTCGGCATAGTTTCGGTAAGCGGTCAGGAGGTAGGAAAGATTGAACCGGCCGGACTCGTTCATATTCTTAACAGCTTCGTCGTGAAGCAGGAAGCCACGACATTCTTTATCTTTGAACGGTGGATTCTCTGACACCCCGGGGATAGCGTGCGGGGTAAACCGATAATCGCCGACCTGCAGCTGCGGTGCCCCGTACATCTCGAACGGATGTTCGGTACCGCGTCCCACACTGATGTTCGTACCCTCAAACAAACAGAGTGACGGATAGAGGAATATCGCCTCTGCGGTCTGCAGATTCGGGGATGGGGCCACCGGCAGCACATAACGGGTCTTGTGCGTATAGCCCTCCAGCTTAACCACTTCCAAATCACACTGAATGCCATTAGCAAGCCATTTCTCCCCGTTGATCATCCGGGCATACTCCCCTATCGTCATGCCATAGACCACCGGCACGGGGTGCATCCCCACAAACGACTTATATTCAAGCTCTAACACAGGGCCATCGACATAAAAGCCGTTCGGGTTCGGGCGGTCAAGAACAATGACTTTGATATGATTCTCGGCAGCGGCCTCCATCACATAGTGCAACGTGGAGATGTAAGTATAGAAACGGCAGCCCACATCTTGCAGGTCAAAGAGCAGAATTTCAATGTCTTGCAGTTGTTCGGCGGTCGGTTTTTTGTTCTTGCCATAAAGAGAAACCACAGGCAAACCTGTAAGCGGATCCTTGCCGGAAGCAATAGTCGCGCCCGCCTCCGCCTGTCCGCGGAAACCGTGTTCCGGGCAGAACAATTTCACCAAGTTGACCTTACGGGCAAGCAACGTATCCACCAAATGGGTTTTCCCAACCACTGAGGTCTGGTTACCGCAAAGAGCTACGCGTTTGCCTTTCAAAAGCAGCAAGTAACGCTCCATGCACTCGGCACCCGTACGCAATTCCGTAACAGCAACTCCAGACATAGAAGATTTTAACGGCTCGGCGGATTTATTCTGCGCACAAGCGGTCATCACCCATATCAAGCATAACGCTGTAAGAAATTGTCCCTTCATATTCTTAATTGAAAAAAGAAAGCTACCCCGAAAGGTAGCTTCTTCTGTTAAGAAGCGGCTTATCTTTCGACAACCATCTTCTTGGTTAAGACTATATCCTTATAACGTAACGTGTAGTAATAGATTCCGTTGGCGAGATTCACCGTGGAGATATCGAGGTAGTTGTCACCTCTCTCCGCATCCTCGGTTGTGGTGTAAACCACCTTTCCTGCGGTGGTGGAAATCTCAAACGTCACCTTGCCCGCAACCGGCATCGAATACGGAATGCGAGTGGATGTCACCGCTGGATTAGGCTCGTTCTGGCCCAAAACGACACTGCCTTCACCCTCGTAATTCGGTATGCTCACATCGGTGCATGTTACAACACGTTTGTTGTTATTATACTCGTACTTGTCATCCGGGATAATTACGGTAGCCCAAACCTGCCACAAATGCGTGAGATTGGTGACCACAAACTCATTGGTGCTAGTGTATTCCAATGATTCGCCTGGTTCCAAATGATGGGTGATATGCTCCGTCACGGTGACAATATCATTACCGACACCCACCTTAAATTCAACATCGAAGGCCTCCACCGCAGAATTGCCGTTATTGTAGAGTTCTATAACTGGACTCATAACACTGTTCAACGGCAGGCATCCCGTAGCAACATCTTCAGGTTCAGGATAGATAATGCGGGTTACAGCCATATCAGGTCTTCCGACGATGAGGTCGATGTCATCAATACTCGGGTCAATTTGCTTATACTGGTGATTCACCGTGAAGCGCAGACGTGCCACCTCATCCACCGAATGCAGTACAAAGAGCGTGTCGTTCCACACATCATCGCCACCAACCTGACCGCCATCAGCCTTAGTGAGCAGACCGATAGTCTGATAATAGCTACCGGAACCCGTTTCCACGCGCATCTCAAAATCAGCGCCGGACTTGTTAGCTAAATACTTGTAGAAACTGAGTTCAGACGGGTATCCGTTGCGGTAGTGCATGTTGATACAGCCGCTGGTCAAAGATGTCCACTTGCTGTATATACCCGAATTGGCATTGTTATTCTGACCAGGGACGGAGACATAACCACCGAGATTCTCTTGGTAAGTGCCTGCAAATGTATGGTCATGAGCCGGGCCGCCACCAGAACTGTTGTGTGCGGACGCTCCCACCGTCTGTTTCCATTCATAATTGTTAGCATCCGATGTAACCTCCCAACCGGCAGCCAACTGCGGATTGGTCAGGTCGGTGTTTTGCGGGTTGAACGGTTCCACAAACGGCAGCTGCTCAACAGGTATATTGGAAACTGAGGCATCAATGCTCCTCGTATTGTTGGTCATATACTGGTCGCCGTTATAGTCAAGCTGCACATTCACATGGTACTGACCCGGCGCACTGAAATTCACATTCGGGATGGTCACCGTCATCTCGCTGTTCGGCGACAGCGTACCGTTGTCCACCGTCTTGGTATAAGTGCCTGGAACCGCACCCGTAACCGTAGCAGTGATGGTCATCGGATTGCCCATACTCAACGACTGGGACGCAGTACCATAGTTACGAATGTTAACGCGCATGGTGGCGTTAGTGTCAGCACAAACCTCCCCGTCGGGATGCAGGATGACCGGAATACCGAGGTCAACCTCCATCGGAGCGCTCAACAGCACGGCATAGTCTTCCGTTTCGCCATCACCATTGTAAAAACCGCACGGACTATTGGCATTGTTACCAGTAGAAGTCAATGCAACGGAGGAGCAAATCACGCGCATACGGCTCAGACCCACTTCCGCATCCGTCGGAATATTCACAAAACCTGCGGTGATAGCGTTAGTGTCACCCGCATGAATAGAGGCAAAGGAGAACACCTCCTCACCAGGATCGGTGAAAACGCCGTTGCGGTTATAATCAATGTAGGCTTTCTTGTGGACAGTCTTCGTTGTCGTAGCCGTGAAAGCATGCGTGACCGAAAGAGTGTATTCCTGACCCAGAATCAGAGTCACAGGGGCAACCGACTGTGTGTAGTCAGTGTACATTCCATCGCCCGGGGCGGCAGAGTGATTCGTATAAGGTGCTCCAACACCGTTGTTAAGGGAGCCCATAGAAACATTGGTGATATGGGCTCCGTCATGGCTTGACAAAGGACGTGACGGGCAGGGATCCTCCGCACTCAACAGAATCGTGGTGGTGTCATTCGGATGATACGTATCCGTAGTGAGTTCGGTGTAAGCTCTGAAAGGTGTCGGCAGATAGACACCTGTAAGATCAACCGTGGCGGTGAACGTCATGGTAGCTGTGGCTCCGGAAGCAATCGAGCCGCTATAGTTTTCCGTCACAGGAGTGCCATTAGCCAACTGGTAGGAAACCGGAATGTTGGAAGCGGCCTGAGAACCGAAGTTCTGCAACGTGACCGTCACATTCTCATTGGCGGTGAAACTGTTGCTCTGCGACACCGGCGCAGTGATGGCCACCACACCCACATCGTGTTGCGGCACCGTGGTGTTGATGGTGATCGTGGCTTTCGGGGACTCGCAGGTGTAGTTCATCTTGAACTTCGTGTTGACACGCTTATTCTTTCCAGAGAAACTGGGAGCTCCGCTCACCGGGTTATTATTGGAATAGATGTAGGCTCTATTTCCTGATGTCGAACTGTTCGAGAATTTCGGCATGGGATTGATACCGTATGTATTCAAACAGCTGTTGTCGCCGCAGTCATGTTCAGCGAAAAGCAGCAAACCTTCGCCGTTAAAATCATAACCACTTGCCACGGCAAATCCGACCCAACCTTGCTGGTCAAGAGCTATTTCCCCATCGAACACCAGCGTGGCGTTGGCTGTTTCAGCCGCCCAGTTGATGCTCTTGTTACCTGTAGAGATGGCCTGTACGTTTGTGGTATCCTTCAGCCAGAATTTCATCGGAATGGCAATTCCGTTGGTTTCTGCTGTACTCACCTGGAAATAGATACTGTCAATACGGCCTTCAGCGCCACCCATATCCTCCTTGTTGTAAAGCACCTTAGCGTATGAGTGTCCCTTGCTGAAAGTGAACATCACATCGGAATGGTCGTTGCCCGTACCCGTAATCACAGCAGCGTTGAAGCCGTCAGACTCAATACGACCGCTGTAATAGTAAGTGGTGGGAGCAAAAATCGGTTCTGTGGTAAAGCTGTTGCCTTCCGCCATCGCCTGATTGTCACCTGCGTTCTCATAGAAATAGTAGTGGTTCAAAGCGGAGGTACCGGGTGTGACCGTCTGCGTGCCACCGTATGGCACCGTGTAGGTCAACGGTTCCGGAGCGACAGGCAATGCAGGGATATACATGGACCCGGATATAGTGTCATTGAGCGTATAAACGGGCATCGACGTGTTTGCCGGTGTGGTATAGACCACATACTGGTAAATCCTGTTCTGTGTGGTAGAAGTGAGATTCATACCGTTGTCGAACGTAATGGTATCCTGAACCAACGAGGCAACAGGATCATTAATCAGACTGGTACCGTTAACATTGGCGGAACCTGTGAACTGCGCGTTCAAATTGAACGTACCCGCAGGAATCACGGAAGTCGAGGTTGTATCCCGGTTAGTAACAGAAACTTGAAGGTTCGGACTCAATGATGTGGGACACTGGTAAGAAATCGGATATATCAACTCATCCGTGCTGAAATCATACTGCGGATGGAACACATTGACAATCACCTTAATACGTTTTGTCACACAATTGTGATTGCCTTGCGCCGCTGTGCCATTCTTCGTTGTTCCAGTCATCCAATAAACGGCGGTATCATACAAATCCGGCGTCGTATAATAGGGATGAGCTGTAGTGGACGTGTAGATGGACGTAGCATCGTTCTCATTCGCATAGAAAGTAAATTGGTTGATGTCGGTAGGTCTGTCTGCGGGTTGTAAAATATCGTACGGATTGGTGTATGCACCCGTATAGACAATGCTGTCAGGCAGATAGGCCGTGCGCCAAGACACGAAATTGCCGGAAATGGTGTCATTTCCTGTGTAAACAACAGCTTCATTATTTAATGTGGTATATATAGTGTAGTTGAATGTGATATCTGTTGTGGGGGCACTGAAGTCAAACGGGGTGGTGAACTCCACAATCTTCACCTCTTCGGAAGCGAATGTGTCAGCAACCGTATGGGTGATTTCCGTTCCGTTGAACACTGCATGGATAACCACCTTGTTGGCAGGAATCGAGATATTCAACATGTTTTTAAGTTGCACTTTGATATGCTCGTTATACAGAGCGCAACTTGTCACAGGATCCACTAACTCCTGAGTTTCCACGTCATAGGTCGGGATGTCAGGCACATGGAGGCGGATCGGCACCTTCTCACTGCCGCACTCCAGATTGGCTATGGTGAAGCGGACATTGGGTCTGCTGGAAACATTACTGTAAGCACCCGTCATCTGCGCATCGGTGTTGCCTGATTTTTTCTGGCTGAGGTTTGCGCCAGTCGGCGAATTCGTCTTGTAGAACACTGGGTAGCTGGTGGCACCGGACACGTACTGACCGCAATTGTTACATTGGCTGGCAGTACCCGTACAGTAATCGGCACAATTCGTTTCCGTGAAAATCACCAAATTGCCGCTGTTGAAGTTAAACGGGGTGAGCAGGTCAAAATAGTGCCAGCCTGCCTGGTCGAAATAGACCCTTCCGTCCACCACCAATGTGGCATTGTTGATTTCATCCTCCCAGTTGACATTCGTGGAGGCGAACACATTGTCATCCGTGCATTTCATGTAAATCTTCATCGGGATGCCGGCGGAAGCATTTGCATTCATAGGTGTTTTCACCTGGATGGCGAACGCGCTGACAGTGCCGTGTCCGACCTCCTGCTCCAGGTAGATGGTGCGGCCTCTCGAGTAGCCCTTGTCGAACGTGAACGGATCCGCGCCGGAACCCGTACCCGTACCCACAATCACATCGTCAACAGTACCCGGACTTGCCGTAGCATAGTAGGTAGTGTCGAAATAGATGAGCGGAGTTGTGTAGGTGGGGCTGTAACCCAGCAGGTTCCATGATTCGTAGCCTGTACTGGTGTACCAACCGATGACACCCTGTTGGATGGAGGCGGGGAGTTGGGCGGAAAGCGTGGTCGGGGTATGGTAGTTCACGATGACTGTGTCAGGCGCAATCGGCAGTTGTGATTTACCTCGTGACACTACCAAAACATTCAATGAATCGTTGAACGTCAGACGATCCTGAACCAACTTGGTACACCACATGCTGATGTTGTAGCTGGAGTCGTAGTCTATCAGATGGTTCGTGAAGTCATAATCGCTGGCGAACGTGAACAGCGTGGTCTCATGGCTGTGGAGCGTGTCAGTGAATTCTTCGGTAACCACCGCGCCGCCATTGATTGTGTAATGCAACTGTATCGGAGGTACAATATCGGTGGTACCGTTGTTCGTAATCCGCACTTTCAGGTGTTCGTGACCTAAATCGCAGTTCGTGACCGGATTTACCAGCTCCAGAAGAGCCACATCATGCACGAACGGAGTGTCCACCACCGCACCAATCATAAAACGACCGCTCGTCTGCGGAGCATAAACACCGTTCTGCAAATAGTAGAACGTTGAGTCGCGAAGCGGGGATTCCACCTGCGCGACAAGATAATTACCGTGAGCAAACATTTCCAAACCAACATAGAACTCGTCGATGGTGTTGGTCAATGCGAAGTTATGGATGGGTATTGTGTTCCATGCACCTTGCTGTAACGTGCTGAAGTTCACGAGTTCAGAAGTTGCAAGAATATTACCTGCAGCATCAGCCACAAACGCCTTGAAGCCATTCTCGGGATCGGCAACATAAGTCTGGTCATAATAGTATTTCACCGCCGTAACAGCCAATTCTTCGTTGGTTTTGTATCTCACACAAGGACGGATGATGTTGTTGTAGTCGCCGAGAAGAATCATGTCCGTGGTGGTATCGGCAAGCGTTGCTGCGTTCTGCGTGGTCACCATGCGCCAGTGCTGGGCGTTATTGCTATTGTGCTGGTCATCGGCGGAACGAACCTCTACATCCTTTACTTCCTGCACATTGTATTGGTGGTCAGGGAAGGTTATCAGCGTTTCGCCGTGATAAGGCAGGCTCGGGATGGTCAGAGTGTCCTGCCATTGTTCGCCGGCACCCGTCACGTTCAGATAGACCTGCACGTTGTTCTGCGCCAATGCGCCCTCATTCTTCACCAGTGCGCTCACCACACCGCGCATCGAGTATTCGGTCGGGGTCTCGCCCGCACCGTAAATCTTGGTTACAGCCACATCATTATCGTAAAGGTTACGCACACGGATGCGGTCTATGTTGATATTGTTACCACCCTTGGCGGCTGCGTCGAACGCGATATAGACACATTCGTTCGCCACATAGTTGGAAAGGTTGTAGGTGTACAGTGTCCATTCCGGGGTGGTCGCTGTCTGTTTGTAACGTTTCAAAAGAGCGGTCGACTGTTCCTCCGGAATCAGGTTGGAATAAGTGACACCGCCATCCGTGGAGATTTTCACCGTAACACCCTCGTCGGGTTTGTTGGAAGTGTTGTCATGTGCGAACCACAGTTCCAAAATAGGATGCGTCGAGCCGGTTAGGGTTACCACCGGCAGGATGGCACGCGAAACTGTGCTGGTACTGAAGTTTTTGGAGTTGAAGAAAAGACGGCCCGTGCCATAAACCGGTGCAATGACGGGATTCACGCCCGTTCCGTTCTGGAACGTCCAGTTACCGGCACCGGAGATTTGTTGGATAGTCCATGTCTGCTGCGTGCCGTTGCTGAAGTCTTCCACGTAATCAGGAACGATCGTCTCCAAAACGAACATCTGGTTCAACGTGTCATTACCATGGTTATTGTCACCCGGCATGTTGATGATAATCTGGAAGTCCACTGCCTGGTTCACGGGAATGCTCACGTTCTGGAGCAACACTTTGTTCATGCTGTTCAGTGCCGTGACGGAACCGGAGTTCACAGTAACATCCTGATCCAGATTCATGGCGGAGGAGTGTATATGGATTACCGCGTGGTTGTTGGCGAAATTGAGGGTTTGAGAACCCTTATTGGTGATGGCAACCGTGATGTCATACGCCAATTGGGGACACTCACCCAACGCCGGGCTTACCAGAGCGGTGAGGGCGGCGTCAGTGGCGGGAATCGCATCCGCATACGCACCCATGTAGGTGACTTCGGAACGGTTTGTTCCCCGAATATCTGTCATGACAGCACTGTTGCGCCAACATTCCAAACCCGTGAAAGAGGAAGGAAGAAGCGACTGTGTGATGTTCGCGAAAGGAGGTAACAACGAGATACCGTGGGAAAGTGTCGTGTCGGCAGATTCCAACTCTGCAACAGTATTACGCGGCACGGTCTTATATGCCACGACACCGGAACCGGAAATGAAATCGTTGTAGCTGCCCGAAGCCTTGGAAGTTCCATTCAAGTAGAGCGGATAATCCGTATGGTCACTGCAAACCACCTGGTTCATTAACAAGTTGTTGTACAGATAGGAAGCCTGATTACCAGTGGTGGAGATGTACAATGCCGCCGTGTTGCTGTAGGGGGCCTCCGACTTGGCAAGGAAGCTGTTGTTGACAATCCGAAGGCCGGTACTGTTGGCAATCTGCGCGGCGTAACTGTTGGCAGCAGTCACAGGGTAAAGGATCACCTCGTTGTTATACAGGTAACCCGTGATATTATTCGTGGAAGAACTGGCGGTAATATAGAGACCTGCCGTTCCGTTGCCCGCATGGACGCGGTTATTACGGACATAGAAATCCGCCGAATTGGCGGCGTTGCCCAAATAGATACCGTATTCCAATTTGATAACAGAATCCACGGTGTTGTTGTTGATGTCAGTACCCACCGGATAATTCGCGTAGATGCCAGTGAAATTCTGCGGGTTGGAAGAACTCACCTGTTTGACATGGTTGTTCGTAATAGGTCCACTGGTATAGTTAGTATAAATACCTCTATAACAAGATGATATATCACAATTATCTATCGTCACAACATTCTTTTTCGTATTGGAACCCACATAGTGGACACCGAAGTTGCCGCCGATAATGGAACAATTGTGCAAGGTGACAGTATCAGGGTAATTGGTGTTACCATTAGCGACAGCTGTTGTGCGGCTGACGGCACAACTGGTGGTCGCCGTGGAATGCGTGTTGTGAGCCGTAATCTTACAACCGTCGAAGAGAATGTTGGTGCTTCCGTTTCCTCGGAGCAGCACTCCTCGGGAGGCAGTGGCGTTGTCATCGCCTTGGATGGTCAGGTTCTTGAAAATGTAGTCTTTCACGTTAACCAAGGTCACCGCACCGTATGTGTTGGCGCCGGCATCCGTATGGTTGTTCGTGACAATCACCGTATTCACATCATCACCCTGGAAAGTGATGGTGTTCACCGCCGACTGCCCGATATAGTTCTCGATGAAGTCAAAGTCGGTGTATGTGCCCGGCCGCAGATGGAACACAACAGGTCCTCCAAGACCACAGAAATCCAACGCCTCCTTGACCGCTTGCATATTCGTGAAATCCGGATTGACACCACCCACAGTATAATCTCCTCTCAACAAACTGTCGCAGGAATAGGGGGAAATCCGAATAGTGTCGTTGGAATGATAGCCGTCAAGTTGCCCGTTACGGGTATTCACATAGACAGTCACGTAGTTGTAACCATGCCTCGGCGAAAACGATCCCAAAGACAAGGAGGACGGAATATCAAAACAGATGTCTCCGCTCCAATTGAAAGTGGTGTCGTGGAACAACACATTGCTTTCATCCCGAACCTCAATCGTGAAAGTAGCCGAAAACATGGTGACAGAGTGGTTAGGTGAATTGTCTGCGTCGCTTCGGTTGGTGAAATACACTTGCACATCCTGCGGTGTATTGGTAATCAAACAGTGCGGCATCGTGTTCAAACTGTCAATGCGGACATCGTTGCTGTGAATATTCGTATAGTTATGGTGTGCCACGAGGAATGTGTCAAAACGGGTGTTGCTCCCGTGGGTGTCCTCCAAAAAGATGTGATAGTAAATGGTATCACCATAGCAGATGCTGGGCAACTCCCATTGTGCCTGAACTGTGTGGCCGTTGGCATTCAGCACATTGCTAGTGAATGCATTGGTATTGGGGACGATGACCGTCGGGCCATTGTTGATTTCGTAGCTGAACTGCACCAGATTTTCGGCGATGGTGTCATTGTCAAACAGCTTTGCCTTGATGGTATAAGGACCCACATTGTTGGTGAAAGAGCTGCTGATGTTATAGTAAAACGGGGCAACCATGGTAATTTCCGGGCGGATAAGCTCGCAATTGGAAAGACGGACAGTCAAGTTATCGATATACCATCCGGCACAAGCCTGGGTTCCAGAGGTAGAGGGGGAGGTCTTATTCAAACGCCACTGGAAACGGAAATGAGTAGGGTTGGTACCTTCTACGAAAATAAACTGGGTGAGGTCAATCATCTCATGACGCCACCAAGTGTCGTTATTCGGAACCGCAGCAATGGAATTCGACTGCCAGATGGAATACATCTTGTCCGACAAGGCTCCACCAGAGAATGCGGAATTATTGGTGCTTTTCGCATCACCATAGTAGAAGGGGCTGTTGCTGGCGAAGTTCAACATTTTCCACTGTCCCCAGTTATAGTTTCCGTACTCGTCAAAACCCTGAGCTACCTGATAGTACAGGGTGGCGTTATCCAAATAGTTGACCTTACAGATATGGTCAAAGTCAATGTAAACATAATTCACATCCAAGCCTGGTGAAGACAAGGGAATAGGGTCAGTGGAGGCCTGCGAGTTACCTGCAGAAGAATATACTGGCGAGTGGAAAGAACTGTACGGAGACTTGTACAGCGACAAGTAATTCCAATCTTCGTAGTTGACAGTCGGATTGACAATACGCCAGTCACCGAGGGTACCACCGCCAACGGGCAAGTGGGATACGGTCATTTTGATGGGATCCCCTTCGAAATCCTCCCTGAAGATTGTGGTGGTATCCATCGGTTGTGCCCATAGCATCACAGGCATCAGAATGGCCATAAGAACAAGTAATCTCTTTTTCATATTTTTAAGCTTTTTATTTTTCTATAACTTTGATAATCAGTTTTATATATCTTTTAATCAATTGCTTGAAAATGATTTTTCCTTATTGTAGAAAAGTGGTTGAAACTCAACAAAACACACCCCACTTTAATTTACAAATAAGGTGGCAAAGATATAAAAAATAATGTTTGGTCGGAAAAAAAAGTTTCTATCCGCGTAAAATTTCCTCACATTCCTTCAATGTGGTGGCAGACATCAATCTGATACGTTTGGGTTTGAAATTGAAAACGCTCCGGAAATAGCCTGCATAAAGGGTGCGCATTTCTATCACGGCGGCGCGTTCTCCCTTTTCCCGTTCGTTTTCATGCAAATGGCGCAGCACCAAGGACACCCGCTCCTCGTAGTCGGGTTCCGAACAGGGTTCACCATTTCTTAAAGCTTTAATTTGGCGGAAAATCCATGGGTTTCCGATGGCTGCACGACCAATCATGACCGCATCCACACCATATCTCGCCTGGTATTCTAATGCCTTTTCGGCACTGTTGATATCACCGTTTCCGATGACGGGTATGTGCATTCTGGGATTGTTCTTCACCTCGCCAATAAGTGTCCAATCGGCCTCGCCCCCATACTGTTGGGCACGGGTGCGCCCGTGTATGGCAATCGCTTGTATTCCAATATCTTGCAGCCGTTCCGCCACTTCCACAATGGGTTTGTCGGCACTCTCCCACCCTAATCGGGTCTTCACGGTCACGGGCAAGTCCACCGCCCTGACCACCGCCGAGGTGAGCGCCACCATTTTGGGGATATCCTGCAAGATGGCGGCTCCGGCGCCTTTGCTCACAATCTTCTTTACCGGGCAGCCCCAGTTAATGTCAATGAAATCCGGATGAAAAGCCGCCGCATGTTGCGCAGCGGAAACCAACGCCACCTCATTGCTCCCGAAAATCTGCACCCCATACGGACGCTCCCCTTCGGTGAAATCCATCTTCCGAATACTTTTTTCCACCTCCCGCGATAAAGCGTCAGACGAAACAAATTCCGAAATCAGCACATCCGCCCCATATTCCTTGCAAATACGACGGAACGCCCCATCCGTGACACCCTCCATCGGGGCCAGATAGACAGGAAAATCCATCTTTTGCAAAAAATCAATAATCTTCGTCATTTGGGGCGGCAAAAATAAATTTTTTTATCTTTGCCGTTTGAAAATTTTGTTCATCATTAAAATTTAAAACAATGAAGAAATTATTCGCTTTTTTAACTTTTGTTTTCGTATTCGGTTCATTATCAGCACAAAATGTCAATGAAACCATCACTTTATTCGGCAAAGACCAACTTTCCGGATTCACAACAAACATTTCAGAGGCCACTCCCGAAATTGTGGAACAGGCACTTGCAAACAAACTAGAGAAAGACTTTTTGTTAAAAGGCTCCAAGAAAAAAGGCTACTACGTCTATATGAACCAGCCATGTCCCGCTTTTGGCGAAGCACGCTATGATTTGTATTTCACCGCCACCGAGGTTGGAAAAAAGAAGAACAAATTCACTCAAGTCACCCTGGTGGTCTCCACAGGTAACCAGAACTGCATTACCTTCTCGAACGACCCCCGCACTTCCAGAAACATAGTCTCTTTCCTTGAATCTCTTTCCAAAGATGTGGAAGCTTATAAAAGGACATTGAGAATCAATGAACTGAAAGAAGCTTTGCAATCTCTCGAAAAAGATCAGGCCACCTTGGAAAAAGACCAGCAAAAATTAAAGGAAAAAATCAACAAGACAGATGACGAAATGCAAGCCAACGTGGCTCAGGTAGAGGCTAAAGCTGCAGAAATCGCCAAACTACAGGACAACTATACTGAAACTCACAATCCGACTATAAAAGAGCAAATTTCCAAGGCTGCAAAAGAGAAACAAACACTGCAAAAATCACAATCCGGCATGCAGAAATCCCTTCTCAAAATGAATGAAAATCTGCATAAAAACGACAAAAAAAAGGATGAACTCATAAAGCTCATCGAAGAAAAGAAGTCCGAACTCCAAAAACTTCAATAATAACAGACCCATGGCAACTATCATAGACGGGAAACTGATTTCCGAAAACATTAAAACAGAAATCGCGATTTCTGTTAAAGAATTGTTGGACAAAGGATTACGAGCCCCTCATTTAGCAGCGGTCATTGCCGGTGACGACGGGGCGGCACTCAGCTATGTGAGCAGCATTGAGAAACAGTGCAAGGGCGTGGGTTTCATCTCCTCCGTTTATCACCTCTCCGCCAACACCACAGAAGAGGAATTCCTATCCACTATAGACTTTTTGAACCGTGACGAGGAAATCGACGGCTACATCATCCAGATGCCGCTGCCGAAACAGATTTCCGCAGACAAAGTGACGGCCCATGTGGCACCTGAAAAGGACATGGACTGTTTCCACCCCACGAACATGGGCAACCTGCTCTTGGGAAAAGACTGCTACCTGCCCGCCACACCGCACGGAGTCATTGAGCTGATCCAACGGAGCAACATCGAGACCAATGGCAAGAATTGCGTCATTGTGGGCCGTAGCAATATTGTGGGCAAACCGTTAGCCATGCTGATGCTCCAAAAAAGTATCAACGCGACTGTAACCGTATGCCACAGCCGTACCCAGAATCTGAAGCAAGTATGCCAACGCGCTGACATCCTGATTGTTGCCATCGGACAGCCAGAGATGATCACCGCCGATTATGTAAAGGAGGGGGCCACCGTAATTGATGTGGGTATCCACCGCATTGAAGCTCCGGAACTTCCCAAAGGCTACCGACTGTGCGGCGATGTACTCTTCGAAGAGGTTTCCAAGAAATGCGGGGCCATCACTCCTGTTCCAGGCGGAACAGGCTCTATGACCACTGCCTGTCTGCTGCAAAACACACTGAAGGCTCGATTGTTGAAAATCAACGAATAACGACCTTGCCTTAGGGAATTTTAGCGACGTGAAAAAATTGTAGGGACGTATGCGATACGCCCCTACGTTTTTTTTGCAAAACCTAATCTTTCTCTTTGACGCATCTTACACTAATGCCATAGCCAGAATCAATGTCTGTCCGTTGGATTTCGTTACAATCATAGGTAAACTTGTATGTCGTACTACGCACTTCGCCGTGGATAATCTCCGTGGCCCAGAAATAGGCATCCAACGTCATGCGCTCGAAGCTTTGCGTAGCTCCGTTATACATACCTGCCGGCAACGCACTGAAGCCCGTGGCGTTGTTTCCGCCGCCGTCAAACCAGTATAACGGTGAGCGCAATCCGTTGGCGGTCAAGATGCTCGTGCCGCCACCGTACAGGTACAACTGTTCGTACTGCTCCGGTGTCGGCAAGTACCAGCCCTCAGGACAGATACCCTGGATGTGACCGTTCTCGTTGACCACGCTGTCGTCCAACGCGGCCTCAGCGCAGTACAGACGGCCGTAGATATCCACGTTCTCATCCACATTCGGAAACACATCGCTTTCATACTCATACACGCACGGAATCGGATCCTCGCACGTGCCGGTCACCACACATTCGTTCGGCTCACCGTAGCAGTTCGACAACAGGTTGGTCTGCGTCCAGCAATCGCAGCCGATACGCACGCCGTGATAGACATTACCCTCACAATCAACCGCATCAGGACACTGCGGGAACACCACCACAATGTATTGGTCGCACGTCACCGTGTTGCCGCACACTTGGTCTGTCATCGTGTAGGTTATCTTGGTCGAGCCTTCGTAGTAGAGATTATCCGCAGGTATGTCGTTGGTGATCTCAAACGGCCACTCCGCAGGATAAATCGTGGCGGTCGGCGTGCCGAATGCCGCAGGATAGATTTCCATCACGCAGTCGCCATACGCCAACGTGTCGTAGTGTGTGGGCGGGCAGGTGAGGGTCAACACGGCAATCGGGGCTGGCGCGATTGTTACGGTCGTCGTAGCCTCGCAGCCGTTGGCATCCATGGCATGAATCGTGTAGCTGCCGTCCGACAATCCGTCGAACACATTCGAGGATTGATAGGTCACACCGTCCAAGGAGTACTCTATCGGGTCAAGACCGTCCGCTTCCGCCACCGTCACGCTGCCATCGTCACCGCAAACTTCATCGGAATATGAGACAATACTCAAGGAGAAGTGGTTTATGACAAGGTGGAGTGTTATCAGACTATCACAACCTGCAATATTGGTCGTATAGGATGTATAATCACCAGACTCGGTGTAGGTGGTGCCGCGCCACGTTAAGCTGTCGCAAGCAATAGCCGTGGTGTCACCAGTGGTGCTGTGGTTGACAGTAAGGTGGAGAGTTACCACACTGTCGCAACCCGATGCGTTCGTGAACGTGTGAGTCAACGACTCTGTTGAGGAGGTGATGTTTGTGTGTTCGTACCAGTCAAAAGAGTCACACGCGAACGCTGTCGTGTCGCCCGTCGCACTTTCTTTCACCGTCAGCATCAGGTACGAGACCGTATCGACCATACGGCCGTTAATCTCCCGCTGTCCCTGGAACTCGTAGTAGCCCTGCGCGTCGGGGACCAGACCTGCGATGCAGTTGGCCGTACCGTTCGCGTACCAGCAGTAGTCCGTGACATTGTCCTGCCATGTCTGCGTCAGGGTGAACGTCCGGTCGCAAATCGTGTCGTAATGCGGCTCCTCCACGATCAGGATGCGTGTGGTGATGCTGTCGCAACCGTTGCTGCCGAGAAGCGTGTCCGCGAACGTTTGCATGCCAGATTCCGTAACCGTGAACTCATGACCTGCGAACTCCGTTGTGAAAGAGACTCCCGCGTACAGCGTGTCTCCGTACAACGTGTCGCGATGCACGTAACGATGGTTGACCGTCAGCGTCACGATGCTGTCGCAGCCGTTCGACCGCGACATCCGCAGGATAAACGTGTTGCCCGAACCCGCGACGGCCTCCACAGTAACTGTTTCGGGATGCAGGGAGGTGGTCGTCACGCTGCCGTCGGCGTTCACCGTGACCGAGACATTCTCACTGTAAACGGTGGCGTAAGTGTCTTCGTACAGACAGAGGTCGAGAACGTCCACGCTCTCAATAGCCGGGAGCACCGTCAGCATCAGGTACGACACCGTATCGACCATCCTGCCGTTAATCTCCTTCTGGCCCGGGAACTCGTAGTAGCCCTGCGCGTCGGAAACCATGCACGCGATGCAGTTGGCCTTGCCGTTCGCGTACCAGCAGGAGTCCGCGAAATTGTCCTGCCCACTCTGCGTCAGGGTGAGAGTCCGGGCGCAAATCGTGTCGTAATGC
>JAEEKL010000140.1 GCA_016282395.1 Bacteroidales bacterium
GATTACGGACGGCTTCTATTTTTACCCCTCCGTCGGCGTCTATGGTGAACATTTCTCCAAGAAGACCATGCATAAGGTGAACAACAATTTCGGTGTGGAAGCCGGTCTCGGCCTGGAGTTCCAGTTCGCGCCGGAAATCGGCATCTTCGTTGAAGGTAATTATCAGCGAATGTTCACGAAGCCCGAAGTTCCCAACCGCCTCGGTGGCCGGCTCGGCGTCGTGTTCGCGTTCTAATCCTCCTCCATACTCAGATTGAATGCAGAAAAGCGGCTTTATGCCGCTTTTCTGCATTCAATCTACAATAACTACTACTACTTCAATTCACCTCGCTGAGTCAACAAATCGCGCTTGAAAGCCAGAATCCGGTCAACACTCTCATTGATACGAGCCTCGGGAATCCGGCCGGTATTGACGGCGGTGATGATTGCATTAAAGACTGCCTTATATTCGTTATAAGTATTAGCAGGACCCAGAAGAATGTCCGCTCCGGCTAAAATAGCCTGAATGGCAGCTTCGCTTTTTGAATAATGCTTTGTAATAGCCCCCATCCCCATCGCATCCGTAATGATTACGCCATTGAAGCCAAGTTCCACACGAAGTTTGTCGTGGAGGATCAAATACGAAAGAGTCGATGGAACCAGTGCATTGCTGGGCATCACATTAGGAAGGGTGATATGGGCCGTCATGATCATTTTGGCACCCCCATTGATTCCCCGACGGAAAGGAACAATTTCGCACGTGAGCATCTGTGCCCAGGTTTTAGTAACCTCGGCATATCCCAAATGACTGTCAGTACCGGTATCACCATGTCCGGGAAAATGCTTCAGGCAACCCTCCACATCGGCATCTTGCAAGCCGTGCAGATACTGTACAACCATCTCTCCCACTAAAGACGGATCACTTCCGAACGAGCGGATATTGATAACAGGATTGTCAGGATTGGAATTAACGTCGGCCACAGGGGCCAGATTGACATCGAGTCCAAATTCACGCAAATAAGTCCCGATATAATGACCCGATGCATAGGCATTGGCGGGATTCCCGGTGTTTCCTACCGTTGCGGCCTGGCGGCTGTTATTAGTCGCATTAATCTCACCAAAGTAGCTATTATTACCAATACGCGCCACGTTGCCTCCCTCTTCATCAATGCTTAATATCGGATAATCGGCCAGATTATGCAAATCAGCTGTGAATTGTTTCAATGTTGCTGCAGCAGAACTACTTTTCTCGATGTTTTCTGCTTTAAGGATAAACCCACCGCATGGATAATCAGCGAATTTATTTCTCAAATCATCTGAAATCGACTGAGTATAATTACCCAACAAAGTATTATCCTGAATCATCATCAACTGCCCAACCTTCTCTTTAAGCGTCATTTCCTCGCGGGAACGGATGGAATACGAGATTGAGGATTGCGGCACTTCGAAAGCCGCCATCCTGTACATATAATTCCGTTTGACCGTGAAACCGGATGTCAGTTTCTGAGTCATTTTGCCCCCGCTTCCATTGACCGTCAAGGTAAAACCTTTGGTAAAAACTGTCGGAGGCACTGCCATCCAGAATTCCGTGCAGTCGGCACTGCTGTTCCCGAGATAAACAGGAGGATCACAGACCAGCGTAATGGATTCCGTAGCACTGCTGCCCCAATTCAAAGACGGATCTATTTTCGGATTGGCCGTAATAGTTGCAACACCAGCCAATTTTTCACCATCATTACCAGTCAGGGTCAGACTTTCGATATAAGCACCCGGATTGCCGTAAAGCCGAAAACACAAATAACCGTCCACGCTCTTGAAATACATTTCGCCATTCCAGATATCTTGAGTGGACATCATTATAACGGAACCGGAGCCGAACGATCCTGACCGAAAAACCTGCCTGCCGGGCAAGGTCACGGTCACTTTATTGTTTGATTGGATACCGACAGCAGCACTATAGGGAAAAACGGCGACATTATAGTATGAATAGGAGGAGGAAACGTTTGAGACAAAGCTAAAATCGCCACCAGCATCACCTGTCTCTCCCGAGAATCTATATTCACTTTTTGTACTTTGGGAATAATAGGCAACCCGGTCATCCTTATCCCATCGGAGATGGCGGTCTTCATTCATATAAACCTTTGTCTCGTCCCGTTCCGGATCAAACTCGTTTTCCAGCGTAGCATGCAGGACTTGCGGTACCGATGTCGTTTCAACGGCAGGTTCGTAGCCGTCGCGTACACAGGAGAACAAAAACAGCAACAGTGTTGCCAGCGCAACTATCTCAAACTTTTTCATAAGATCAGTATCAAAACCTAAGACCACGGAACCTCACCACCATCTATAGGTTGTTCCATATTCTCTGTGTCAGGGGAGGTGCAAATAGTTTCCCACATCTCGATATCCACAGTTTCACTCAAAGGCGAAGAGTAAGGGAAGCGTGTTATCCGTTTTTCTTTTTCCATAATAAAACTGTTATAGCAAACGCTCCGCACAGCGCACACACAGGCAGCCGCAGACGCGGTTCGGTTTGTTTCTCAAAAAAAAAAATTTCAAATTGACACACAACTATACAAAAAACCCGCTTGTGAAGCACAAACGGGTCCAAAAAAGCGCTGACGGACTATTCTGCCTCCGGTTTTTTCTTGCGCGGTTCGGCGTGTTTCACATATTTGTCGAGC
>JAEEKL010000141.1 GCA_016282395.1 Bacteroidales bacterium
ATGAGTCTGCCGAACATGCTGAACACCTTCATGAACACGGCATACAAACTACTGATAGACACCGTGTTCTACATCATGGCCATCACGGTGATGACGGGTGCCATCAGCAAGCTGTTCGTAGAGTTCGGTGTGGTGGTGCTGCTGGAGAAGATGCTGAAACCGCTGATGAAACCGCTTTACAACCTTCCCGGCGTGGCCTCGCTCGGTGCGGTGATGACCTTCCTGAGCGACAATCCGGCTATCATCACGCTGTCGAAGGACAAGACCTTCCGGCGCTACTTCAAGCAGTACCAAATCGCCTCACTGACCAATTTCGGGACCTCTTTCGGCATGGGGTTGGTGGTAGTGGCCTTCATGACAGGGCGCGGTTACGGTAGCGGCGCCTTAGTCGGACTGGCGGGCGCGTTCATCGGCAGTATCGTCACCACCCGCATGATGCAGAAGCTGACGCTGAAGAGCTATCCCGAATTGGATTCCCCGATGCCCGACTCTGTCGTGGAGGAAAAACCCTTGGACGAGGTAGTCAATGAAACGGATGAAAAAGGGGTGAAAATAGAGGAAGAGAAGAAAGGGCCATTCTTGCGCACGCTTAACGCCATGCTTGACGGCGGAAAAGGCGGCGTGGAAATCGGTCTCTCTATCATTCCTGGTGTGCTGATCATCTCCACCATTGTGATGATGACGACGTTTGGTGCCCCTGCCGTCGGCGGTTACACAGGCGGTGCTTACGAGGGCGTGCCGTTACTCCCGTGGCTGGCTTCCAAGATTGATTTTGTGTTCCGCTGGTTGTTCGGCTTTGAACATCCCGAGCTGATTGCCTTTCCGATTACAGCGTTAGGCGCTGTGGGTGCGGCCATCGGTCTGGTGCCCGCTTTTGATGCCTCCGGTCTCATCGACGGCAACGCCATCGCGGTCTTCACCGCCATGGGCATGTGCTGGAGTGGCTTCCTGAGCACACATACCGGCATGTTGGACTCCCTCGGCTACCGCCAGCTGATCTCAAAGGCCATCGCCTCGCATACCGTTGGCGGCCTCATCGCCGGCATCTCCGCGCATTGGCTGTTCGTGTTGTTCTCGTTGATATAGGATGAGGGAATCTTATACCGTTCTTATTATTCTATCAATATTACTTCTCATGGTCTTTGGTTCTTGCCTTTCGGCATTCTTTCATTTGAACAAATACTTTTTCTGGAATTTGAAGTAAGCCTCCTCATTAAAACAGTAGTATTTTGGGGTGCGGGGGCGTTCTGGTTCTTCGCGGGCACGATGATGTCGGTCACGAGGCCGAAGGCGATCCAATGTTTCTGGAAATTCCGATGGTCGATGTTACCTCGGCGAGGTCGAACGCCAGTTCGGGCAGGTCGCCAGTAATCGTATTGGAATTTTTTTGTTTTTATCCATGGGATTTCTGACGTGTGATGTATGACTTAGACTATAACAATAACTATGACTATAACTATTTGTTGGATTCGAGGGAGAGGCTGATGCGTTTGCGGTCGATCTCAACATTCTCCACGCGCACCATGACTTTTTGGTTGAGGTGGACCACTTCGGACGGGTCGGAGATACGTCGGTCGCTCAGGCGGCTGATGTGGATGAGTCCGTCCTGATGTACGCCGATATCGACAAAACAGCCAAAGTTGGTGATATTGGTGATGATGCCCGGTAACACCATGCCGATGTAAAGATCGTTGATAGTGTGTACGTTTTTGTCGAACTCGAACATTTCGAACTGGGTTCGCGGGTCTCGGCCGGGCTTGTCAAGCTCGTTCATGATGTCTTGCAGGGTGGGCATTCCGACCGTTTTGGAGATGTAATTCTTCAGTTTGATTTGCTGTCGGAGTTGTTTGTTGGCCATCAGATCGGCTACCGAGCAATCGAGATCGGCGGCCATTTGGCTGACCACGTTGTAGCTTTCGGGGTGTACGGCGCTGGCGTCCAGCGGGTTTTCGGCACCTCGGATTCTCAGGAATCCCGCTGCCTGTTGGAAGGCTTTGGCTCCGAAACGGGGTACGTTTTTCAAGGCTTCGCGGGAGGCGAAGGCTCCGTTTTCGTTGCGGTAATCGACGATGTTCTGTGCCAATGCAGGTCCAACACCGGACACGTAAGAGAGCAGCTGCTTGCTGGCGGTGTTCAGCTCCACGCCCACGTAGTTGACGCAGCTCTCAACAGTGGTCTGCAAGCTCTCCTGCAGCATTTTCTGGTTCACATCGTGTTGGTATTGTCCCACACCGATGGACTTCGGGTCTATTTTCACCAACTCGGCCAGGGGATCCATCAGTCGTCGTCCGATGGAAACTGCGCCGCGCACCGTGACATCGTAGTTGGGGAACTCTTCACGCGCCACAGGCGACGCCGAATAAACAGACGCGCCACTTTCGTTCACCATGAAGGCTTTGACATCCCGCTCGAAAGGGATGTGGCGGACGAAATTCTCGGTTTCGCGGCCGGCGGTGCCGTTTCCGATGGCGATGGCATCCACTTTGTACTGGAGGACCAACCGTTTCAGTTTGTCGGACGCGAGCTTGTACTGCGCCACCGGCGGGTGCGGGTAGATAGTCTCGTTGTAAAGCAGTTTGCCTTGCGGGTCCAAAATCACGACTTTGCAGCCGGTACGAAAGCCGGGATCGATGGCGAGGGTGGTGACCTGACCAAGCGGGGCAGCCAACAGTAGTTGACGAGCATTCTTCGAGAAGACAGCAATGGCCTCTTTGTCGGCCTTTTCCTTGTAGAATTTGCGCATCTCGTTCTCCATTTGGGGTTGCAGCAGCCGTTTGTAGGAATCGGTGGCTGCCTGCCAGACCTGCTGCGCGGAGTTGCTGTTGTTCTTGACAATGCGGCGTTTCATGTCTGCGAGTGTGCGCTCTTCGTCGGGGGCAATGCTTATGCGGAGGATGCCTTCTTCCTCGCCGCGGAACATGGCCAGGATGCGGTGTGAGGGTGCTTTGGCGAGAGACTCCTCAGACTTGTAGTAGATGCGGTATTTCTCGTCCTCGTCAATCCGGTCGGGGATTTGCCGGGTGGAGATGCGGCTGTGGCGGAGGAACGTGTCGCGCAGACGAGCCCGGATGTTGGGGTTTTCGCTGATTTTCTCGGCGATGATGTCGCGTGCGCCGGCCAAAGCCTCCTCCACATTCGCCACCCCTTTCTCTGGGTTGACGAATCTGGCGGCTTCACGTTGCAGGTCCAGCTGGCGCTGTGCCCACAGCAGTTTCGACAGCGGTTGCAGACCTTTCTCGACAGCCACGGATGCGCGGGTCTTGCGCTTGGGCCGGTAAGGGAGGTATAAGTCCTCCAAAACGCTCATGGTCTCGGCCTCTTCGATCTGTTTGCGCAGTTCGGGTGTGAGCTTGCCTTGTTCGGCAATGGAGTCCAGGATGGCGGCGCGGCGTTTATCCAGTTCCAACCATTTGGCGTACAAATCTTTGATGTTCCCGATTTGCACTTCGTCCAATGAGCCGGTGGCCTCTTTCCTATATCGAGAGATGAACGGGATTGTGGCACCGGTTTCCAGCAAATTCAGGGTGTTCTGCACCTGCTCCTCCGTCAGTTGGAGTGCCTGTGCAATTCGTAGAGCGTAATTTTGTTCGGACATAATTTTGGCTTTTAGCTATTAGCTTTTGGTTTTTGGCCAATAGCTGATAGCCAAAAGCCAAAAGCCAAAAAAGATTATTCGTTTACAATTTCTAACAGTTCGATGTCGAATTCCAGCGGGGAATACGGGGGAATACCTTGTCTGCCTTCGCCGTAGGCCATGCTGGAGGGGATGAGCACGGTCACTTTGTCGCCGACTTTCATTTCGGAGACAGTGGCGTCCCAACCGGGGATCACCTGGCCGGCGCCTACCGTGAAGGAAAACGGTTCTCCGCGTTCCACTGAACTGTCAAACACGGTGCCGTCAACGAAACGACCCGTATAGTGGACCTTCACGGTCTGCAACGGTTCCACTTTTGCTCCATTGCCTTTTTTAACGTTTTTCACATACACACCTGCTTGGTTTTGCTTCATACCCGGGTGTTTTTGCAGATATTCGTCAATTTCCTCCACTTCTTTCACTTTTCTGTCATCCAACTGGGATTCATACTCCGCTTTGGCTTTCTCGAAATCAGCCTTTTTCATGACTCCGTAAAGCATCACATCGAGATAGAGTGGTTCTTCGCCAAATTCGTATTCTTGAGCAGGGTTCATCATCTTTTCGAAGAATTGTTTGCCGTCAAGAATGAAAGTCGCGCTGTCTCCAACATGCATCATACGGATGGCTTCAAAAATGTCACCCTCGTATAGGGAATCCATAATCATTTCATTTGGCATCATGGGGATGAGCAGGGAGTCGCCCGCGCGCAAAGACATCAGAACACCCACTAAATCACCAGTCGCAGGCTGGTCAGCGGTGTCATTCTGTACATGAAACTGATAGTATAAACCTGATTTGTTTTTTTTGAATCCTTTGTATTTGCTACAAGCTCCGAAAGTAAATAAAAGGGTTGCCGCAAGCCCGAGCAGGGCAAAAAATCTTACGTTTTTCATCATTTTCTTTTTTTTCTGTGATAAATATTTGATACTATTTTACAATTTTCAATAATTCGACGTCATACACCACAGGTGTGTAAGGGGGGATTTGGAAATCTTGGAATCCTTTTTCTCCAAAGGCATACGGTGAGGGTAGGACAACCGTCAACTGGTCGCCCACGCACATGTTCTGTACGATAATGTCCAAACCTCGCGCCAGCTGGTCTTTTCCCACTTCAAATGTGAGAGGATTATTGGGGTCCATTCGGGTGTCAAACACGGTGTTGTCCAATTTGCGTCCGCGATACAAAATCTGCACGGTTTGGTTTTTTTTCGCTTTAGGTCCCGAACCCCGTTTGTTCAAAGAGTATCGAAGACCATGATATCTGTCGTTGATGCGGTATTCGGCCGCATAGTCCGTTATGAGCGAATCCTCGATGTGGCGTAACAGCTTCTTGTGTTCCTGATAACGTTCCTCGGCTTTCTCCATGTTTTGTTTTGACATGATTTTCAGTAGTTTAATGTCAACATAGATGGGCTTTTTCCCAAATGGATAATTTCCCATGCCTAAAAATTCCTCATAGAATTGCGGGCCGTCGAAAATGAAAGTGGCGCTGTCGCCGAGGTGCATATCACGCAAGGCGCAGTTTAAGTCCCCTTTGTAAAGCTCGTCAACCAGCATGTTGTTCTGGGTCATGGGCGAGATAACGGAGTCTTTCGTGCGTAACCCCATGTTGACTACCACGAAATCACCGGTTTGCGGCTGCTCGTTGTTTTCGTTGCAGTTGAAATAGTGGTAGTAATAACCTGAAGTGTCATGTTTGAATCCGCTGTATTTTCGGCATGAAATGATTGAAAGACAGATCAGGCAGAATAGGGTGGGCAATAGTAGGGGTCTGATTTTCATTGTGTTAATTATAGGGATTGGGTATATGATTGTTGTTCAAACGATTATCGGAAGTTTCTGACAATTTGATTTCCATTATGATAGGTTGAAGCCCGCGGATGCGGTCGCCGTCGCCGGCCACCCCGTAAGCCAAATAGGAGGGGATGACGAGTCGTGCTCGAGCTCCGGGTCGCAGCAGTTGCACCGCCTCGTGCAAGGCGTCAATCTCTTCGGAACGGTTCACCACGAAATGTTTCACCCCGAGACTGTCGGAGCAATAGATCATCTCGCCGGAAAGCAGGAACGTGCGGTATTCCAAGTTCACAGGATCGTTTTCCTTGTAAAGCTCGCCGTTGCCGGGAGCCAGCACTTCGATGTACAGTCCTGTGGGCGTGCGTTGCATGTCCCACCCGTAACGTTTTACGAACATCTGGATTTCTTCGTTCTCCCGCCGCATAATGTTCTTGTTGCCTTCCACGTAGGGATCTGCCTTTTCCTCTTTTTCCGTATCCGACGACACGACCACGCTTCCCGTGGCATTTTGTCGGTGACAGGAGGAGAAAGCGCTGGAAAAAAGGGTGAGAAGCGCAAGAAAACAGATGTTGCAAGTTCGCTTGTTAAGACTGCTGCGCATTTTCCCGTACTGCTTTTTCAAAGTGAGCAATAGCATCTTCCATGGAGCCGTGATAAAAGGCACCGGCGGCGTTGGCGTGCCCGCCGCCCTCGAAGTATTTGCGGGCGAAGAGGTTGACATCCACAATTCCCTTGGAGCGGAAGGACACGCGAATTCGGTTATCCCGCTCTGTGAAAAAAGCCGTGTAATGAACAATGCCCATGGATAGTCCGTAGTTGACAAACCCTTCTGTGTCACCGATTTGGAAACCGTTGTCTGTCAGGTCTTTCTTAGTCAGATACATGTAGGAGGCACCGAATTCCGGCATCACCACCATGCGCTGCGACAAGGCCAGGCCCAACAGTTTCATACGGCTTTCAGTGTAATTGTCATAGACTTTACGATGGATTTCCTCACCGTTGATGCCGGCCTCAATCAGCTTGCGCAACACGGTATAGGATTTCGGGTAGTCGCAGGTGTAGGACATGGAGCCGGTGTCGGTGATGATCCCCACATACAAACATTCGGCAATCTCTTTGGTGATAGGCTTTTCGGGTGTAAGATATTGATACAGGAAATCATACACCAATTCGGAGGCGGAGGTCGTGAGGTGTGTGGAGTACATGACATCGCATTTGATGTCGGGCTGCACATGATGGTCGATCAGCACTTTGAAATGGGTGGACTTGGCAATGGCATTCTGAAGATCTTGACCGGCACGGTGCGGTGCGTTCATATCGACCACGAAAAGCATGTCGGCGTTGCGGATGCGTTTGCGCGCCTCCACGAGGTTTTCCTGCGCCACGATAATCTGTTCTGCGCCGGGCATCCATTGCAGGAAATTCGGGAACGGGTTGGGTGAAATGACAGAGGCTTCATAACCTTCGTCCTGAAAATAGTGGTATAAGGCCAATGCACTGCCCAAAGCATCCCCGTCGGGATTGAAATGGAAGACAATGGCGATGGTCTTTGTCTCTTTCAGCGCAGCCTGAATTTTCTGTATATCCTGTTCTTCCAATGTATCAGATTTTGAGGGTGCAAAGATAGTAAAAATA
>JAEEKL010000142.1 GCA_016282395.1 Bacteroidales bacterium
AGCCTGTTCCCGTCACATCCATGCTGGTCTGCGTCTGCTCCATCGTTGTCCACTCCGCATCGCTCGGCAGGTGCCAGCCTGTCGGGCAGGCCAGCTTAGCGGCCTCCCAGTTGTAGTAGTAACCGTAAACAGCGGGGTTAACAGCCGAATTAACGTAGTAGTAAGGCTCCGTGTTGCTGGTTGTTGAACCGCCCGCGGGTATGGCCGAACCGTCGGCCGCCTTCGTGCTGCGCAGGTTCGTCTTCGTCCAGCACTGCGTGCCGATCTGCACCGTCTCGTACTCGTTGCCGTCGGCATCAACCATCTTCGAGGTCCCGCAGTTGAAACTCGTGGGTTCCTCACCGCCGGGCTCCGCATCGCGGAGGCAGCGGACAGAAAATCCGTTGCCCTTGTAGTCGCTGTACCGGCCCACGCTCGCGTAGCCGTAGTCCAGGTTGCGGTTCCACGCGTAGCCGCTGCCGAGCTGCGTAGAGGACCAGAAGTAGGCGTAGTCGCCCGCGCTGTAAAACGACGAACCGTTGCAGTAGCCTGCCGGAACGGCGGAAAAGCCCGAAGCGTTGTGATCGGGGTCTGACGCGTTGCCGGGCGCACCAGCTGTCGTTGAGGAGTTCCAGCCCTCACCGGCCAGCTTGCCCGCATGGTCGCCGCGCCAACCTAATCCCGTCACATCCATGCTGGTCTGCGTCTGCTCCATCGTTGTCCACTCCGCGTCGCTCGGCAGATGCCAGCCCGAAGGGCACACCAGCTGCGCTGCCGGCCAGTTGTACAGGTAACCCCGTGTCGCCAACGGCAGGCTGTGGCTGCTGTAATCGTAGTAGTACGGCTCCGTGTTGCTGGTTGTTGAACCGCCCGCGGGTATGGCCGAACCGTCGGCCGCCTTCGTGCTGCGCAGGTTCGTCTTCGTCCAACACTGCGTGCCAATCTGCACCGTCTCGTACTCGTTGCCGTCGGCATCAACCATCTTCGACGTGCCGCAGACAAACGTGGTGGGGTCACTACTGCCGCCGCCGGTAACGCCAAGCGCGTCGCGCAGCTGCTCCTTCTCGGCATCCGTCATACTGCCCACCAATGCCAGCAAGTCGGCAACACTCATCGCAGAAACATTTCCCGCCTGTAGCGCGTACGGCACCGCGTTCACCGGACTGGTGATCGTGGCCACCACTGCGCCACCGTTCTTCACCACGCTCTGGATGGCGGCGCCGTTCCAATCGACATCCGCCACCGTGGTGCCGGCGGTCACCGTGCCGTCGCCGATGGTCAGCACGAGAAGGCCGTTCTCGTTCGTGGTCGCGCTGTGCGTCTCCGCATATTGTACCGTTCCTACGGCATCCAGCACGCTCACCTCCACCGTCAGCGCAGTGTTAGGCACCAATTCATTACTACTGTTCCGAACCACCGCCTGGTAGCTCAGCTTCTGGGCGGCCGCCCCGACCGCCATCAGCAGGATTGCTGCTAAGATTGTTGTTACTTTTTTCATATTTTGGGTTTTTATTTGTTTCTTTTCTTGATGTCTCTCCGAGGCAATGTGTCAGCGCGTCATCGCATCATCCTCATCATCGTATCATCGCATCATCCTCATCATCGTTCCGCTACCGAGCTCTTGCCCCTACCGGGGCTGCTCAAGGAAGATGTTTCTTATAATTGGGGTTGTTACCTTCATCATTGTACATTGTACATTGTACATTGTTAATCGTTTTTCACGCACCGCACACTCAGCATGTCCGAGGCGGAGACCGCCTTTTCTATCGGATGGTTGCAATAATAGGACAATACCGCGAGGGTTGTGGGGGCATCCGTGCCGTCGGACAGCGACCAGTAGCCCGTGTCCAGAAGGATTCGCTCGAACTGTCCGCTGGCGGCGTTGTAGAAGCCGGCGGGCAGTGAGGTAAAGCCCGTGCTGTTGGTGTTGTTGTTCGGCGAGAGCCACAGTTCCGCCGTGCGGATGTCCTCGATGTTCAACGCATCCAAGGCGGCCTTCTCCACAATCGTGGGGATGTGCCAGCCTGTGGGACAGATGCCCTGCACGTAGCCGTTAGCATCCGGAACTAACGTGCCGCTGCCGTCCTCGGGAAGTCCCACCGCAGAATACCACGTGTAGAGGCGGCCGTAGGTGCCCTCGTTCGCCGTCTCGTCGGTGAAACCGGGGGCGTTATACACGCCAGTGCGTGCGATGGCCGTATGGCCCGCATCGGCGTAGTGCGTGGCATAAAGGTTCTCCTTCGTCCAGCAGTAGTGCGCCACCGGCACCATGTGGTAAACGTGGCCGTCGGCATCCGCCACCGTACCCGAACAACCGCTGGTACCGTCTATAACCTTGAGGGTTAAGACCTTGAGGAGGTCGTATTTCTTCGGCGTACCGTTGGCGATGTAACGCTTGCCGAGGTGCGTGCCCGGCGCCGTGCTTGCGTCATAGTCGAACCACGCGTCGTGGTAGCCGTCGCCATAGCTCACCGTGGCGTTGTAGGCCTCGGTGACCAACTGCGACTGCCCGACACCGAGCGTGACGCTGTAGCTGGCCGTCTTCGCATACTCGGAAAACGGCTGCCCGACGATGGCCTCGGAACCGGTGGCCGCGTCAACGCCGCCGCCCACCGCGAAACCGTTCACGGTCTCCGGCTGCGCATCCGCAAACGCGACACCCAGACAGCAGAAAAACAGGAGGGTAAAAAATCTTTTCATATTAAGGAAATTTAAATTATTTGACAAATGGAAAAACAACCCCTGCCCGTTTTTGCGAAAAAACAGGAGGAAGTGTCAGAAAATGAAAGGGAAAAGGTGTATAAGGAATTACCACGCCCGCAAAACGGGGGGGGTAGCAATTATCTGGTTGTCAATATTTTGCGCAATTTTTCGCATCTTATCATTCACCTTATACAGAATATTTGGCAGCAAAGATACAAAATTTTTAAACGATAAAGCGATGAATGACGATGAAAAAAGATGATAAGATGATTGGATGATAAGATGATTGGAAATCAAACATGCGAAACTTAAATCACTAATTACGGTTCACCGTTGAAAAGACAAACCGCTTCTGTCCAATCAGCATCAGCAACCCTCTGAAAATCAGGAAGAAGATAAAGGCGAACCAGAGGGCGTTGTTTTGCCAGGCGGCGACAAGGGAATAATAGAGGATGAAGAAGACCGCGGTGGCCACGAACATCACGTTGCGCATGGCAGCAGTGGCGGTGGCCCCGATGTAGATACCGTCGTAAATGAATGCAGCAAAACCGGTGAATGGCAGTAAGTACGTCCAGAACATGAAGCGCATGGCCGTACGAATCACCGTCTCATCGCTGGACAGGATTCGCAACAGCCACTCCCCGCCGAACAAGAACAGCAGCGTGAACAGCACAGCCAACGCCACCCCCCAGTAGAAGAGGTAGCGGACGGTTTTGCGCAGATGCAGCGAATCCCGTGCTCCGACATACTTGCCCACCACCGACTCGCCCGCGTAGGCGAAACCGTCCATCACGTAGGAAGTGAGCGTAAACAGTTGCATCAGCAAAGTGTTGGCGGCCAGAATTTCCTCGCCCATCGTGGCGGAAATGTACGGGATGAACGTGAAGACCGCAATCAGGCATAGCGAGCGGAGGAAAATGTCGGCATTGACTTGGAAGAAACGGAACATCTTACGAAGGTGCAGCGCGGCACGCCATTGGATGTCCTTCCATAGATGCCTGTAGCGGCGAATCCAGATGATGACGGCGAGCAGCAGACCGCTGTATTGCGCCGCCACCGTACCCCACGCCACGCCGGCGATGCCCGCATCGAAGACATAGACAAACAGGAGGCTGCAGATGATGTTGACCACATTCAGCAACGTGGCAATCCACATCGGGGAACTGGCGTTCTGCATGCCAAGGAACCACCCTTTCAGCACATACAAGCTGATGGTGGCCGGCGCCGCCCAAATCCGGATGGAAAAATAAATGACCATCAAATCCAGCGTTTCCGGCGAACTTTTTATCAGCCTCCTACACAACAACGCTATCGGATATTGCAGGGAGATTAGCAGAACAGCCACCGACAGGGCGATGACCATTCCCCGTACCAGCACATTAAGATACTCCGTCTTGTCCTCCGCCCCGTAAGCTTGCGCCGTCATTCCCGAAGTACCCATCCGCAGGAATCCAAAATTCCAGTAAATCAGATTGAAAACCATGGTGCCGAGCGCGATGGCCGCAATGTAGGTGGCATTCCCGATATGGCCCACTATCGCCACATCAACCATGCCAAGCAACGGCACGGTGATATTGGTGATGATACTGGGGATGGAAATGCGTAGGATTTCGCGGTTGAGCGCATTCACAGGCTATGGATTATAAAACGCAATCTTTTTATTCTTTCGGTTTTTCCGTATTAAACAATGCTTTCACCATTTTGGCCTCAACACCTTCGGAATAAATCTCTTCTCCTGGATCAGGCAGCATTTTGATGGTAATGGCATCTTCGGCATCTTCCACCGGCCTATAACTTACCAGAGCGTCCATCGAAACGATATAGCGGGGATTCACCTTCATAAACACCATATAATCAATCCATTGCTCAACTTCTTCCATACTTTCATCAATGGAAATCTTGTTGCCGTTCCGCAGCACTACCGTCATTTTATCGCGGTTTTTCACAAAATAAGCCACGGCATTCTGATTCAGCTTCTGCCCCACCCCTTTCTGATACATATATATATATGTATTTTGTAACCTTTGGTTCTCATACACCATCGTGGAACGTATCTTTCCGTTCACATCGTATGTGTTCCACTCGCCATCACGCCAGCCATTGTGGTAGTCACCAGTCACAGAGATATTTCCGTTTGGATAGTAAGAGGTGCTTTTCCCATTGGTTTTCCCTTTCAAGTAGGTTTCCTCCAAGCTGATTTTGCCGTTCAAATAGTATGTTTTGAACAGTCCGTTTGGTTTGTCATTCAAGTAGTTGCGTTCTTCAAGCAGCATTCCGTCCGCAGAGAAGGTTTTCCAAAGCCCCGAGCGTTTCCCTTCGGAATAGCTTTCCTCTTTGATAAGAGTATCCTTGTTGGAATAATAACGCCATAGCCCGTCTTTCTGCTGGTCAATATAGGCCCCTTCGGAAGCCTTTTTCCCGTTTTCGTAATAGATGACGGTCTTCACCTTGTGGACACCCTGTAGAAACTCTGTAACACTCTTCAGCTTGCCATTTCCGTAGTAATATTTGAACGTCCCGTATGGCACATCATCCTTGAATTGTCCCTCATACAGGAGTTTCCCGTTCTCATATTTCTTCCATACACCCTGTTTCTTCCCGTTCTTGTCCGTAACATTGACCTTGTCCTGCGCAAACAACACAAACGGCAGTATCAAGCAGCATATTATGGTGAGTATTCTTCTCATAACGAATCGTTTTAACGAAAAATGTTATAGTCTGTTTTACAGAGACTGACTTAAACTTAAACTTAGACTTAGACAATTGACTAAGACTATGACTGATCACTGTTCACTGATCACTATTCACTACCTAATAGCTTTTACCTAACAAAACAAGCCAGTGCAACAATATAAACGGAAGTCACAGCACTTTATTGCGCAGTTCAAAACCACCGGTGACCTCGAAGATTTTATGCACTTCCTCCATATCCTCGTGAGGGATAGTTCGAAGGGCGCCGGCACCTTCACCATGGTAATTGGCACCCAATTTCGGGGCAACTTCCTCTATGTTCTCCACGTACCAGCGCCATACGGGACCTTGTTCTACGTGGTAATCGGGATCCACGCGGTCGGGATGGACGCAATAGCCGATGTCAAGGATGTTTTTTTCGATGCTGTTCATGAGTTGGGTCTGCTGGCGGCCCATCTCACTGTCACGGAAATAGCCTGTTTCCTGGGAGACCTTCCGCAACACGTTGATCACTTCGCCGGGGGCGTTGCCGCGCGGGCAGCGAGGTTTGCACGACATGCACTGACCGCAGTACCAAATGGTCTCGGAGCGCAACAGCCCCTCAATCACCGACTCATCCGCCCGTTGCACCAAATCACAGATGCGGCGGGGATCATAGTCATAGAACTCCGCAGCCGGACACACTGCCGTACACATGCCGCAGTTCATGCAAGCATGGAGCGCTTCTTCGTAGCGCAAGTCTTTTTTTATCAAGTTAAGCAGATTGCCCATATCAGTCGAATTTCACGCGGTTTAACTTCATCAGTTGGAAGAAAAACTTCGGCATAGGTTTGGTTCTATCCCTTTTCATCAGGTTCAGACAGATATTAAATCGGTTGCTGATGGGAATTTTATGAATCTCCACAAATTCAATCAGTGTGCCGTCGGGATCCTCGATATAGGTAAAATGCCCTGAAGCCAAGCCCATGTCAAAATCGCCGGCATCGGGACAGCTATCTACCGTAAACGGGAAACCATACTTGTTGCAGTGCTCTTCCAAACTGCGCATGTTGACAACGTCGAGACAGAGTTGGATGAAACCGGGATCACCCCATTGACGGGGTTTCTCGAAAATCTTCCGGGGTGTGCGTTCCACCGCCTGCACCAGTTCGATAGTGCTGCTACCGTAAAGTTCGGAAAACGGCCCCACGAACGGTTTGGAATGGGAGAGCAGCACTCGTCTGTATCGTTGGGTTCCACCGCGCAAGGTCTGCCAATCGCTGAACGCGCCATTTTTGTCATAAAACACCGTGTCATAGCCGAGGATATCACGATAGACCACCAATGCCTTGTCTATATCCGAGACACCAATCATAACACCGACCACGCCACCAGAGAGACGGTTTTCATCGATAAAGATGTAGTTGTCCTCCACCACTTGGAACAAGTTTCCGCTGGGATCATAGAAAAAAAATGTGGGCAATCCACGCGGATCTGTAAAAATTTGGGAGACATTCTTATATTTGGCCGCGAGTTCGGCATGGAAAGAGGCAACATCATGCGTTTTGACTTTAACGGCAAAAACGCCAAGGTCACCTATCTGTACATCGAAATCTATCGGAATCGGCTTCCGCTCCGAATACTGCCAGATTTCAAGCCCGCCGCCGCCCTGCAGGTTGGCTGCGATGCAAGCATGACGTTTTTCAGGCCTGTTGTTCGTATAGGGCAGCATCCGTTCCGCCACCGTGTCATCTTCCAGCATTCGTATGTTCATCTGGAACATATCGGCATACCACTTCCAGGAAGCTTTCATGTCCTCTGTTCCAACACCCACCTGTTGAATGCCTACTATATGATATTCACTCATATTCAAATTATATATTTGCAAACACGTTTGGGGAAAAGTTATTTATCCTCGTGTTTGTCATATTTTTCAAAAACAGAGTTCTTGCTGACGAATTCCGGCACAAACTCCTTCATTTTCATCACCATTTCAGGGATTCTCACGAAAATGGAGTGTTCCTCCATTTCCTCAACGGCGGCCAGGGCCTCCGTGTAGGAATACTCACGCACTTTGGCGACATAGATGCGGTTATGCGCTGTCGCGGTGGTGTTCTCCTTGTTGGACAGCACCTCCTCATACAGTTTCTCGCCAGGACGCAAGCCCGTATAAACAATCTGGATATCTTCGCCGAGTTTGAGTCCGGCCAAATTCACCATACGTTTCGCCAAATCATCGATTTTAACCGACTCACCCATATCAAACACAAAAATCTGTGTTCCCGTGCTGAAAGTGGCGGCTTCCATAACCAGACGGCAAGCTTCAGGAATGGTCATAAAGAACCTGGTTATATCCGGATGGGTAACAGTAATAGGGCCACCTTTCTCGATTTGCTCGCGGAAGCGGGGGATCACAGAGCCGTTGGATCCCAAAACATTTCCGAAACGAGTGGTCACAAACTTTGTGCGGCCTTTCATTTCGCCACGTTCGATGGCCAGTCCCAATGACTGCACATAAATTTCGGCAATTCGCTTGGAACAACCCATCACATTTGTCGGATTCACTGCCTTGTCGGTGGAGATCATCACCATTTTCTCCACATCGTATTCGATGCATTTGTCGGCCACGGTGTGCGTACCATGCACATTGACGCGGATAGCCTCGCAGGGGTTCTCCTCCATGAGAGGAACATGCTTGTAAGCGGCAGCATGGAACACAACCTGTGGACGATAGGTTCTGAAAGCGAAGTCCACACGAGGTCCCTGGCGCACATCGCCGATGACAGGCACAAAGGTCAGGTTCGGGAATTTCTCCTCCAATTCCAAACGGATATTATGCATCGGTGTCTCGGCATTATCGAAAAGAATCAGCTTTTTGATGCCGAAGCCTGCCAGCTGTCGGCATAATTCCGATCCGATGGAACCGGCGGCGCCCGTGACCATCACCACCTTGCCCTTGAAATTCTCCCTGATGGCATCCATGGAGATCTTGATTTCCTCACGTCCCAGCAAATCCTCAATTTTCACGTTTCTGACGTTATTGTGCTGAACACGTCCCGACATCTCGTCAATATTCGGGATAATCAACGGCTTCACATTCTTCTCAAGACAAAGTTTTACCAAACCGTCCCGCTCATTCCGAGCATCAACTTCAGTGGTGAAAAGCACGGCATCCACATCGTAATCGTTTATCATCTGCTCAAACCGTTCCGGATTCTGGTAAGTGAATACCGGCAGGTTGGCAAGAAGCAGGTTGGAGGGCTGCGGATCCTCGGTCAGGAAACCGACCACCTTGTAGTGGGTGGAGTTCTGCAACCGCACTACCGCCGCAATGGACTTGTCACCTGTTCCGAACAAAACCACACGCTTGCACACCCGTTTGGCCTGCCGCTTGGACAGGAAAAAGCGGTACACCGTAATCATCGCAAGACGGACGAAAACAAGGAGGAAGAGCGTCAGAACGAAATCCGCGACTAACGCGAACGACACGCCC
The DNA here is from genome assembly GCA_016282395.1 of Bacteroidales bacterium. GTDB lineage: Bacteria > Bacteroidota > Bacteroidia > Bacteroidales > WCHB1-69 > F23-D06. The sequence goes on from JAEEKL010000142.1 coordinate 8,846, forward strand.
AAATAAAATTGCCGATGTTTGATAAGCATCACCACAAACATGACACCGAACTTGAAAGCTGCCTCCTTCACGAAACAAAGAACATCATGCAAGGTTGTATGACGGATAATCAGTTTGTAGCCCTTAAATATCAGCATAGCCGCTATCGTTGAGAGCAGCGACGTCACAAGCCAAAGCAGAGCAAAGCTTCCGGTTGAATAAATATTGCCTCTCAAATAGCCCAAACAGAGCAGGGCGAAAAGAGAGGCAATCACGGACATCAGGCAATCCAACAGGAAAATCACCTTTGAATCCAAAAAAGTTGACAGCTTACCAGCTAATTTGTCAAAAAAATTTGCCATAGTTATATGATTATCCGTTTTACTTACTATTCATTAATTCAGTTCTTTATTATATCCATCAACGCTCGCATAGCAATTTTTAGAATAAATTGCAAAAATAAAAAAAATATAAACCGAACGCTTTTTTTGAAAAAAAAATACGATTCTGTCAAACGTAAGCCATTGGCTGTTCTCTATACCCCTGACCTTCGCTCAACCACTCAACCACTCAGACACTTTAAAGACGAACAAAGGGCGAGGATCCCTCCCCGCCCTTATTCGACTATAAGCTATAAGCTATAAGCTATTGGCCTCAATAACCAATAACCAATAACCAATAACCATTACTTCTTCACGACCTTCCGCATGGTCACGCCCTGCGGAACCGTGATACGGAGCGTATAGACACCCTGAGAGAGGCTACTGATGTTGATGTCGCGGTCGTTGTCATAGACGGCCACGAGCTGACCCATCTGGTTGTAGCATTCCACCTTCTGCACATCCACTGCGCCGATGTGGAGTTCGCCGACCGTCGGGTTCGGATACACCACGATGCTCTCCAGATAATTCTCGACACCCATTTCGTCAATGACGTTCGCATTGCTGCTCGCGGCAATCTTGGCCTCGGTGAGCGTGAGCGTGATGTCGTCAAGGTAGTTGTAGCTGTAGTTGTAATTGGCTGTCTTCAGCGTGTTACGGAACGC
>JAEEKL010000143.1 GCA_016282395.1 Bacteroidales bacterium
AAATGGTGCATCGAAACCTTCAATAACTGACTGAAAATCAGTTATTTTTATTGCTTTGTACTGAGACAGAAATGAGACAAAAGGCAGTCAAAATCGCCTTTTATGAAAAATATAATTTACTCACTTGCAGCGAATTACAAAATCGCAAAAGGTAGTCGGGACCGTGTCCGAGAATCGCGGGTTCGAACCCCGTTTACCGCTCAAAACACTAAAAAGCAGCGATTTACAGACGTAAAACCGCTGCTTTTTTCGTAAATCTTTATTTCACATTCCTGAAACTGGTCTTGGTGTCAAAACCGGCTGACAGGATCTTCTCCGTGTTTGTGCGACGGTCCTGAACGGGTTCATCCTTTGTCGCCACCAAATAGTTATAGACATTGGTCCAAACGCTCTCGGGCGAAAGAACTTTTGTGAGCCAAATCATAATAGTCGCGATGTGAATCTTCAATTTGCATACGTAACAATAATGACACTCTCTTGTCATACTATCTCACGAATAGCAATGACCTCGCAAAAATACATTTTTTATAATGGTCTGCCTCAGCTCCTTGTTTTTCTTGGCGTGGGAGATGTACTCTGACCCGCACACCTTAATGACGAAATTTTGTGTTTTTACAAATTTTCGTCATTATCTTTTTGTATCTTTGCAGCCCATAAATTTCGATCATGATTGAACGTAAAACATACCTTAAGCAATTGATACAGCTAAAGAATGAGCATTTGATAAAGGTGGTCACAGGGATAAGACGATGTGGCAAGTCAACCTTGATGCTCCAGTTCCAAGATTGGCTAAAGACTTCCGGGGTTAAGCCAGAAAGTATAGTCTCCCTTAATTTCGAGGAGCGTGAGAATGCCGTCTTTGAAGATTGGAAAGCGGTATATGACCATATTATCGGCATCTTGCCTTCAACTGGCATCCGATATGTGTTTTTGGACGAGGTGCAGGTGGTTCCCTCTTTCGCGAAACTCATTGACGCTTTGTTTGTCAAGCCCGACATCGACCTTTATGTTACTGGGTCAAACGCACATTTGCTGTCAAGCGAATTGGGCACTCTTCTGTCGGGCCGGTATATTGCCATCAACATGCACCCGTTCTCTTTTTCGGAATATGTCTCCGCTTTCCCGGACGTGTCGAATACAGACCGACTCTTCCGTCAATACATGAACAGCAGCAGCTTCCCGCAGGCGGTCAATATGCAGAGGACTGCCCCCGATGCCGTGAACACATATCTAAAATCGCTTTATGACACGGTTGTCGTGAAAGACATCGTTCAACGCCATCGTCTTCGGAAGTTCGACACGCTGCAACACGTGGTTAATTTCCTTTTTGACAGTGTCGGAAGTGTTGTGTCGCCCAACAATATCGCAGAAAAACTGCGCAAGTATTCTGCGGAGAAACTCTCACACAATACGGTGCAGAAATATCTGAGATTTTTTACGGAATCTTATCTCATCTACCCCGTCAGACTGTATAATATCAAAGGAAAACGTCTTTTAGAAAGCAACTACAAATACTATGTTGTTGATCTGGGGTTGAGGAACATTTTGCAGAGCAACGCCACATACACCGATTTAGGTCACAAATTGGAGAACGTGGTCTATTTTGAGTTGCTGCGCCGTGGAGGAGAGGTTTTTGCCGGCAGGTCACAAAACGGGGAGGTGGACTTCGTCGTGCAGAAGCCGGGCAATGTTACTGAATATTACCAAGTCGCCTATTCTGTTAATGACGAAAAAACGCTTTTGAGAGAAATGTCGTCATTAAGGGAAATCAGAGACTCGCATCCGAAATTTCTCCTCACTATGGATTTTGACAACACTAATATGGATGGTGTACAAAAACTCAATGTCGTTGACTGGCTTTTGAAGGACACAGCCAAATAACGGGTCCTGTTTCATTTTATTCTGGTGTCCGCCCGAAAAATTGTATATAATCATTAAAATCTTTACCAATTTGGTCACTAAAAAGTGTACCACTTTTATCGGGTGCAAAGATCGGAAAAAGCGTGTTATAAATCATTGCTGTATCACGATGACCTCAAAGTGGGATACTTTTCAGTGGCAATGGCGGTATACTTTTGGATGGTTATTTACATTGCGACAAAGAAGACAGTGGCGCGTTACGCCATGTGAATATTCTGTCGCTATTTGCAATCTCCAATCTGTACGACTAAACTGAAGACACTGCTATGTATGCCGATAAGGCACAACAGGAGGTAGACCAAATGTGGGAGGATGGCACCTTTAACCAGGAAAAGCTGAACGGTCTCCGCGACCAACATTTGAGAACGCCTTACAAAACCGTTTAGGTTTACGGAACTTATCCGTACAGATGTGTGGTGATACGAGAAGATTCAAAAGCAAAACCAAACACAATCTGACGTGTTTTACACCTTCTCCCTAAGCCACTCCGCCGTGTAACTTCCCTCGCACTTCACTAGCTCCTCCGGTGTGCCCTCAAACACGATGTTGCCGCCAGCTTCGCCGCCCTCGGGGCCGAGGTCAATGATCCAGTCGGCGCACTTGATGAGTTCCGTGTTGTGCTCGATGACCAAAACCGTGTTTCCATGCTCGATGAGTCGGTTAAAGGCGTCGTAGAGTTTGTGGATGTCGTGGAAATGAAGACCTGTGGTCGGCTCGTCGAAGATGAAGAGCTTGCGTTGCTTGTCATCGTCCTGAGCCAGGAAATTGGCTAATTTCACGCGCTGCGCCTCACCGCCCGACAAGGTCGAGGAGGGTTGTCCTAACACCAAGTACTCCAACCCCACGTCTTTTAACGGCTGCAAGCGGCGCAAAATGTTCGCCGTGATATCATTGGGTGTCAGACTGTTGAAGAAATCCAACGCTTCGTTCACCGTCATGTTCAGGATGTCGTTGATATCCTTGTCGGAAACTTTGATGTCCAGAGCGTCGTCGCGGAAGCGTTTGCCCTGACACGACGGGCAGACCATCTCCACATCGGCCATGAACTGCATGTTGATATGGATGATACCCTCGCCCTCACACTCCTCGCAGCGGCCGCCCGCCACGTTGAAGGAGAAGAACCCCGCCTTATAGTTGCGTTGCTTGGACAACGGCTGGGCCGCGTAAAGTTCACGGATATAGTCGAAAATCTTGAGGTAAGTAGCAGGATTAGACCGTGAGGAACGCCCGATGGCATCCTGATCGACCATCACCACGCCGTTGACCTTGGTCATGTCGCCCGACACGCCGCCGCAACGGCCCGGCCTCGGCGCATTGGCATCACCCAACAGTCGCGCCACGGACGGATAGACAACGTCCGTCACCAACGAGCTCTTGCCCGATCCGCTCACGCCCGTCACCACCGTGAAACACTCCAATGGAATCTTCACGCTGATATTCTTGAGGTTATGCTCACGGGCATTCTGCACCTCTATATAGTTGCGCCACTTCCGGCGGTATTTCGGCAACGGGATGCGCATCACGTCTTTACCTTCGGCACCCGGCACCATACCCCGCAAATAGCTAGCTGTCAGATTCTTTTTCTGTGACAACAACTTGTCGAACGTGCCAGAGAAGACCACCTCACCACCGAACTGCCCAGCCATGGGACCGATATCGACAATGTAGTCGGCGGCTTTGATGATGGCTTCGTCATGCTCGACCACAACCACCGTGTTTCCGATGTCGCGCAGCCGTTTCAACACGTTGATAAGGTTCTGGGTGTCACGTGGATGCAGCCCAATGCTCGGCTCATCAAGGATG
>JAEEKL010000144.1 GCA_016282395.1 Bacteroidales bacterium
AGAAGCGGCATCAGGAAACGGTAGGCGGCACCGCAGTCCTCCACATCGACCACGACAGGGTGAAGGGAGGGTGTCCCCCATTGTAGAGACGTAAAATTTTGCGTCTCATCGTACCCGGAAGAAAGGGTCTTCAATGCGCGGCGCATCACCTCCACATCATGACAATCGTTGTCAGAAAGCGGAGAAACATCCTTCCCCATCGCATACGAGAACGCCATTTTTCGAATACGAAGACTCTTATTATAAGGAAGTTGTATGTTATACAGCATCTCACTCTTTTATGAGGCAAAAGTAATTTTTTTTGTTTATTTTTGCAGCCGCTTTTTTAGAAAGGTTATTGGTTATGGGTTATAGGTTATTGAATCTTGAACCTCAAAAAAACATTTGATAAAGAAATAACAGTATGAATAACGGACAAATTGGGATGGGCGGTTTCAACATTCTGCCAAAATGCGTGAAGAATCTGCTCATCATCAACACTTTGGTGTTCTTTGCCACTTTTGTGTTCGCACGTGCGCACATTTGTGACCTAAACCAGTGGTTAGGACTTCACTACATCAGCGCACCTGATTTTCACCCGTGGCAGTTTGTCACCTACATGTTTATGCACGGCAATTTCGGGCATCTGTTTTTCAACATGTTCGCCTTATGGATGTTCGGCGCAGCAGTGGAGAACTATTGGGGAACCAAGAAATTCCTGATTTATTACTTGATTACCGGCATTGGTGCGGCCATCACGCATTACGTCATCACTTTCGTGGAAATCGGTCCTGCCATCGCCCTTTTCAACCAGTTTTTGGATGCGCCTTCCATTGACACTTACCGTCATTTGGTGGAAAACAACCAGATCCCTCAGTTACAGAGCGCATTACAGAACAACTACGGCGTGTTACAACGCAGCCCGGAGTCGTTGAACGAACTGGTAGCCGCCACTATTTCACTGCAAGACAATTACTTGAACAGTTTTGTGCTGATCGGCGCGTCAGGCGCTGTATATGGTGTTCTGTTAGCTTTCGGCATGATGTTCCCCAACTCCCCGATTTACATCTACTTCCTCTTCCCTATCAAAGCAAAATGGTTTGTGCTGCTTTACGGCGGTATTGAACTGCTTTACGGTATTATGGGCACCTCCGACGGGGTGGCACATTTCGCCCACTTAGGCGGCATGATTTTCGGCATACTGCTTATACTTCTTTGGCGAAAACATAACAACAGAGGAGAAGGCGAACAAGTCTTTTATAAAATGTCCGACCACTCCGACCAAAAACGGGATTGGAAATGGCCATTCAGCAAAAGCAGGGAAGGTTCCCCGAAATCAAAGTATTATGTGTCACGTGAAAGCGGCCGTCCGCTCACTGATGAAGAATATAACGCAAACCGTCAGGCGGAAAAGGAGCGGGTGGACAAAATCTTAGACAAAATTTCCCAAAAAGGCTATGATGCCCTGACCACCGAAGAGAAAGAGTTTCTATTTCATTATTCCAAGAAATAATGGCGAAGAAAAAAAGCAACTGGCTGAAAACGTTAGGGAAATTTCTGCTGTTCGCAGTTACCATCGTATCTGCGGTGGCATTGCTTTTCTCTTTCCTGGCCAAAATATTCCCACCCTCATTCTCAAGTACAATCGCATATTGCGGACTGTTTTTCCCCTACCTGCTCGTCCTAAACTTTATTATAACCATAATATGGTTGGTGGTGGATTTCACATGGGCGTTAATTCCTGTCACCGTCATCTTACTGAATGTCAACAACATCGACAAACATTTCCAACTTAGGGGCACAGAAAAGCCCGAAGTCTGCGCCAACTGCCTGAAAGTGATGAGTTACAACGCCCGAGCATTCAACATTTACGACAAGAATCAGCGGTCAATGAACCGCCGATTCACACAGTTCCTGCAAAACGAAAAGCCAGACATCCTCTGCATCCAAGAATACAGCAACGACCCGACGGGGAGAACCGGTTTCAACTCCACAGAGGCGATATGCAACGCCATGAATGTCAAAGACAACGAAAAGACACACAAAGTGTTGCTCCGCTTCAAGAACAAGCTCGGCTACCAGTTCGGCATGGCGGTGTTCAGCAAATACCGCATTATCGGGGGCGGATATGTCGATACCGAAGATTCCTCCAGCAACAAGTCCATGTATGTGGACATCCGCTTCAACGGGGACACGATGCGGGTTTACAACATCCACCTCACCTCCATGCACTTGGACAGCACCGATTATGAGACTGGCAAAGCAATTTGGGCTGGTTCCTACGACTCCACGTTCAACAATAAAGCACAGAAGCTATCGAACAAAATCACCATGGCCTACGTGCTTAGGCAACGGCAGGCCAAGGCGGTACGAGCACACATCAACGAATGCCCGTATCCAGTAATCCTGTGCGGCGACTTTAACGACTCGCCAGCCTCTTTCAGCTACAACAAAATCATGCACGGGCTGAAAGACTCTTTTCGTGGCAGCGGAAGAGGAACCGGCACCACCTACATAGGAAAGGACTTTCCCTCTTACCGCATCGACTATATTGCCCATGACAAACAATTTAACGATTTCCAATACACGGTCTGTCGCGACCTTGACGTTTCTGACCACTACCCCATTTATACCTACATTTCTATTGTGAAGAAGAATTGATAGGAGGTTAGGAGGTTAGGAGATTAGAAGGTTAGCAAAGAGAATTTTCATAGAGATGTTCCCATTGACGGGTTTGTTCCTTCGCGTCGAAGAGTCCGAGCGGGTGCAAACGCATGATTTGCTGTTCGATAGTGCCGAAAAGGTCACTGACATTGAGGATGGTTTTCGCCAGATCATCTGCACTCTTAGGATTCACAGCGTAACCAGCCATCCCTTCTTTGAAAATGCCGTCGCAAACACCCTTCTGCGCATATAACACGGGCAGACCCTGCGACAACGCTTGTGCAAAACGCTGTGTAGAAGGCGTTTTCTCATCCAACTGCAAGAAAATATCATGATTGCGGTAAACATCTAGCAATTCCTC
>JAEEKL010000018.1 GCA_016282395.1 Bacteroidales bacterium
CGCGGCATATACGCTTGAGGTCGGTGTTTGGGAACCCGGCGACGATTCCGAAGAGACCGGTGTCTTTGTCCCCGTCCATGTCTTTAACAACAAGACCACGGATGTGACATTTGTGGAGTGCGATTTCTCTAACTATACGGGTAATGGCGGCCGCATCGCTTTCCGCAACACGCTGACCAGTGGCAAGACCTGGAGCTACAGCTACAACTACCTCGATGACATCACCCTTGATTATGCTGTTGCCGCTAAAGGCGCCGCATCCGACGAGAGCGTCATCGACGCTATGGCCGCTGACCTCGACCAGGTGGACGTCGTGGTGTATCCGAACCCGACGAAGGACGTTGTCAATGTACAATGTACAATGAACAATGTACAATGTTCGGGAATCGAAATTGTTGACGTGTATGGTAAAACCATCACCACCGTAGGGACGCGATTCATCGCGTCCGCCCAATTCCCCACGTCCGCCCAATTCCCCGCGTCCGCCCCGACCCAAATCAACGTTTCGGGTCTCGCCGCCGGCATGTATTTCGTGCGCGTGACCACGGATAGGGGCGTGGTGACGAAACCGTTTGTCAAGAGATAGTTAGCAGTTAGTAGTTAGTAGTTAGCAGTTAAGGGCGGGGAGGAATCCTCGCCCTTTTTTGCGCTCTTTCCTCCTCTAAATTCGCTAAAAAAAGTCCGAAATAACACAACATTACAGACAATTCCAAACACAAACCCCAAAACATATTTATAAAATATTGAATATCAGCATTTTACAACTAATTATCATTCGTAATAAAAAAAATGCAAATAAATGTGTTGCGAATAAGAAAAAAAATGCAATTTTGCAAAGCTGTTTTTTGATTAGTGACTTGTGAGCTATGAATGTCAATACTCTAACTCCAAAAGGTAATAGCGAAATATAATCTATCAAGTACAAATAAAAATAAATGTTATGAAAAAAAATCTACTGTTTTTATGTCTTATGCTGCTGTTGGCAAGTGTAAGCGGGTTTGCCCAAGGGCCAACCACCGTTACGATCGGAACAGGGACAAATGACTCCTACGACCTTCCGATTAACAACTATTACAAGAATTCGTGGAGCGAGATGATTTACCCAGCCGCTGATATTACGGAGAGGGGCTACATTACCTCCATCGGATTCGATGTGTCATCGGTAGTTGACGGCTATATGTGCAACACCTTGACCATCTACATGGGCGTAACCTCCAACGAGGCACATAACTCCAACTCCGACTGGATGCCCATGGAATCGTTGACAGAGGTCTATTCCTCTATTGACTGGCCACTGCCTACCACCACCGGCTGGCTGACCTTCGACCTTGACAATCCGTTCCAATACGAGAGTAACGATAATCTGGTCATTGTGGTCAGTAAGACAATGCCCAACTGGACGAACGGTCTGAAATTCCGCTACACGGAAGGAGCTGCCAACTGCTGCCTCTACCGGAGAAGCGACAACAATCCTGAAGACTACGTCAGCCACCCCGGTGCCAACACCGGTACCCTCACCAACCAGCTGCCCAACTTGCAGCTGACCTTCTCCACCACAACGGACTTCTGCCATGCCGTAACCGATTTTGCCGTTACGGACATCTCCGCGTATGAGGTCACCTTCGCTTGGAACGCCACCGAAAATGCCTCCAACTACATTCTGCAATACAAGACCACAGATGCAGATTGGGAAGACAACGATGTGGTTACTGTCTATCCTACCGAAATCCCCTACACAATTACCACTCTCAACCCAACCACCAATTATGTCGCACGCATAGCCAATATCTGCGACAATGAGTACAGCAGTTGGCGAACCCTCGGTTTTACTACTCTTTGCGCTCCCGAAGCCACACCCTACATTGAGGACTTTGACGCCAGTAACAACATTCCCAACTGTTGGGAGAAGTACACCGGCCTGGTCTCCGATGCCTTTGCCGGTGTCGCCCCCACCCCAACCTCAAGCGGATGGAATTTCAACAACACACACGCTTTCGGACAATACCATCCAAAGGTGAACATCTACAGCACCGACTGTAGATACTGGTTGGTGTCTCCAGTCATTGACCTCAACGGTTTGGAAGACCCCGCGCTGACTTTTGACCTTGCCCTAACCGCATACAACAACAGCAATCCTCCTGGCAGCATTGGGGACGATGACCGTTTTTTGGTTCTCATCTCCACGGATGGCGGAGCCACTTGGAGCGCCGACAACGCCACGGAATGGAACAATACCGGCACGGGAGACTATATTTTTAACCAAATTCCCGCAATCGGCGATGAAGTGACCATCTCGTTAGCACAATATGCCGGACAAACCATCCGCATTGCATTTTATGGCGAATCTACCATGAACAACAATGGCGACAACGACCTGCACATTGACAACATCTATGTGGGAGAAGCCTCCACCTGTCAAAGACCTGCACAGCTCCAAGCCACCAACATCACCACTCATTCTGCGGAAATCTCCTGGGTGGAAAAAGGGGAAGCCAACACTTGGACAGTGGAATACGGTCCCGTTGGGTTCACCCCCGGCAGCGGAACAGCAATCTTAGTTAGCGACGAACCTCACACTGTTCTCTATGGGCTGGCTGGTGGCACGGAATACGAGTTTCTTGTGACGGCCAACTGCAGCTCCGCGTTGTCTAATCCGAAATCCGCCAAATTCCGCACCGCAGACTGCCAAGCTATAACCCTGCCTTTTACCGAAGACTTCGAAAGCTACACCACCAGCACCACCGCTTCTACGGGCATCGCCCCCGCTTGCTGGGAGTTAGTGCAGGAGGATGTGGACATGACGGACGCTACCCGTCCGCAAATTTATTACAAGAGCACGTTCGCCCACAGTGGGGATTACAGCTTGCTTTTGAACTACAGAGGTGTTTATGCCATGCCGGAGTTGCATGATAATATCGAAAACGTACACTTGGAAATGTACCTGCGACAACCTAACGCTGCTTATCGTCTGCAAGTAGGCGTTTGGGAGGACGAAACGGGTGCCTTTGTGCCCGTGGCCACGTTCAACAACAGTACCACGAACGTGGAAATTGTGGAATGTGACTTCTCCGACTATACGGGAAACGGCCGCCGCATCGCCTTCCGCAACATTTTAGGCAATGGCGCCAGTTATGCCTACAGCTATAACTATATCGACGACATCACCTTGACAGAAAGCCCTCTGACCCCGGCATCCCTACCTTATTATACCGACTTCAGTGAGGAAAATGACCAAAATTGGCGGTTCAAAAACGGACCCTGCGCCAATTTCTGGACGATAGGCTCTCCTGTGGATACTATTCCAAGCGCTCTGTTCATCACTCAGGACGGGACCGCTGCCGGATATAATATCCAAACAGCTTCTACTGTGATGGCGGAAAAAGCTTTCTTCATGCCCGCCACCGACTTTGTACACGTGGAATTTGATGTTATGGTGGGAGGAGAAACGGGCGCCTACGATTTTCTAAAAGTGTTCCTATCCCCTGTTGACGAGATATTTAACGCAAGTACAAGCCACAACAGCCAATCCAATGCATCGTATTCCGTCAACGCATTAGACTTCTCCGATTACAAATCTCTGACCAGCTATTCAAATAATCCATACATGTTGTGTATGACCAACGGCAATATCCTCCATATCAGTGCTAACATGCCGAACCCCGACCTTGACGGAACGGGCAAAATCGTATTCCTTTGGAGAAACGATAATGTAGCAGGAACACAACCTGGTGCTGTCATCACAAACTTCTCCATTGAAGAGATTGCGAATGAGGATGTTTTACCGCCAACCGTCGCAACGAATGGCGTTTCCGATATTACGACGAACTCGGGCGTGTGCCATGGCAATGTGACTGACAAGGGAGGCGCATCCATGATTGAGCGTGGCGTGTGCTGGAGTACTTCGGTCTTTCCTCCGACCCTTGAGAATGCAAATCACCTGATCAGTGGCAATGGCTTGGGCGAATTCACCGGCCAGCTCACCGGCCTCGCGCAGGGCACCATCTACTATGTACGTGCGTACGCCACCAACCTTGCGGGTACGGGTTACGGTGAAACATATATGTTAATCACCGATTGCGGAACCCTCTCTCTCCCCTACTCGGATGACTTCGAATCTTATGTAGGGGAAAGTGATGTTGCCACTGGTGTCACGAATGTAGAACCTGTTTGTTGGTATGTGGCACAGGAAGATGTGGCCATGTCGGAAGAAAACCGCCCGCAACTCTACTACAACAATACTGAGAACGGCAGTTATTCCCTTTTGTTGAATTATCGCGGTATCTACGCCATGCCGGCGATTTCGGATAATATTGCGATGAAGCATGTGAAGTTAGAAATGAACTTGCAGCAACCTGACAGCAGCTACCAGTTACAGGTAGGTGTCTTTGAAATTGAGACAGGTACGTTCACACCTGTGGCCACATTCAACAACAGTACCACAGAGGTGGAATATGTAGAGTGTGACTTCTCAAGCTACGAGGGCAGCGGCCGCTACATTGCCTTCCGCAACCTCAACAGCAACGGAGAACCCTACAGCTACAACTACCTTGACGACATCGTGTTAACGGAAACGGAGGGATGCGAACTCACCATTGAAAACCACAGCTCATATTCGTACGCTTGGAACGGCGGAGCCAAAATCCTTGTCCACAATGACGGAACCGTCAAGGAGGTGGCGTTCAATGGAACTGATGGCACTGCAACGGTGACGGTTCACAATGGTCCGATAGAATTGGAGTGGGTGAACGGCTGGTACTCCAACTATTGTGCATTCACTATCTCGGGGGCTTCGTGCCTTTATTACGACGGAGCACCTGACCAAGGGGTGTTCTACAGCACAGAAATGGACTGTAACAATGATGGTCCGGCTATCCCCGCTTTCAGTTATTGGACGGAGAACTCTTGCAACAGCGTGATAGTCCATTTTGAAAACGAAAGCACCAATGCAGCTGACGAAGCTTGGTGGGATTTCGGCGACGCAACTGGCGAATGGGGATACTCCCCGACCCATGAATACACCGCAGACGGGGAATATGTCGTGACAGTACAAGTTAACAACAGCTCATGCGAAGAGTACAACACTTTCACTCAAAATGTGACGGTAACGATGCCCGAACCTATCACTACTTTTGAAGAAATCACCGTATGTTCCGCCGATTTGCCGATAATTTGGAACAATATGGAAATCTATGATGAAGGAGAATATTCCTTCACATTGGAAAGTGCTTCTGGTTGCGACAGTACTGTGTTCCTTACACTCTTTACAAAGCATAACACCCTGCCTTACTTCGAGGACTTTGAGGGCTACACCGAAAGTACCGAAGTTGTCACGGGTGCGGAACCCTCCTGCTGGGAACTGGTGCAGGAGGATGTGCCGATGACGGATGCCAGCCGTCCGCAAATTTTCTTCAACAGCGACTACGCATACAGTGGCAATTACGGTCTATTGTTGAATTACCGGGGTATTTACGCAATGCCTCCCTTGTCGGAAATAATCTCCATGCATCGGGTGAAATTGAGCATGTACCTCCGCCAACAGGAAACCTACCATGCTTTGGAAGTGGGTATTTTGGAAGAGGACGGCACGTTCGTTCCCATGGCCACGTTCAACAACAGCACCACGGAGTTTGAGTATGTGGAATGTGACTTTTCCAGCTACACCGGCGACGGCCGTCGCATCGCCTTCCGCAATGTGTTGGATGGCGTCGAAACCGGCGATTCTTCCTACAACTATATCGACGACATCACCCTGACGGAAACAGAAGGATGTACCCTCACCTTTGAAATGCACGACAGTTACGGTGACGGCTGGAACGGCAACAAGATATTGATCCACAATTATGACACCATTCAAGAGGTGACGTTGGACAGCGGCTCTGACGGAACCGTCACGGTGACGGTGTACGAAGGCTCCTTGGAACTGGAGTGGGTGAACGGTCAATTCACCAATGAATGTTCCTTCACCATCACCGGTCCTTCATGCCTTTACTACGAGGGAAGTTCCATGTCTCCGGGCGTTTTCCACAGCATGGAGATGAATTGTGACGATGGTGTTCCTTTGGTCCCCGAGTTTACCTGGTGGACGGAGAACACCTGCAGTAGCGTTCTCGTCCACTTTGAGAACACCAGCGCCGGTGCGGAAAATGTTTGGTGGGATTTCGGCAACGGTGATTGGAGCGAGGAGTACTCACCCGTTTACGAGTATTATGAAAACGGCATCTATCCTGTGACGCTGTTTGTGTACAACACCTGCGGAAATGAATATTCCATTGTCAACGAGATAGAGGTGACGATGCCTCAACCCATCACCACCATCTTTGACACCACAGTATGTGAATCCGAACTTCCGCTTTTATGGTTTGGAGATGAACTCTACGAGGATGACAACTACGTCTATCTGTTTGAAACGGCTAACGGCTGCGACAGCACTGTGGTCCTGAATCTTAATGTGGTGCCTGTTGAATCCATACACTCTGACATTCTTGGGCATGAAAACGAACCCGTCACCCTTTTAGCATCAGGCTTAGGCGACCTCACTTGGACAGACGAAGAAGGGAACGTGATCGGCGAGGGTAGCGCCATAACGGTAGTCCCGACCGAGACCACCACCTATTACGTGACAAGTACCGAAACTTCAATACAAGGTAATCTTGTTGTAAACGGCGACTTCGAGCAGGGCAACACCGGCTTCAATACCAACTATTATAACAACGACTGGGCAAGTTGTCAGTATTATCATATCGGTCACGAAATCAACGAATTTTGGGGTGCGGATTATGAGATGTTTGACCATACTTCTGGCACAGGGTTGTACCTGATGGTAGATGCGTATGAAGACTGGCAAATCTGGTCGCAAACCGTTGAAGTTACGCCACACACAAACTATGTTTTCAGTGCATGGTTCCTTATCCCTTCCCCAGCCAGTATCGCCTATGATGTCTGTTTTGTGATTAACAACCAGGCAGTCAAGTATTTTGACACCCCGTATCAAGGAGGTGTTTGGGAGAAGCGTACGGTTGTATGGAACAGCGGTGACAACACTACGGCCGACATCGGTATCAGCACACAATGGGCCGACTGTGGAGGCTACGACTTTGCCATAGATGATATCGAGTTCTTTGCAGCTTCCTGCGCAGGCACTGAGTCTTTCACGGTGACCGTGGCACCTGCAGGTGACGCAAAACCGTGTCCCGGCAACGAAACCGTGACAGACTATGACGGCAACGTCTATAACACCGTGAAGATTGGCGAACAGTGCTGGATGAAAGAGAACCTGCGGGTTTCGCACTATGAGGACGGTATGGAGATTCCATTTACGGATTATAATTCGCTTTCCTATGACTTTAATTATCGTTATGCACCCAATGGGGACATAAATAATGTATCCATATACGGCTATTTATACAACTGGGCGGCAGTGATGCATGGAAATGCCGGCAACAATGACAATCCGAGCATCGTCCAAGGTGTTTGTCCGCAAGGTTGGCATCTTCCCTCCGATGCGGAATGGACACAGCTGACCGATTATGTAAGCAGTGTTTCTGCCTATCTTTGCGATGAGGATCCAAGTTATATCACAAAAGCGTTGGCTTCTCAAGATTATTGGTTGAACACTTTCCTTACGTGCAGTGCCGGTGATAACCAACAAGGGAACAATACCACTGGCTTTTCCGCTGTACCCGCCGGCTACATTGGCGAAGGGTATGGATATGGTTGTTTTGGAACCGATGCCAGTTTTTGGAGCTGCAGCCAGTTCGACAATTCTCATGGTACAAGCAGACGTATCGATGGATATGGAACAGCCGCGATGTATGATGATATTTACTTGACGAAATCTTTTGGTTTAGCCGTCCGCTGCGTCCTTGGCGAAGGCTATAACCTTGCCTCCGTGACCACCAAAACGGTGAGGGACAGAACCTCGTACGATGCGACCTGTGGTGGAAACGTCATCCGCGACGGGGGCGCCACTGTGACGGAACACGGTGTATGTTGGAGTACTGAACCCAACCCAACCCTCGCAAATGCCTATACGGTTGACGGCAGTGGCTTAGGCGAATTCACCAGCCAGCTCATTGATCTGTTGCCGGGCACCACCTACTATGTGCGGGCGTATGCCACGAACAGCATGGGTACTGCGTATGGTGAAGAAGTGACCTTCACGACCTGTGGCGGAACCCTTGCCATGCCTTACACCGAGGACTTTGAAAGTTACACTGAAAGCACCACTGCTGCAACAGGTGTGGAACCTTCCTGCTGGGAGTTGGTGCAAGAGGATGGTGAGATGCCGGATGCCAAGAGACCTCAGCTCTACTACAACAGCAATTTCACCCATAGCGGCAATTATAGCCTTGCGATGATCAATCGCGGGGTGTATGCCATGCCTCCTATCGAGGATAACCTTGCCATGAAGCATTTGCATCTGGACATGTATCTCCGCCAGCCCAACGCCGCCTACCGTCTGCAGGTGGGTGTTTGGGAGGATGAGACAAGCACGTTCACGCCCGTGGCCACATTCAATAACAGCACCACGGGAGTGGAACATGTGGAGTGTGACTTCTCCAACTACACCGGCAACGGCCGCCGCGTGGCTCTCCGCAATGTGTTGGGCAATGGAGCCAACTATGCTTACAGCTACAACTATATTGACGATATCACTTTGTCAGAGGCGGAAGGCTGCGAACTCACCATCGAAATGCACAGCAACGGCAATCCGGATTGGGGCGGAAGCCTGATCCGCATATACACCGACGGCTCTGTGAAAGAGGTAACCTTGAACAATGCGTATGATGATGCAGTAACTGTAACGGTACACAACGGCATGTTGGATTTGGAATGGGTTTACAACGGACAGTATCCCGCAGAATGGATGTCCTTCACCGTTTCGGGTCCGTGCCTCTACTACTCAACGGAGAGAGCATCATACGAAACGGAATATTTCTACAGTTCAGAACTATCTTGCGATGGCAACGGCACAACATCCATCCCTGATTTTGACTACTGGACAGAGAATGTCTGTAACAACGTGGTTGTCCATTTCGAAAACAACAGTACGGATGCCGAGTATAGCGTGTGGGATTTCGGAGATTGGAGTTCCAGCGAGGAAGATAATCCGGTACATGAATACACTGTAGGCAACGTCTATCCAGTGACATTATCCGTACACAATGTCACGTGTGATGATTTCAGTGTCATCAGGAAATACATTGAGGTGAATATGCCCGAACCCATCACCACTGAGATTGACACTGTTGTATGTGCAGCAGAGTTGCCGACAACTTGGTATGGACAAGTAATCGCGTACGGCGGCACCTACAGTACGGTACTTCAAAATGCTCTGGGATGTGACAGTATCGTGAATATGAACTTCAATGTGGTAGAAAAACCATTCTTGCACACACCCGACACCCTCGTCTCTGCCAACGAGCCCGTTACTCTTTGGGCGGCAGGTTCCGACAACTTCATCTGGACGGATGCTGACGGAAACGTCATTGGCGAAGGAAATGATGTCACTGTGATCCCAACTGAAAATACCACCTACTATGTGACAAGAAATGAGAATTCGTATCAGGAAAATCTTGTGGTGAACGGCGACTTCGAGCAAGGTAACACAGGTTTTGGCACCTCCTATTCTTATGGAAACTACGGGTCTTGCGGATATTACTACATCGGCCACGAGAACCACGAAATGTGGTCTTGGGATACTGGCGACACCTTGTTCGACCATACTTCCGGCACCGGCATGTACATGATGGTGGATGCTGCTTCCTATCGGACCGCCTGGTCGCAAACTGTTGATGTCACACCGCATACGAATTACGTCTTTAGCGCCTGGTTCCTTACGGATAATCAGGCATACGTCTATTTTGACATTAATGGTAATTGGCTCAATGGATTCTACACTCCGCAACAAAGAGGCTCTTGGGAGAGACGTTTGGTGGTATGGAACAGCGGGAACAACACCACGGCAACCATAAACATCAACACGGAGTGGGCCAGCTGCGGCGGCTATGATTTCGGCATTGATGATATTGAATTCTATGAAATCGCTTGTGAAGGTACTGAATCCATCTCTCTGACCTTGCTGCCCACCGGCGATGCCCAGCCGTGTCCGAGCACCCCAACAGTGTCCGACATCGACGGCAACGTCTATAACACAGTGAAAATCGGCAACCAATGCTGGATGAAAGAGAATCTTAAGACCACGCACTATGCGGACGGCAACGAAATCGCTTGGGGAGAGGAAGCGAGTCTCACTACTCCTTATCTCTATGGTCCCGGCTACGAATGGGATGACCATTCCTGGTATGTGGAGGATTACGGTTATCTCTACAACTGGGCGGCGGTGATGCACGGTGCGAACGGCAGTGCCGCCAACCAAGGCGATGTGCAAGGCATCTGTCCCGATGGCTGGCACGTGCCGAGCAATGCGGAATGGGCTCAATTGACCGACTACGTTGGCAGCGTACCCGCTTACCAGTGTGGCAGCAGTAATGACATAGCCAAAGCGTTAGTGCTTCCAGAAGGATGGAACTGGTGGTGGGATAACGAATGCGGACCGGGCTATTCGAATGAGAACCCTTCGGGTTTCAATGCCACTGGTTTCGGAGTGCGTCCCGCTGGTAGCTATAGCGGAAACTACAGTCCTAACTATGGCGGA
>JAEEKL010000145.1 GCA_016282395.1 Bacteroidales bacterium
AAAGCTTGGTGCACAGAGATAGTATGTGCTAAAATTTGCCATATATGTATAGCTTATCCCTTCTGGCTTTTCGCTTGTAACTAACAGACGGAATAACGTTTCGTTTCCGTTTTCATAATAATCATATATCCCGTATGACTCCGGTGTGAGGAAATCCTGTGCCCTGCCGCACGCCACTGCGGCCAACAACGCGAGAATCAAGGTGGTTTTGCGCATGATGATAGTGGTTTCTTGTTTTATGCCGCGAAGATACACTTTTTTAATTTCCACGTATCACGCGGATCTTCACGGATTTTTGACGTTCCGACGCTGCTTAGCTTCTCAGCCATATCACGGTTTCGCCCTCGTTCAGGAAAGAGGGGGCGACCTCCACGACCCGCGGGGCGCGGAACCTGCGGACAGCCTCTTTCAGGGCGGCCCCCCGGTTGTAACCGTGAATCACGACGATCTTCTCCGTTCCGCGCGGGGCACGTGCCACCCGCTCGCGAAGGACTTCCATCGCGTCCTCCACGTACATACCGTGAAGGTCAATGCGTATGGTGTTTTGGGGCGTGGGCATGAGGTTTTTGATTGTTTCTTGCCGCGAAAATACAATTTTTCCAAGAGACTTGCGATTCTTAAATCAAATAATTAATAGTTAATAAGTGAAATGAAAATATTTTTTAAATATAAATTATTATGTTCAAATATAACATATCTTTGCCGAAAAAAAAAAGGCCGATGATTGCTATTCAAAAAAAAGCATTATTTTTGCGGTCACTAATCATTGATAAGCATAAAGTATCACAAATTCGAAAGAACACTCAGAAAAATAGGGTGTTACCCGATAGGGGAAGATGGTCACGGACATTCTCTTTGGCACAGTCCAGTTACAAACAACAATTTCATGATGAGTCATCATCATTCACAAGAAGTCGCTTTCGGCACGTTGAAAGCCATCATGAAACGTTCAGGTTTGGTTGATTTATAAAAATGAAAATATGGAAAAGAAAATTGTACAAGCTCATATAGAGTGCAATAGCACAGGATTCTATACCATATATTGCGAAGAAGATTTCCCGTTCGGATTCTTCGGCGAAGGATATACGGCAGAAGAGGCCAAGAAAGATTTTCTAAATGTCTTTAAAAGAATGAGAGACAGACATTTCAAACAGACTGGCGAATTTGTGGACGCGGAGTTCACCTTCGTGTATGACGCTTCTGCGTTCTTGCAGCACTACAAAGGCATTCTGACATTGTCGGGCATGTCGCGGATGACGGGCATCAACAAGGCGCAACTGTCGCAGTATGTGTGCGGCAAGCGCCACCCCTCCGCCCGCACGCAGGAGAAAATCAGACGCTCGGTGAAAAATTTTGCGGAGGAGCTGAGCCACGCGATGTGATTTTTTATCTCCGCGTATTACACGAATTTGCGCGTATAATGCGCGTGTATGCTATGCATTAATTTTCTATTTTTGCGCTCGATAAATCATACGTATTATGAATGCAGAAATGACACGGTTTCCTTTTTCGCTGCCTGAAAGGGTAAAGACATCGGTAACATTAAATTTCAAACGATTATTCGCGGTTTTGCTTCTCTGTTTGGGTGTGAACTTGGTCGGTGCACAAAGCACCAAATGGATTGCCAAAGGGGATCAGGCAATTGCGAAAAACAACTATTATAAGGCCAAACAGTGTTATGAGAAGGCGATTTCAGGTGGAGGGGATGTCGCCTATTATAAATTGGGCGTTTTGCTTTCGGAAGGTCCTGAGGATTTTCGCGACGAGGAAGTAGCGGCACTGTGCTTTTTTCAAGCCGCCTCGCAAATGTCAATAGATAAGCTCAATGAGATGGCCGATCGCAACAGTCAGGATGCGCAAATGCTGTTGGGATACTGCTACCAAAAGGGTGTTTTGGTTGAAAGAAATCTGTCAAAGGCCGTTGAACTGTATAAAAAGGCCAAGAAATTCAATCTTGTGTTTCTGATTGATGTTTTGCAGAAACAAATTGACGAAGGTGATGAGGGGAAAAAAACTTGGGAGGAGGATCAAATACTTGAGGAACATGACAAGGATCCAAAGTTCTCCGATAAAACCATATACCATTTTTCGGAAACAATGCCTGAATTTCCTGGCGGAATAGAGGCTTTTGGCCAAACGTTGTCGAAAGTGGTCCAATATCCTCAATATGCGGTTAGAAACCGTATTTCGGGAACAGTTATGGTGGAATTTGTGGTGGAAAAGGATGGTTCTGTGGATAATGCCAGGATTATGGTCTCCTGTTTCCCGCTGTTGGACAATGAGGCGCTTCGGGCAATGAAGCACATTCCGAATTGGAAACCGGGAACGAATCAAGGGGAACCTGTACGTTGTTTCTTCCAGGTGCCTATTACGTTTCGGTATTAGTAAACGGGGTCCCCTTATGTTTTTTTCCTCCACACATATTGCCTTTTACCTTAAAAAACAAACAACAATGATCAAAAACAAACAAGACATTCGAATCGAAGCCGTGGAGAATCAGGGCAACATCGAGGGCCGGATTCAAAAGGACATCATCCTTACCCCTGCCGAAATGCTCGAACGAGCCTCCATGTTCAATGTTATCACTCTTCCTTCGGGCAGCCGGATCAAGGAGCATCCGCACATCGAGGATGCTGAAATCTACTACATTTTGGAGGGTGAAGCCGAGGTCACCGACAACGGCCAAACCGCCATTATGCGCGCCGGCGACGTGATGTTCACCGGCAACGGTGCCAGCCACAGCATCGCCAACCACAGCGGCAAAGACGTGAAGTTTTTAGCGTGCATTTTGAGGATGTAATAATTGAGGATGTAATAATATTAAAAAATATTCCTTAAGCAGCCCCGAAGGGGCAAAACGCGCGAAGCGCTAATAACCCCACACTGCGCCTTCGGCTTGTGTGGGGCCATCAAAAAACACACTGATATGAAGAAAAAGCTCCTCACAACCCTCCTCTTAGCCGCAGCCCTCTTTCCTGCCGTGGCCTGCACCAACCTGATTGTCGGCAAGAAAGCCTCTTCCGACGGCAGCGTGATGTGTACCTACAACTGCGACGGCTTCGGATTCTCCGGATCGCTGTTCCACAGTCCGGCCGGACGCCACGCTCCCGACGAGCGAATCGCCATCCATGGGTGGGGACCCGCGCACGAAGGCCAGTTCGTGAAGCAGGTGGAATATACCTATAACGTCGTCGGCTTGATGAACGAGAAGCAGCTGACCATCGTGGAGACCACCTTCGACGGGCGTTTGGAACTGCAGAACCACGAGGGACTGCTCGACTATTTCTCCCTGATGCGGCTCGCGCTGCAACGCGCTTCCACTGCCCGAGAGGCCATCAAGTGCATGGCCGAGTTGGTGGAGGAGTACGGCTACAACAGCAGCGGCGAGAGCATCACCATCTGCGACCCCAACGAGGCGTGGATCATGGAGATTATCGGCAAGGGGAAGGATAGGAAAGGTGCCGTCTGGGTCGCCCTGCGCATCCCCGACGACTGCATCTGCGCCCACGCCAACCTCAGCCGCATCCGCCAGTTCCCGCAGGAACTCGTAGGGGCAAAAAAATTTTCGCCCAAAATACCCCACAAATCTCTTAGCAGCAAGCACCTCCAATACATCACCCGTCCCGAGGTTGAGTGCGTCTATGCCGCCGACGTCATCGAGTTCGCCCGCGAGAAGGGCTACTTCAGCGGCAAGGATGCGGACTTCTCCTTCCGCGACGCTTACTGTCCCATCGATTTCGAGAACGTGCGTTACGCCGATGCCCGCGTCTGGAGCTTCTTCCGGCACCACTACGATGAGGCCGAGATGGACAAGTACCTGCCTTACCTCAACGGCGAGTTCGACAAGTGTGACCATCTGCCGTTGTGGATCAAACCCGACGCGCCGCTGTCGCTCAGGGACTTGCAGGAAGACATGCGCGACCATTTCGAGAACACCCCGTTGGACATGACCGCCGACATGACCGCCGGTCCGTGGGGGATGCCGATTCGTCCGCTGCCGATGCACTTCCGCGATACGAACGGCGTCAGCTACTTCCGCGAGCGGCCCATCGCCACGCAGCAGAGCGGCTTCACGATGACCTGCCAGATGCGCTCATGGCTGCCAGACGACGTGGGCGGCGTCACCTGGTTCAACTGCGACGACGCCGACATGGTGGCCTACGTGCCGCTCTACTGCTGCATCACGCAGGTGCCCGACTGCTTCCGTCCTGAAAACAACCCCCGCACGGAATTCAGCTTCGAATCGGCCTTCTGGATGAACAACTGGGTCGCCAACATGGTCTATCCGCGCTATTCGATGATGATCGAAGACCTCCGCAAGGCACAGCGCGAGTTGGAGGACTACTACTTCGCCGATCAGGACAGTGTGCTGAAGGCCATTGAGACGATGACGCCCGCCGACCGCCGCGAATATCTCAACAAGAAGAGCATTGCCTACGCCGACAAGATGATGAAACGTTGGAATGATCTGGCCAAATATCTGATTGTCAGGCATAACGACCAAGTGGTACGCAAGGTTGACAAAGACGGAAACTTCCAGCGTTGGGGTTACGACACCCCAGGTTATGATATCCAGTTCATCAATGCCATTGGCCCCTCTACCGGCGATAGATATCGTTTGAAAGAGGTGATTGAACGGAGAGAGAGATAAAAACAGGTACGACAGTCACCCGCCGTACCTGTAGAAAAAAAATACGTAGGGGCGAATAATTATTCGCCCCTACATTGTAATAATCGTTGCCTATTTTTTGTGGCGTTTCTTTCTCGCCAGTTCGTTGGGTTCCAACGCCATTTGTTCGCCGTGGAGGAGGGAGGCCACGCCTTCGACGTGTTTCTTGTCGGGCAGCGGGCTGCAGGTGTTCTCCTGATAATCCTCAGGCTCGGTGTAGGTGGTGATGACGCCTTCGAAGGTGCGCAACACGACCTTGCCAGGGGCTTGAGAAACGATGTACTGCGGCATCACAGGGGTCTTGCCGCCGCCACCGGGGGCAGCGACGACGACGGCCGGGAT
>JAEEKL010000146.1 GCA_016282395.1 Bacteroidales bacterium
AACAGTGCGGTCAGTGTCATCATATTTCACCAAGATGTCCACATCGCTGTCCTCTGTTTCCTCCCCACGCGCATACGAGCCAAAGATCCATGCCTTCAACACAGGCTGGGTCTTGAAATACTCGCGGATGGTCTCTATCATTTCGGTGCTCATATTCTTTTTTTTACAAAGGCAAAAATACATTTTTTTTCACATAATACGTAAGGACGAATAATCATTCGTATAATCCGCCCCATTCGCCGACAAAAAAAGGCGCCGCACTCGCGACGCCTTTTCCATATCATTGCGATATTGGTTTTCTTTTTGGCATATGCCACTCTTATGATTTATTCCTTCACACCCTTAAACTCGAAGCCTGCCAGCTCGACGGCTTTGCGCACATCATCGGCAGTTGCGGTGCCGGTGACGACGAGGGTGTTGGCTGCAGGGGTGGCCTCGCAGGTTGCGACGCCTTTCACTTTGCCGACCGACTGCTCACAGGCGGCTTTACAATGGTTGCAGTGCATGCCCTCAACGGTATAGACCACCGTGTCGGTTGCTGTTTTTTGTTTCTTGAATTTGCTGAAGAATTTCATACTCAATGCAATTATGATGAACAATACTAATAATGCCGAACAGATGATTTGAAAGACGCTGGGCGAGGCGACCTCCGAGGAACAACAGGCGCTGTGCATACCGCATCCTTCGGACATACCTATAGCGTTGATGCCCAGTGCGTTAATTAGCAACCCGAAGAGGATGGAAAAGCCCACGATGGTGAGAAGGTAGATCCACGTGAAACGCCTGCCCATCGACTTGCGCACCACGAGGATGGAGGCGATGTTGACCGCAGGACCGGCCATCAGCATCACCAGCGCGGCTCCGGGCGAGAGGCCTTTCATCATCAATGCCGCCGCCACGGGGATGCTGCCGGTGGAGCAGATGTACATCGGCACCGCCACCACGAGGATGACCAGCATCTGCAATAAAGGCTGCTTGCCGAAGGAGAGGAAGAACTCGTCGGGAACGGCCACATTGATGAGGGCGGCCACCAGCAGACCGATGGCCAAGCGCAGGCCGATGTCCTGAATCATATCAAAGTAGGCGTACTTGAAAACGCGCCAGAGGCGGTTGCCGCTTTCCACCTTGCAGGTCGTTTCGGTAGCGTATGTTTTTCCGTCAGCTTTCACCAAACGATTTACGAGAAAACCGCCACAGACACCGGTGACTAATGCGGCCACGGGACGCGTAATAGCGAAGCCCAAACCCATCAGCGAGAAGGTGGCCAGGATGGAGTCGATGCCCGTCTGCGGCGTGGCGATGAGGAATGAGGCCACAGCTCCTTTCGATGCGCCCTCGTTCTTCAGCCCCACAGCGGTGGGGATGACACCGCACGAGCAGAGCGGCAGCGGCACACCTAAAAGGGCGGCCCACAGCACCGACAGTTTGTTGTCGCGCGAGAGATATTTTGCGTAAAACGTTTTCGGCACAAACACATGCAGTATCCCCGCGACAAGGAAACCCAACAACAGATAGGGACTCATCGCATTGATGACTGCCAGCAGCGCGTTGAAAAATTCTCCAATTGTCATACTTAATACTTATTTCAGTAACTCCTTGATGCGTTTCTTGTCGCAGGCGGTCATGCAGCGCATGCATTTCATCACAGTGTGGGTGGAGGCATGTTCCTGATTGTCGGGATTGTTACGATATCCGTGGCAGCGGTCGGCATCGTAGCCATCGTCGGTGAGTGCGCCGCAGGGACAGGCGTCGAGGCAGGCGCGGCATCCATCGCAGAGATCGCAGGTAACGTCGGGATAGCGGTAGTCGCCGCCCATCAGCGGTGCGTCGGTGAGCAGCAGACCGATGGTGTGCCATGCGCCGTATTCGCCGGCGAGGAACCGCTGACTGCGCCCTACCACGCCTTTGCGCGAGGCGGCCATCATATGTGACAGCTTGGCATCGGGCAGTGGCGAGGGCGGTATTAGGGCGGTCTTGTAGCCTTGGAACTCTATCTTCTCACGGAAGCCCATGAGGTATCCTAAGGTGATGAGCTCGGCACAAGACGAGATGCGGTCGCCACGATTGCCGGGAGCCGCCTGCTCGGCAAAGAGGAACGGCTCGGCAATGGTCTGCCCGAGGAGAATGGCGGCGTGAGGCTCGATGCCATAACCGTCGAATAGGGCTTTCTCTTCCGCTGGCAACAAGTCGATGTCGATGATGCAGAAAATCGGGATATGCTCGGAGAAGGCCGACTCCTGCAGGAGGAAGGAGAGCTTGCGACGCTCCTGTGCCTCGGGGTCTTTGGCTAAGTAGGATTCGGGAATCTGCGCCTCCACATCCTGGCGGCTGCGGGGTTCGCCCCATTTCTTCTTCATGGCCGCACCTCCTTTCCGTCCTTCCATTTCACCTTCCCTTGCGGACAGACGCGCAGGCAGCGGTCGCAGTCCTGTTTCACGAAGTCGCTGTAATAGTCCATGTTGGGTTTCACATTGATGATGGCCTCGCACTGCCGCTGGTGGAAGTAGTAGTCGCCGAGGATGGCGCCGCTCATGCAGACCTTCTGGCAGGCGGTGCAGCGTCCGCAACGGACGGGCACCTCCTTGATGGTGGTCACTAACGGCGCGTCGGTCATCAGGTAGGTCATATTGATGCGCGGTCCGTACTTCTCAGTGACGAGCACGTTGCTCTTGCCGATGTAGCCCATTCCGCAGCTGGCAGCGGCATCGGCGAAACGGATGCCGGTGTCGAAGAGGGCACCGCCGTAGGCATCACCGCCGAAGTAGAGATAGCCCTCCTGCCGCAAGAAGCGTTTCACTGTCCACACGCGGCGGTCGAGTTCCAGCAGGGCGTAGGAGTAGAACTTGCCGCTCTTGCCGTTCTGCACCCATCCGCGGGTGAAGGGGTCGGCCAGCCCCACGGCGAACATCAGCACAGCCTTGGCCGTCGGCCACAATTCCTTGGGTCGCCGTCCGGGACGCGCCTTCTCGTTGAGCGGTCCCACATCTGCAATGCCGAAGAGGTCCCAGTCCTCATCGTCCACCAGCTTCAGCAGCCGGTCGGTCAGCGCTTGGTCCTGTGTCCACGGGTGAGGATATTTTGTGGCATCCATAGTGTTTATTATCGTCTCGAAAGAATTCGCAAAGGTACGATTTTTTCATCCTGACTTTCTATCAAAATTTTTTGTATTTTTGCTGCGGATTTTCTTGAATATCCGCAATAGCGTTGCGGATATTATAAATTTTTATCGGTTATGATTCAGCGTTATTGTCCATTATCAAGCCAATTGAAAGGAAGTGTCTTCCTCTTTGGAGCCCGTCAAACTGGGAAAAGTACCTTTTTGGAGACTGTTTTCCACGATTCGATCTATTATGATCTGTTAGACAGTGTGGTTCGTCGACGGTTTCAGCGACATCCGGAATTACTCTATGAGATGCATAAAGATGATCGGGAAGGTACTATTGTGGTCATTGATGAACTCCCTGAGATTCCTGAATTGTTGAATGAAGTTCATCGTCTAATCCAGAAGAGGAACCTCCGATTTGTTTTATGTGGTAGCAGTGCCCGAAAGTTGAAACGAAAAGGGTACAACACATTGGGTGGACGTGCCCGTCCGTGGTATTTTTATCCTTTTGTCAGTCCCGAACTTCCCGATCTGGATTTGGATAAAGCTTTGCTATATGGGCTTTTACCGTCACACTATTTAAGCCAAAACCCACACGAGCTATTAGCTGGTTACATTGATGTTTATTTGAAAGAGGAGATAAAAGAGGAGGCTTTGGTGCGTAACTTGGACGGATTTCAACGTTTTCTTGAGGCGGCGGCTCTTACAAATGGTGAGATGGTGAATTTCACGAACATAGCCAGCGATTGCGAGGTGAGTGCCAATACAGTGAAGGGTTATTTCAGCATTCTTGAGGACACGCTTATCGGATATATGATTCCCGCATATACGAAAGTGATGAAACGCAGGGTTGTGCAGGCTCCCAAATTCTATTTTTTTGACGTAGGCGTTTACAATTATTTGCTGCATCGCACCTCGTTGGCACCGGAGACACCCGAATATGGACACTGTTTCGAGCATTTCATCATGCAGGAAATCATAGCCTATATCGGTTACAGCCACAATGAAAAGAAATTGAGCTATTGGCGGACCTATAATGGCAAGGAAATTGATGCGGTCATTGGTGCGGCCGAAATCGGTATAGAGGTGAAATCCACTTCCGAGATAAAAACCAAGCACATTTCCAATTTCAAGGAGTTCAGGGAGGAGTTTCCGGACAGCAGGTGCATTGTTGTTTCAAAAGACAGATTCAACCGTAGAATTGAAGAAGTTGAGTCTCTTTATGTTTTTGATTTTCTCCGTATGCTCTGGGCGGGGGAGCTGTTCTGACGGTGCGAATGTACATATCAAATCAAAAAAAGGCACCCGTTTCCGAGTGCCTTTTCTCATATCTACGATCCACGGATTATTTCTCCATGTCTCTGTATTCGTTCACGATAGCCTTGATGTTGGCGGGGGCGAGACGGCCATAGACCTTGCCGTTGACCAAAGCAACGGGGGCAAGACCGCAAGCACCGACGCAACGCAACGAAGTGAGGGAGAAGAGACCGGCTTTGTCCGTTTCGCCGGGCATGATACCCAGCTCTTTCTCGAACGCATCCAGAATCTTCTCGGCACCGCGCACGTAGCAGGCCGTACCCATACACACGGAA
>JAEEKL010000147.1 GCA_016282395.1 Bacteroidales bacterium
CAGTCATGACGACCTCCAGGGCGGAGCGTTGCTCCTTGGGATGCATGTCGGTGGTGATGCCGCGCCCTTTGGCGAGCACGCTGATGGCGTTGCCTTCCAGTATCTTGACTTCAATGTTAGTGCAGAATCCGGCGAGGGCCTCGTCAATGGAGTTGTCAACCACCTCGTTGACCAGATGGTGCAGACCGCGGTCGCTCACGTCACCGATGTACATGGCGGGACGTTTGCGTACGGCTTCAAGCCCTTCCAAGACTTGTATATTCCCCGCGCTATAGGTTTCTTCGTTCACTGTCTTGTTTTCTAACTCGCTCATTATTAATGGTTTTACTTTTTTTCTAAAAACTTGCAAAGATACGAAAAAATTCAGTAAGATGGGCGGGAAATTTGCGGGGCTTATGCGTCATCTTTTTTATTTGGGCGAGCCGGCGCGGCAGCCAACATTTCCCATTATCGTCCCGAGCTTCCCCCCTCAATAACCAATAACCCATAACCGATAACCATTTGAAGCCGCGCCGTCGGGCTTTCCACTCCAATGATTTTTGGCATCCGTCACCAAAGGGGCGTATGCGATACGCCCCTATGAACACCACATGTACGGGCGTATCGCATACGCCCTCATGCCAAAAATCATTTCCACTTCAATCCCTCTCGCACGCCCGTCCGCGACATCTCCCCGTTTCGCGGCGAACCATCCAATCCCCTCGCCCGCACCGTTTTCCCGCGCCGCGAACCCCGCGTCCGGACCTTCACTCGAAAAAATGGGAACATCGCCCGCATCCGGCTACAGACATGCAACCGCTGACGCGGTTGGTCGCGGTTCAGACTCATCATGCCCTTGCGGATGCGCTACGGCTCGAACGTGGAGAGTACCATATTCACATCCACCTCCATCAGCGCTGCAAGCCTTGCTTTGCGAAATCATAATGTAAATGTGGTCGCGCTGGTGCGCCTTGTCGAACCCGTCGTACAGCAGGCCGCAGAATACAATAATACGAAGCAGAATCCGCGCCGATTCGCGTGATCCGTGGAGATCACCTCCGCAGATGTACTCTCGGCAGCATCACCGCCGACTCCACGGTGTCGTTTTCACCGCGCCAGGCTGCCACAAAAGCCACATCCGCCGCATATACCGAGAATCCCAGCCGATAGAGTTCCTGCAGTTCGTTGCGCTTTTTTGCGGACAGAACTCCCACGCAGTCGCCCGCCGCCGAATAGAAACCGTTGTCCTTGAACCATAACGGCTGCCCGCTTCGCAACGAGAGAATCTTTTCCTTCTTGTCTTTGAAAAAGTCCAGATAGACGTCCCTGTGCGTTAACTGCACGGAGATATCGTTCGGGGCGCTGTACGGCGTGTTATCTTCCACGTATTCCATATTCTCACGCCGGATTCCGTCGAAAATGGCGGTGCAGGTGTGGATGTAGAGCGATTTCCGTGTACGGGTCATGCCCACATACAGTTTGCGGATGTTCTCGGCCGTCTCATCCTCGTTCCGCGCCAGCATCATATACACCGTGTCGAACTCGCGGCCTTTGGTCTTGTGGATGGTGGAAACCAATACTGTTTTCTTGTCGGCGAAGCAGAAATCTTCGATGTTGGACTCGAATACGAAATCCCCCAAATCGCTGCGGTATTTCACTTTGTTGGTGCTTTCGAAAGCGTGGAAGAAGCCCTGCAAATACTCCTGAAGGTCGCTTTGTGCGTAGGAGAGGAGTGTTTTCTCTTTCGCTTCATCCCATGCGGTATCCGGTATGATTGGCGTGGAGGTCCGTTTGTCAATCTGTTTCAAGAAATAGCGGATTTCCGCCAAGTCCGCCAACCGGAACGAGCCGCCTGACTGAATCAGCTTGGTGCGGAATCCCTCCTTGTGCAAAAGTCCCGCCATCTGCACCGCTTCATCGTTGGTGTTGGTCATCACACAGACGGTTTCTGTTATTCCGTTGTGTTTCAGCTGATTGATGATGGGTGTGTATAGGTTGTTGCTGTTGTGTTTGGTCAGAAAAACCAGCCCGTTTTCCTGGCTTATCGCTGTGCAACCCTGTTTTTTCATGCGGTTATCTAAACGACGGATGAAACGGTCGGAAAACTGGACAATATTCCGGCAACTGCGGTAGTTGTCGGTCATCTCATACTTAACAGCTTGGAAATCAGAGATGAACGACTGCATGTATTTGGAATCGGAACCGCGGAACTGGTAGATGTTTTGGTCGTCGTCACCGACAGCAATCACGCGCATCTCCTCGTTTTGTCGCATCAGTGCGCTTACGAGCGCGTACTCGTCGGCGTCCATGTCCTGCGCTTCGTCGATCACTAAGACTGTTTTCCCGATTTTGGTGGGCTCGACCTCGCCGTTTTCCACCATTTCGGCGGCCATACGAACCACTTGGTCGGCCTCTTCCAGATTTCCGGCTTTCCCGATCAGATCGAAACTGAAGGAATGGAAAGTCTTGATGTCCACGAAATGAGCGGCATTGCCGATCAATTGGATAAGTCGTTGTTTGAACTCAATGGCTGCGGCGCGGGAGAATGTCAGCATCAGCAACTGTTCGTGTTTCACGTCTTCCAGCAACAGCAAGGAGGCCAATTTGTGTACGAGCACCCTTGTCTTGCCGCTTCCTGGTCCAGCCGCCACCACGATGCACTTTGACTGTTTGTCCTGGATGATTTCCCGCTGTTTTTCAGAGAGTTCGCCAAACAGCTGCCGGTATTTCTCCATCGTGATATTCTTTTCGATATCTTTCGCTCTGTCGCCTTTGAAATATTGGCTGACAAATTTTTTGTGGTCTAAAAGAAAATAGTCCTGCACGAACTGCAAAGCTGCGCCGTAGTCCTTGACCATGAGGTTGGCATATTCCCCTACGATGTGTATCTGCCTGATTTTCTGTTTGTAAAACTCGTCCAACAGTCGGTAATCCTCTTTTTTGTATTTGTATTTCATGTCAGTCAGGCGGTGAATCTGCATGGCGTTGTATATCACCATGAACCCGCCTTCCAATTTGAGCGCCCCTATTTTGCTGAGATAGAGCAGCGCTTCCTCCACATCGCTGATGGTACACGGTTTATTAGAAACATTTATCCTGATTTGTCCGGCAAACTGCTTTTGAATCTCTGTCACTG
>JAEEKL010000148.1 GCA_016282395.1 Bacteroidales bacterium
CGTTCATCATGTGCGAGTACGCGCACGCGATGGGAATCAGCTGCGTCGGCCTCTCCAACTACTGGGACACAATCTACAAGTACCCGCAGCTGCAGGGCGGTTGCATCTGGGACTGGGTGGATCAGGGACTGCTGACGAAGGATGCGCAGGGCCGTGAGTTCTATGCCTACGGTGGCGACTTCGGGGAGAACATGCCCTCCGACGGCAATTTTTGCATCAACGGCCTGGTAAATCCCGACCGCAAGCCGCACCCGCAGTTGGCCGAAGTGCGGAAGGTGTATCAGCCAATCAAGATTGAGGCAGTGGACTTGGATTCATTGAAATTCCGTATCATCAACCGATTCGATTTTAGCAATTTACTGGATTACAATATTTTCTACACACTTCAACCTGATGTCGCGCATGAAACGCCAAAGCATCCAAATGATTTCCTCTCCATCCCTAATCGTCCCATTATCGGATTCCTCGATCAATATCTTGCGCCCCACGACACAGCCTATTTTACTTTGCCGGAATCTTTTATCAAGCAATGGATTCCTGACACTGTGCTGCCTGGCCGAGATGTGATGGTGAACTTTTATGTGGTAAAATCGGATCGTCCCCGTTCCACGAAAGGCGAAGTGGTCGCCTACGAACAGTTCAAGCTGCCGGTGCCGAAGCGAAAACCGCAAGGTGCCAATTTCGGCTTCTTCACCGACAGTGTAACTTACCATTGGGAAGGCACTATGCTAAATGTCAATGTGGGCAAGGTGGAGATGCTGTTTGACTCCAAAACCGGACACATTGCCAGCATCAAGAAAGACGGGATTCCCGTGGTGGTGGATGGTCCGCGACCTAATTTCTGGCGGCCACCCACGGACAACGATCACGTGGATGGTCACGGAGAGTTGCTATGGCGCAGAATCGGGTTAGATAATCTCAAGTATCATGTTTTTGATTTTAGAATTGAGGATTATCTAAGAAAATCAAATAGAGAAGACTTGCTCATTACGGTTTCGCAATCGGCTACGAATGAAAATGATGAACATGTCTTTTCGATTTCGACAAATTATCGTATCAAACCTTCGGGTGACATATTCATTTTCTACCATATTGACCCTGCTTCTTGGGTTTCTTCGCTCCCGAAAATCGGGGTGCAGATGAAGGTGTCGGACGAGTTAGTGACCACCGAATGGGTGGGTTATGCGCAGGAAACGTACAAAGACCGCAAATCGTGTGGCTTTGTAGGTCATTACGAAGCCCCAACGGATGATTTGTTCCACCATTATGTACGTCCCCAGGCAGCAGGAAACCGTATGCAAACGCGTTATGTGTCACTCTTCAATAAAGAGCGTGAACGGATGTTGTCCGCACAAATAGAAGGTCGTAATTGTCAATTCAGTATTTATCCCTATTCTGACGGAAACATTGAACAAGCCCGTCATACCAATGAATTGATGCAGGCGGGATACTATACTTTTAATATAGATTATGCCCAAGCGGGGTTAGGCACAGCCACTTGCGGACCCGGCATCAGGGAGAAAGATTTGGTGACAGCCCGCCTTCGGGAGTTTTCCATACATCTTCAAGTAGGTGAGAACGATTTGTTTGAACCCTATTTTGTGGATAAGGTGTATGAGCCCTTTTCGATTCAAAGAACCACTTGCAGAACAATTAACGGTATTCTTCCAGCAGGAAAAACAGGAAAAAGGCAGTTGGTTTTGAAAAACGAGCCCGATGCTCCATATAATGAATATCCCGAGCAAAAACTGTCTAATGGGCGAATTGGCAATCCTGCCGACTATCACGAAGGATGGGTCGGTTTTTATGGAAAGCCGTTGATAGTTCAATACGAAGATTATTACTTTTTTGATGATTCTGTGGAAATCACCCTGAGTTTCGCCCACCATCCTTCACAGTGGGTCTTTATGCCGCAGAAGGTGACGGTGTCGTACTCCAAGAACGGCAAGAAGTACAGTCAGCCCGAGGAGGTAGCGCTGCCCTTCGACCCGGCGTTGAAGGAGAACGACCAGCCGAGAGTCTGCATCCTGCGCCACAAGATTCCGGTCAGTGGGGTGAAATTCATCCGCATCAAGGCCGAACCAGTGGAGAAGCTGCCACTGTGGCACGCCGCGGCAGGGGAGAAAGCGTGGATCATGACGGATGAGATAAAAATTTCGACCCGTTAAATTTTGATAATCGTCCATTGTCTAATGCACGTTTTTGAAAAAAAAACTAAAAAACAATTTTTAAGAATTTTTAAGACACCGCCGTTTGAAAAAAATATATTTTTGCGCCTTGGAATAAAAGGCGAAAATAATTCAAAAATAAATTTATTAACCCCAAAAAAATTCAAAAAAATGAAAAAAGTATTAAGCGTACTGGCTATTGCAGCCTTGTTTGTTGTAAGTTTTTCAAGCTGTGGTGGTGGGAAAACCGCTGCCGAACTGTTGACCCAAAAGAAAGGTTGGGTGCTTTCTTCCGCAACATCTGATCCCGCTTACCAGCTGTTAGACGGCTCTCAAGCGCAAGATTTGATAAGTGACAAGTACCTTGAAGATTTTGAAGTTGCTTACGTTATCTTTTTCAATGAAAACGGTAATGAAATCGTGAAACCTGGTAAGGTTGTGGCTCCCGAAGATTTCGATCCTGAATGGTGCTACAGAGCAGAGACCTCCTTGGGCAACTGGTCATTCGACAATGCCGAAAACCCTTCTCTCATCAACATGCAAATTCCGTTCTTCTATGATGATAAGCAAGAAATTTGTTATCTTAAATCTCTTACAGAAAACGAGTTGAGAATACAATGCGTCATGGATGATGAAGATAATCCTGCAAAACAACAATGCACATTCACTTTGACTTACGTTCCCGCCAAGTAATTAATTCAAACATTCACTTAAATTTTAGAATAAAATGAAAAAAGTATTTTTAGCAGTATTATGCGCAGGCCTTTTCTTCGCCTGTGGTAACAAAAAACAAGCTCAACCCGAAACTTTAGTTGACACTCCTGTTGTTGAGAATGTCATTGAAGACGCTGCTGATGAAGTGGAAGAGGCTGCTGCTGAAGAGCCCGTCGCTCAAGCCGCTCCTGCCAAGAAACCCGCCGCAACCCCCAAGAAGAACAACAACAGCAATACGGGTATGACTGTTTCCAAAACAAACGAAGCTCCCACGGTTCAAGAACACGCTCAAAACGCCGCTAACAGAATTGCCAATAAAGCTATCGACAAAGCAGAAAGCGAAGCTACAAACACTATTGTTAACAGTGGCAAACGGAAAAGATAATCTTTTCAAAAATATTTGAAAAAAAAGGTGTTCCGCAAGAACACCTTTTTTGTTTTAAAAAAAAGTGTACTTTTGTGCAAAATTTTTTGGACAGAAAAAGTGATGAATATCAAGGAGAAAATTCGTGTGGTTCCTGACTTTCCGACACCCGGAATTCAGTTCTATGACATTACCACTTTGCTCAATGACCCGCAGGCATACCGCGAGACTATCGATACTATGGTGCAGATAGCTAAGAAGTTCGAGCCTGATGTGGTGGTCGCCCTTGAGTCACGCGGCTTTTTCTTCGGCACAAATCTGGCCTTCCAACTGGGTGTCCCTTTTGTCCCTGTACGTAAAAAAGGAAAACTTCCATTCAAGACCTATCAGGAGACTTATTTACTCGAATATGGCAGTGCCACAATGGAAATCCACACCGATGCGATGGCCGAAAATCAAAAGGTGCTCATCATTGACGATGTGCTGGCTACCGGTGGCTCCATGACCGCAGCCGTGAACCTTGTCAACCACTTCCACCCCAAAGACATCCATCTGCTCTTCCTGATGGAGTTAGAAGCGTTGAAAGGTCGCAAAAGACTGTCCAAATATTCCATTGACAGCTTATTAACAGTATAAATCAACTAATCAAATACATTTTTTATGAAAAATATCGATTGGAAAAACCTTTCATTCGGTTATGTGAAAACCGACTACAATGTCCGCTGCTATTTCAGAAACGGCGAGTGGGGAAAACTGGAATTGAGCTCTGACGAGTACATTCCGATGCACATGGCGGCTTC
>JAEEKL010000149.1 GCA_016282395.1 Bacteroidales bacterium
CTGGACTTACGTCGGGTAGCGTGGTGGAAACTGTCGCTGCAAAAATACACTTTTTTTAATATCCAAACATTTTTCGATAATTATTTTTTCAATCGCCAACGACTATCCTGCCGACCAGCAAATGCACCATTCCGTTTGGCCTCCCCCTTCTAACGGAAACAACACGCATTTCCGAAAACCACCACACCAACGGAAAAGCGAAGCCTTGCCCGGCCAAACGGAACCTCCGACCCGCAAGAGCAGAGGGAAAAACGGAAACAGGAAGAAACACGAAAAAACCTCTTACCCGCCAACCACGTCATACACCGGCACGTCAAACACCCCCTCCATCGCTTTGACGAGCATTTCGGACGGGAGCGTAAATCCGCTTGGGGCAACGGGATTAACTGTAACCGCTAATAAATTCGGACGTTTCAGCACACGGAGTTGGCCGCCTTTGCTCAGGAAAAGCTTCAGGTTCATCGGGGTGACGAACACTTTTGTGAAATCCTTGACGATGACCACACAATTCTTCACCTCGGGTTGCATACGCAGGAAATTCAGCATCATGTCGGTGAGGATGCCGCTGAGGAAAAGGTGATTGCCGTGCGAGAAAAGTTCGGCCTTGTATTTATCAGACAACAAGGAAGATGGAATATTCAGGGAAACAGGATTTCCGTCTTCCAAGGCAAAGATGCCATTTTCGATCTGCAAAAGCTCGTCGGTTTTGGAAGTCTCATATTCAGGGAGTTGCATCAGATTATGCAACTCGGTGGTCTTCTTCACGATGGTGTTGAGGTCGGGGGCAATCGCCGCGCCTGTGGAGAGAATCAGTCCATCGGCGATGGTCGGCGAGGCGTGGCTCTTGCGCGACAACGCCCCGTCCACGATGGTGAGGTCCACATCAAACTCGCTCATTCGGTCCAACAATCTGCGAACACCGCCCGTGGTAGCCGGTCCCGACAAGATCACCTTGCCCGCCTGCAGCACCCGGGCAGTCACCAAACGTCCCAACGAAGTACTCTCCTCTGAAAGATCCAATATTTCCGAAAGCAACAACCGTTGCCTGTAATGGTATTCCGAAGTCACGAAAACTGTCCCTTCATAGAGCTCAATTTCCGGCTTCTCCGTCTGCGTCACCTGGTCCGTCTTCTCCCCGTCAATGCCAATGGAAGTCACCGCGACAACTCTATGTAAAGCTTCAAGCTGCTCAAGCAAATAATTGAGCGTCACAGTCTTGCCGGTGTTTTTTGCCATACCGGTGATGGAGAGGGTGCGACAGCGGAGGATGTTATCTATTAATGACATTGTAAATAATGGTTGTTACTGAAATAGTTAGTAGTTAGCGGTTAGTAGTTAGCAGTTGCTTTTTCGAAACATTGTTGGGATTTGGGATATTTTTGGGCTCTCGTTATCGCGGATAACATTTTTACAAGTTCTAAATTGTCATTCTTAATGCTTTCATATTGTAAATCAGTAATATATCCATTGTCAAACAGCATATCAATCCAATATAACGTTTCTGAAGATTCTTTGTATGCGATATACATTTTTGCATAAAAGTCTTTTCTCGATTGAGCACATAACGCCTCGCTTATATTGGCACCAATGCTGGTCCCTGAACGCAAAAGTTGTTTCGACATAACAAACTCCCTTTTTTGTTGCTGTAGATATTGATACATCTTTATGATTCTTGACGCAAAACGCCGACTCTTCTCTTGAACTATACTATGTTTCATGCTTAATTCTTTTCTTTTTATTTTCAATTGATTTGCAAAACTAAAAAGAAAAACGATTCGCCCACCAAAAATCACAAAGAAAGTTCCAACACCCAACAGTTCAAAACCTCCAACTACTAACTGCTAACTGCTAACTGCTAATCGCGCATTCTCGCTTCAATTTCTTCCACCTCCACGGGCACATCCGCCATGAGGTCAATGGGGGTGTCGGCGACCACCACGTCGGTTTCGATGCGGACACCTATGCCTTCCTCGGCGATGTAGATACCGGGTTCGCAGCTGAGCACGTTGCCAGGTTGGAATACCCAGTCGCGCTGGCCCACGTCATGCACGTCCAAACCGATGAAATGGCTAGTGTTGTGCATGTAATACTTTTTGAAACAGGGCATCGCGGGATCTTGATTGTCAACATCTTTCTGCGTATATAAACCCAGCTTGATCAACTCCTCGTCCATCCGTTTGAAAACGTAATCGTTGATCTTGTGGATGGTCATGCCGGGCTTGAAGAGCGGGATGGTCTCCTTGTAAATAGAAAGTACAGCCTCATACACCGCCTTTTGTCGCGGGGTGAACTTGCCGTTCACAGGAACGGTGCGGGAGCAGTCGCCGGCATAGTTGGCATATTCCGCGCCGAAGTCCATCAGCAGCAGGTCGCCGTCGCGCATCTGCTTGTCGTTCTTGATATAGTGAAGGATGCAGGTGTCGGGGCCGGCGGCGATGATGGGAGCGAACGAATGCGTGGTGGCTCCGTTGCGAATCACCTCGTAGGTCATCTCCGCCTCGATCTCGTACTCGTATTTCCCTGGTGCGATGGCAGATAACGCCCTCGCAAACATCTTGCTCGTAATCTCGCACGCCTTCTTCATCGCAGCCAATTCCTCGGGCTGCTTGACGTTGCGCAGCGGATATAGAATCGGAGCGAGACGGCGATAGTCGTGCAGCGGGTAGTTCTCCTTCAGCTGCTTGGCGAAGCGGATCTCGCGGGTCGGAAGTTCCTGTCGGAAACGCGGGTCTTCGGGAATATGGAGATAGACATGCTCCGACTGCACCATCACGGCGTTGAGGACGCTCTCGAACTCCTCGTTGAACATCACGTTCCGCACGCCGGAGAGTTTCTTGGCATCCTCTTTGGAGAGCCGGTGCCCGAACCAGACGATTTTCTCTGGCGACGGGTTCTTGATGAAAAGGACCTCGCGGTAGTCCGGATTCGGGTGCCACGGGGCGAGCAGCAAGCTCGTCTCCTCCTGGTCGATACCGCACAAATAAAGCAGTTCGGAGTTCTGCCGGAAAGGATGTGTGGTGTCGCCGCAACGCGGATACTCATCGTGCGAAACGAGCAATGCCACAGAGTTTTCTGCCATCTCGCCGACCACATTGCGGCGGTTGTGGGTATAGAATTCAGCTGATAAAGGTTGATAACGCATAATCGGAAATTTGAGCGGCAAAGGTACACAAAATTTCCGAATAAATATCTGTTTGAGCAAATCAGTTGTGAACTTATTAGGACTGTTCGTGTGAAAGGATAAGGTATGCCAAACGTCTTACGTGAAAAAAATGTATCTTTGCCGAAAAATTCCAAATATGGCTGAGAATGCTATTTCCGAGCCGGTGAAGATGCCCGGCAAATATGAGTTGATAGCAGAACTTTCCAAGTTCTTCCCGACTGAAAACGCCTCGACCATCGTGGCCACTGGCGATGATGCCTCTGTAGTGGAATCCGATGGTGACCAGATGGTTACCGCCGCCAAAGTCTTCGTGGAGAATGTCCATTTCGACCTTACCTATTTCCCGCTCAAGCATCTTGGCTACAAACTTTCCACGATTGCTTTTGCAGATGTGCTGGCCATGAATGCCGTGCCGTCGCAGTTGCTGGTCAATATCGCAGTCTCCGACCGCTTCGACTTGAAAATGGTCAACGAAATCTTGAGCGGGGTGTCGGCTTGCTGTGAAACAGTCCATGCGGATCTTGTCGGACTAGACCTCACGACCTCGCCTCGCGAGTTAGTGCTTTCCATGACCGCGATAGGGGAGTGCACCCCTGCGCAACTGTGTACCCGAAAAGGTGCGGCGGAAAACGAGCTTATCTGTGTGTCTGGGGATTTTGCGGCAGCATACACCGGATTATTGCTCCTCGAACGCGAGAAAAAGGTCTTTGAGAAGAACCCCGATGCCCAGCCCGACTTCACGGGCAAGGACTACCTCCTGCGCCGCCAACTGAAACCCGAACCGCGCATCGACATCATTGAGAGTCTGCGCCGCGAAGAAATCCAGCCTACCGCCATGGCGAACGTCAGCGAAGGGCTGGCCACCTCCATCATTCAGATTTGCAAGGCCTCGCACAAAGGCTGTGTCCTGTTTGAGGAGAAATTGCCGATGACGGAACTTACCTTCGTGACCCTCAAGGATTTGGATATTGTACACACTGTGGCGGCTCTCAACGGCGGCGACGACTACGAGCTCATGTTCACCATCAAGCAGTCTGATTTCGAGAAGATTAAGAAAGTGGAGAATGTCTCCATCATTGGCTACATCAAAGAAGAGTCAGCTGGCTACCAACTGATTACGGGAGATAATGTGCAGGTGCCGCTGCAGGCACAGGGGTTCAATTCATAATTCATAATGAAGAATGATGAATGAAGAATGTAGAATGTAGAATGTAGAATGATGTTTTGTATAGTCATCCTCTTACCTCAACTTATAACCTTATAACCTTATAACCTTATAACCTTCTAACCTCATAACCTATAACCTCTACCCCAATAACCCTCAATAACCAATAACCCATAACCAATAACCATTACAAATGAACAGCAAACGACAATTCCAAGTCGGCAACCTCCCTATCGGCGGGAACGCCCCCGTGGTGGTGCAGTCGATGACCAATACGGACACGGCGGATGTGGCTGCGTCCGTGGCACAGTGCGAGCGGATGATCAACGCGGGAGCGCAGATGGTGCGCCTCACCGTGCCTTCTCTCCACGAGGTGGAACCGCTCCGCGCCATCAAACGGCAGTTGGCGATGGATGGTTACGGTCTGATTCCGCTCGTCGCCGACGTGCATTTCAACCCGAAGGTGGCGGAAGCTGTGGCTCCGTTCATGGACAAGGTGCGCGTGAACCCCGGCAATTTCACTGACAAGCGCAACTTCTCCCAGCTCGACCTCTCAGAGAGCGAATACGCCGCACAGGTCGAGCGTATGGCGTTGCGGGCCAAACCGTTGTTTGAGATTTGCAAGGAACACGGCACGGCGCTCCGCATCGGCATCAACCACGGCTCACTGTGCGATCGCATTGTCAGTCGCTACGGCAATACCCCCGAGGCGATGGTGCAGTCGGCCCTCGAATGGTTGGAAATTTGCGAGCAGTACGATTTCCACAAGGTGGTGATTTCCATGAAATCGAGCAATGTGCTGACTATGATGACGGCCACCAAACTGCTGCACGACAGTATGTTGCAGCGTGAGATGTCCTATCCGTTGCATCTTGGCGTTACCGAGGCAGGTAACGACCGCGAGGGTAGGGTGAAGTCGGCGGCGGGCATCGGCGCTTTACTGCTGATGGGTATCGGCGACACCATCCGCGTCTCCCTCACCGAACCGCCCGAAAACGAATCACCGTTTGGCCATAAACTGTTGCATGTAATTGAAAATCTGGATGTTGAAAATCTGAATATTCAAGATGGAACCTTGATTTTTGAAGACGATTCTGAGGATGAGGAAAGCTGGTACTGTCGGGCTGCGGCGGCCACGGGCTATGCTCATTTCACGCACAAATTGCGTGACCTCAAACTGGTGAATCCGCATTTCTCTGCATCCCAAATTGCTGACTACGAATCCCTAATTATGCAAGCCTGCCGTATCAAAATCCTGAACACGGAATTTGTTGCTTGTCCTTCCTGCGGGCGCACGCAATACGACATCCAGTCGGTGTTTTCGGCTGTGAAACAGCGTTTTGCAGGCTGCCCAGGCCTCAAAATCGGGGTCATGGGCTGCATCGTCAACGGTCCCGGCGAGATGGCCGACGCCGACTACGGCATCGTGGGCGCCTCTAACGGCCTGGTCTGTGTCTATGAAGGCAAGAAACGTGTTTCGGAACCCATGCTGCCTGAGAAAGCGATGGACATTCTTGAAAAATTGATAATTGATAATTGATAATTGATAATTGAAAATGAAGAATAGGTACAGATTTTACTTTCCAATCACCAATCACTAATCACTAATCACAAAACCAAGCTTCAATAACCCATAACCCATAACCCATAACCATTACAGAAAATGTACATCCTCGGAATAGAATCTTCCTGCGACGACACCTCTGCGGCGGTGATCCAAGACAACGTCATCCTGTCGAATGTGATCGCAAGTCAGAAAATCCACGCGGAATATGGCGGGGTGGTGCCGGAATTGGCTTCCCGTGCACATCAGCAGAACATCATTCCCGTGATTGACACCGCGTTGAAGCGCGCCGGCATCGACAAGGAGCAGCTGTCGGCTATCGCCTTCACCAATGGTCCCGGACTTCTCGGCTCGCTGTTAGTGGGCAACTCCTTCGCCAAGTCGATGGCTTTTACGTTAGGCATCCCGCTCGTGCAGGTCAACCACCTGCAGGCGCACGTGTTGGCGCATTTCCTCGACAAGCCCGGCGAGACCAAACCGAAGCCGCAGTTCCCGTTCCTCTGTCTCACCGTCTCCGGCGGCCACACGCTCTTGTTGCAGGTCAATGACTACTTCGACATGACCAAGCTTGGTGGCACCATCGACGACGCGGCGGGCGAGGCCTTCGACAAAGCTGCCAAGATTTTGGGATTGCCTTATCCCGGTGGCCCGGTCATTGACAAGTATGCCAAGGAGGGCGACCCGAAACGGTTTCAGTTCGCCATTTCGCATCTGCCCGGATTGGACTACAGTTTCAGTGGACTCAAAACTTCGTTTCTTTACTTTGTGCGTGACCAGCTCAAGGAGAACCCGAACTTTATCGAGGAAAATATCCACGATTTGGCGGCTTCGATGCAGTATGCCATTGTCAAGTCGTTGACTGACAAGGTGAAGAAAGCGTTCAAAGAGTGCGACTGCAAGGATTTGGTATTGGCGGGTGGCGTATCGGCAAACTCTGGTTTGCGTGATGCCATGACCGATTTGGCTCGCCGCTATCACCGTAACATTTTTCTCCCTCCGCTTGATCTCACCACCGACAATGCGGCCATGGTGGCGGTTTGTGGTTATTTCAAGTACCAAAAGGGGGAGTTTGTGGGGTATGATGTCGCGCCATAT
The DNA here is from genome assembly GCA_016282395.1 of Bacteroidales bacterium. Taxonomy (GTDB): domain Bacteria; phylum Bacteroidota; class Bacteroidia; order Bacteroidales; family WCHB1-69; genus F23-D06. The sequence goes on from JAEEKL010000149.1 coordinate 6,988, forward strand.
AGTAGTTAGTCATTTCGAATCGATTTTGTCAAGTTGAAGAAAGGGATGTTTTTTTATTGTTGTTATCGCACTTTTTGTGATAGGAGGGCAGGCGCAATCTGTTTGTCAGAAAGGTCGGTGGTGTGCGAAATTTTTCTATATGACGCAGAACATCATCCGCTTAGCTCACAGCTGAAAGTCATAAGAATGGTTTGATATCAAAAAAAAAATATTGTACATTTGCCCCGTTTTATTATTTAGCAAGATGTGCTATTTATCTGATATGATGAGGAAAACATTGCTGCCAATGCGAAATTACGCATTAGCTGCCACCATCAACACGCTGTTGATTTTGGTTGTATCCTTTTTAATCCTATTTATGTCCGGTGGATGCCAGCGGAAGGAGAGGGTGCAGCCCAAACCGCATTGGTTCAAGCATTACACGCACTATAACGAGAAGGATTACATCCAGTTTATTGAAAGCCAGATTGCCGGCGAGAATAACACCATCTTGCCGGACGTGTTGGTTCGCGAGTTCTACCGCTCGCGCGATTACCATCCGTTTTGGACACAAAATGGAGTGCAGGAAGCTCTCATAGACACGCTGCTTGCTTGTCTTGACAACGCCGATCGCTTCCATGGCATTCCTGCCGAATATTTCGGACTGGACAGTCTCCAACAAGGCATATCTCGACTTGTGGAGCATCAGGTTCCCAATGACAACACACTCTATACGTACCTTTACGGTATCGAACGGCAACTCACCGACCAATACCTGCGCTATGCCAGTGCCTTGCAATACGGTGCGGTGACACCCAAGGCCGTTCATGGCAACAAATGGTATTATGCGACGCTCTCGCCCGATTCCACATTCCTTTACAATGCTCTTGAGAATATTGCGCGATATTCGGAGTATGTTTCCGAATTGGCTCCTAAATCGTCTGATTACCAAACTCTTCAAAAGGAATTAAAACGGTTGCACGCATTGTCGGATTCGGTGAAAACCGAGGTGCCCGACTTCCGTGTGCGCAAGGATGGCCATAGTGCTAACTTACAGAAGCTTTGCAAGCGGCTGAACCAGCTTGGTATCGCTGTTGGTGATTTCAAAACCTTGAATGATACGCTGTTAGAAGCTGTCAATGCTTTCCGGCGCATGAATGGCATCCCTGAAAGCGATTCCCTTGACGCGGAGACCATCGAGAAGCTGAACCGTCCGTTGCAGTATTACAAGGACGCGGTTGCGGCTAATATGGAACGGATGCGCTGGCAGAAAAGTCATCAGAAGGGCGATGATACGCTCTACATCGCAGTCAATATCCCCGACTACACGCTGTGTGTGGTGCAGAAGGATGAGGTGGTGATGCGCAATCGGATCTGCTGTGGCAAAACGCAGAATCCGGAGAACGTGCCGGCGCGGCACAAAAACGGTCTTATCACGCCTTTTAAGGCCGAGACCCCACTGATGTACAGCCAGATACGGACGGTCGTCCTCAACCCGGAATGGAACATTCCTTACGACATCATCAAGAACGAATATTATCATAAGCTCGTGCGCAGCAACACGGCGGTGGTCAATCGCGAACACCTCTACATCCGCGACAGCCGCAACGGAAAGTATGTCGTACCCGACTCCATCAACTGGAGCAAGGTGAACCGAGGTAACATCCCGTACCGGCTGCACCAGACTTCAGGCCGCTATAATGCGTTAGGACTTTACAAGTTCGTGTTCGCCAACTCCGAGTCTGTCTATTTGCACGACACCAACAACAAAGGGGCATTCAAGCGGCGCAAGCGGGCGTTGAGTCACGGCTGCGTGCGCGTGCAGCATCCCGACAGCGTTGCCGAGTGGATTTACGCCGTCAACGGATTCGACACGGTCTATACTGAGCAGCTACACATAATTTCTGGTGCGGAACCCACTACCGAGAAGGGTGAGGAGTTCTTGGAGAAGAAGCACGAGCAAGATTCCATCTATTACGAAAAGCTCAGCGATTGGGACAAGCAGTTCTACCGCAAGCTGCGTCCCACGAGTGTCGCCCTACGCAAGCCTATCCCGCTTTTCATCGAATACTTCACCTGTTTCGTGGGTGACGATGGCACCGTGCAATACCGGGACGATGTCTATTACAAAGACGGGAACATCCTCTATTTGATGAAACATCCGGAGGTGAGACGATAAAAATGTAGAATTACGGATAAAACGGGTACTGGACATAATACCGATACACGTCTTTTGCGGTTTGCAATTTTCATAAATCGTAATGATTACGAAAAAAAGGGCGAAGATTCCTCTCCGCCCATAATTGCTAACTATTAACTGTAAACTATTTCTTCACGAACGTCTTCGTCACCACACCCTCATCCGTGGTCACGCGCACGAAATAGACGCCGTTGGCGAGACCGCTGACGTTGATGCGGGTCGTGTTTTCGGTTACATTCACCGTGTTAATTAACTTGCCAAAGACATCAAACACTTCAATGCCCAAACATTGTACATTGTTCATTGTACATTCTACATTGACAACATCGTTGGCGGGGTTCGGATAGAGGCTCACGCTGTTCTCCAACCAGCTGTCGATGCCGTCGTAGGTCGTGCTGATATGGATGGGCTCGCACCACTCACTCAAGTTACCGTTGCCGCAGTTGGCCTGCGCCTCAATCTCGTAAAGAGTTTCGGCATCCAAGCCACTCATCACGTAGGTGTTGGTGTTGCTGGTAGCGCTGTTCCAAGTGCCGTTCCCAACACGATAGCGGATGTTCCAGCTGCTGACGTTGGCGTTGGCATTCCAACCAATGGTGATGCTGTGGGCATCAACATCGGAGGCATGCAGGTTCGTCGGGGTCTCACACGGTTCGGGAGTGCCCTCGGGCAGTGTGGTGAAGGTCATCTCGTTACCATAGACGGTAGTGCCATCGAAGGTGATGAACGCCTTGTAGGTGTAACCCGTGTTCGGGGTCAAGCCAGAGAGGTTGGCTGTGAAGGTGTTGCCCGTGCCGGTGCCGGAAATCTGCGTGTAGGTACCGCCTGTGGTGGCCTTCCACTCGAAGCCCTTGGCCGTGATGGTCACGTTGTCGGGATTCGTGATGGTGGCGTTCAGCGTGGCGGTCGTCTGCTCAATAGCAGAAGCGGCAACTGTGGCTACGGTAGGATCGGTAATCACAGGACCAGGACCGGCACCGCTACAGTCGGTGGTGAAGGTGTAAGTGGTGTAGCCGCTCATGCCTGTAATGGTGTAGAGTTGCGTGCCGTCAGGTCCTATCAAGGTGAAACCGGCCTCATCGGCGTATGAACCAGCCGTCCACACTAAAGAGGTGGAGATACCGTCGCAGAGATTCAAGATGATCGTGTCGTAAGTCTGTGAGTTACCACCGCCATGATTGAGCGCTTCAACAGTGGTTACCGAGATGCCGTTTTGTTGGATGTCCAAAGAACCGCCATTCCAACCGTCACCATAGCTGTCACCCAGCACGAACGTGTATGCGCATTGGTCGGCTGCGGCACATATTGACGTGCTGAAAGTGGTGGCATTGTAAGCGGAAGGGTTGGAATTTTCGGGATCGCATTCAGCCTGCACACGCACATCATAGAGCGTGGCGGCGGTGAGGTTGTTGATGGTGTAGGACGTGGTTGTCACAGGAACAATATTCCATGTCGTTTCAGAAACTTCCTTGTACTCCACATTCCAGTTCGTCTCGTCACCGCCAGGTGTCCAAGTCACTGTAGCATTCGACATGTCGATGTTGCTGACCATGATGCCGGTAGGAGCCGGACAAGTGGGTGCGAAACAGTTGGAGTTGAAAGTGTAAAGGTTGCCCTCGGAGGGATAAGTTTGGGTGAACAAAAGAGTTCCGAACGGGTCGGTTACCGTGAAGGAACATTCACTGTTATACATACTGCTATGCCATTCCAGTTCGGTGGAGACATTGTCGCACAAAGAGACTGTCGCGGTCTCTGAAGAGCCGGAAGTCATACCCACATTGGCCACCACGATGCCATTTTGTTTGACAATGATGTAGCCACCGTTCCAACCGTCACCGTATGTGTCGCTGAGCGAGAAGACGTATTCGCACTGGTTGGCGGTGTCGCAAAGTTGGGTAGAGGCCTGGATGTATCTCCACGGGGAAATATCGCTACCACCACAGTCAGCCTGCACACGGATGTCGTACATCGTGGCGGGATTCAGGTTGTCCAGCGTGAAAGGAGTTTCGCTTGCCACGGCGGTGTTCCAGACTGAATCGGAGGTCTCCTTGTACTCCACATTCCAGGAAACCTCCTCAAAACCGGCGTTCCAGTTGAGAGTTATGGAGGTCATGTCGTTGCTCTCCATGGTAATGTGGGAAACAGGCAGACAGCTGGGCTGCTCCTCTAAAGTGAGGTTGTCAATATAGATATCGTTGTACGCGTAACTGTCAGAGCTGTTGTTCTTGAAAGCAATTCTGTTCGCACTGCCTGTATAGTTGTTGAACATCACCACGTATGGGTCAATAGGGTAATCTTCCGTGAGTTCGATGGTGTCAACGGGAACGAAAGAGCTCATGTCGTAGATGTCGGAAACGACACCCACAATTAACTGTGCGTCATAGTAGTTAAGGTCATCGGCTTTGGCGTAGAATGACACCTGCAAGGTGTTGATAGGTAAGATTTCGGTGTCAATGGCCGGCATGATAGCCAAATTTATATACGAATTGTAGAAATACAAGGACTGATCGCCATCATAGGCATAATAGTCGTAGTCGTAAACATACGGATAGGAAGCGGATGCCAGACCTCTGTCCCAACACGTGGGCATCGGATATGATTCTGTGCCACCGAAATTGTTGTCCTCGAAATCCCAGAAGCGGGGCACGCTGTTGATGGCCGCACACTCGGTCTGGAAGACCAGGGCCGGTGACCAAGCGCTGGTGTCGCCGTCTGAGCAAAGAGTTCTCGCATATACGTAATAGTTCGTTCCCGGGGTAAGCTCATCCAGCGTGACAGTGGTGGTGGTAATATTGACAGTGGTCATGGTGGTGTCAGTGGTGCCGTACATCAGCTCCCACGCTTCATCGCCACTGCCGCCAGGTGTAAATCTGATGGTGGCTGCCGCTGTGTCCACAGTAACAACAGTCATGTTGGCGGGCTGGGCGCAGGCAATTTCTGTTATCGTGATGTTGTCGATAGCACCGGCAGGGTTTGTGCCGAGACTGATGTCATTTCTCCACATAAAGAACAAACGTTTGGTGGTGTTTGAATAGGCTGATCCTAAAGAGAAGGAGGCGTGTTGCCAGTCAGAAGACTGGTTGAGTTGCGCCAGCTGAATTGCGCTGGTGGGTTGTGTGTTCTCTCCTTCAGTCACAGGAGCAGGATTGCCGATATAAACTCTCAAATAGTCGTATGTGGATTCGCCCTCGCCTTTCCAATCAAATGCGAGTTCAAACTCGTTCGCGTCAGAGAATTGAATGTCACGGTAAGCCCAAGCCACGGAAGACATACTGGTGTTGTAAGTGTTGGTGGCACCGGAGTCCGAGGAAATGTACATGGAATAAGCACTGCCGTCCATCGTGACAATAGCGGAATCAATAAACCATTGGTTGGTCTGCCATCCCTGAACAAATGTCCAATTGGCATTTTCTTCGGGATCCTCAAAACCACAAACGTAAGGCACGGTGGCGGGGGCAGTGCTCAGTGTGAGGAATGTCATCACGTTGGACCAGGCACTGAAACCTTCATCGCATTCTGTTCTCACATACACATCGTATGTGGTGTTGGTGCTGAGACCGTCAAAGGTGTAGCTCGGGGTGGTTGTCGTTTCTGCCGTGACCATGTCGGGGTTAAATCCCTGCGGACCAAGAACCACTTCCCAACTGCTCGGATTTTCAGGGGCACTCCAAGCAACGGTGACAGAGCTTGAGTCAATTGTCTGGGTCCAGACAGCATCGGGACGTGAGCAATCAGGCAAGTTCTCCAAGGTCACCTCGTCAATATACAGCGTTTCCCATTCGTCAGGATTTCTGAAGGCGATATATTTGCCGCTTCCGGTATAGCTGGCGAAAGAGACCTCGTAGTGCGCATAAGTATTCGTCAAGGTAATCGGATTGCCCACAGGCACAAATGTGGATGACGAGTAGGGGTTGGTCATCACGCCCACTTGAAGCGTGGTGCCTGCATCAGAAGCCTGTGCGTAGAAAGAGAGTTGGGTGTTGTGGATGTCAATCGCTTCGTCATCGATTTGAGGCAGTGCCACGGTGTTCGTGTAATAGAAATACAATATGTTTTCACCTTGGTAAGCATTGTAGTCATAGATATAGGGGTATTCTTCATGTTCGTTGCCTCTTGTCCAGCAGAACGGGAGTGTTGAACCGGGTGCGGAAACCTCAAAATCCACAGAGTAAGGTAACGTGTCAATGGCCGAACAAGCCGTGGAGAAAGTCACTTCTTCACTGGTTTGGAGAGAGCCGTCATCACACACAGCAACCACATACCATTGGTATTGAGTGGAATGAATCAGATTTTCAAGCAACAGGAAAGTGTCAGACAAGGCCAGTTCTTCTGTGTAGGCCGTATCATGATATTCCTTGTAATAAACATTGAAGGTGGTGGAAGTGCCGGGTGTCCAAGCAAGTGTTGCTGTGCTGGAGGTGATTTCGTTAGTGGTGAGTCCGACAGGAATGGAGCATTCCGGGAGTAATGTCACCTCAATGTCATCCACGTACCAGCCGTAATAGGTACTGTTCTGATAGGCTAAAGCGATATAGGCGGTAGAGTCCAGGTCAACGGGGATGTTGCTGAAATCCACAATGTCTCTGTGGAAGTTGTCATCGCCCATGGATGCGCCCGTGCGGGTCACCAACGGCACAAAGGTGCTCTCGTCGGTTGGATCGGTGATATATCCGATGTAGAAAGTGCCTGATAATTCCGCATCTCTTCTGGAATAGAGGGAGAGTTGCAGGTTGGTGAGATGCTCGTCAAGCAAAGGTAATACAGCGTACTGCATTTGAGAGGGATTGTTGTAATAATCCGTATAGAAATAGAAGGCGTTGTTGCCACTGTGGCTGTTGTTGGAATTAATAACAGGATAATTGTAGGAATAGCTAATGTAAGGATTGATGAATTGCCAACAGGTAGGCTGTGTGTAAGCGACAAACGATTCGAAGCCTTCCGAATAGGGGATAGGGGTGATGCCACAGGCGGTGCGGAAAGAGGTGGAAACCGCATAGCTGTTTTCATCGCCGCAGTTGGAGCGTAAGTAGATTGTATAGTACGTGTTCGCAGTCAGGTTTTCGAGCTCGTAAGAGTTGGTGGTGACAGGAATCCATTCGACTGTGCTCAAATCTTCTGTGCCGTTGCCGACGAAGACATCCCAAGCGGTTTCCTGATCACCCGGCTGCCATGTGAAAGTGGCCGTGGTCTGGGTGATGCTATCGACAGACAAAGCGGTGGGCGCCAGGCAGTTGCTGAAAACGAACATTGTTTTGGGCAGGAAACTTTGAACTCCGGAATCGGAGTTGTATTGGTATATACTCGCACTTGCCTGCGAAACCCCGAGGAAAGAAGCGGAGGAATAGTCTGTTCCGACCGTGGCAATGTCCAGTAAAAGATTGCCGCCGTTATAAGTGAAGGCGGAATCGAGTACGAATGTCAACGTACCGTTGGTGATTGAAAAGTTGCCTGAATAGACTTGGGAAACAGGGCTCTGGTCATGCGTAGCTGAGGAGAACGATGCGTTTGCCGTGATGCCCATGCTCAGCGTGACCGTGGAAGTCCAGGAATTGCTCGGTTCGCTGGAAAAGTAAAACATGATGGTGTTGATGTCTTCACCCACCAACCCCGTCAACATACTTTCCGGATAGATGATCTGGTTGTGCTGGTTCGCATCCAGCCAAAGTCCATAAACCGGAATGTAGTCATTGGTGGCGCTACCGTTGGCCACAGTGACCGATTGCGCTGACAACGTCAGACTGCCAAGTCCGATCAGTGCTGTCAGCAGAAAAAATAAGATTTTTTTCATACGAATAAATTTTGTGAATATTTATTTAGTTAATATGCAACAGTGATTAGTGAACAGTGAACAGTGATTGTTATTGTCACAAGTTATAGTAGCAAAGTAACATCAAAAAACAAGAATGCAAAAATACTATATATTTATATTGAAAATGGATTGTTAATAACTTGTTGAAAAAAAGGCCGCCCGGAATTCGGACGGCCTTGGTTTGTCGGTGCTGTAGAGACGTTTCCTGAAACGTCTCTACAAAGGGGGTATGCGATACGGGCGTATGCGATACGCCCCTACGGGACTATTTCTTGATGAAGGTCTTCGTTGCCACACCCTCGTCCGTGGTCACGCGCACGAAATACATGCCGTTGGCAAGACCGGAAACGTTGATTTGGATCGGGGCGGACGCGGGGGATTGGGCGGACGCGATGAATCGTGTCCCTACGGTGGTGATGATTTTACCATAAACGTCAATCACCTCGATACCCTCCAATTGTACATTGTTCATTGTGCATTCTACATTGACAACGTCGTTGGCGGGGTTCGGGTAGAGGGCGATACTATTGAGGAGGTAGCTGTCAATACTGCTGTTGGTAGCCGTGGCGATGAGAATTTCAGACCAG